>CANGOE010000001.1 GCA_947455455.1 Hyphomicrobiales bacterium
CTTGCCTTCGTCAGCGTAAGTCCGGACAATTTCCAAGCCGTGACTTAAGGCATATTCAAGAATTTTGTCGCCTTGGTTTTCGGTTGAATATTGCTGATGTTCGGTAGACATGCGGACATATTGTGCCGCGCGGCGAAAAGGTAATTGCTGATCTGTTACCGTCATTTTTGCAAGCATCCAACTATTAAGCCAATAACTCCTTTAGGTAGGCTTATTTTTTTAGAACTAGCAAGATGAATAATAACAATAGTTCGATGATTATTTGTAGGATCAGAATATAGATTGGAGATTGAACGAAAAATAAGTCTCATATTTACCAAATATATTTCGACATTGTCATCAATTAAATTTTGCTTATTGACGCAGTCATCTCTAACGCCTACAGGATTTCGTCCATGATCGGTGTTACGGATCGTTCTTGAGTGGAGCAGATGGGTAACGGACGGGTTAGTGCCATCGCCATCCAACACCTCAAATTATAAAATCATTTGAAATTGGCAGTATGATGTTGGACACTATCAAATCTCCAAATAGGAGTTTGTGCCATGTATCAGTCAATCCTCTTTCCAATCGATATCGGCAGCATTGATTCATATGAAGAAAATTTTACCGTCGCTAAGGCTCTTTCAAATGCCTCAACGACCAAATGGCATCTGATTTACGTTGATGTATATTCAAGCGGGCATGGTTATGGATTTGACTTCCCTGATTTACCTTTTAGTGCAGAACCCCGCAAAGATATGATTGAAACTCTGGATCGTTTTGCCGGTAAGATCGAATATCCACGTAACCAAATCAAAACCATTGTTCGTAGTGGCGCTGTGATGAACGAAATCCTTGCCTATGCTGGGCAATCATCAGCGGATCTGATTATCATTGGTCGTGGTAGGCCTACTTGGACATCTTTGTTCGTTGGTCCATTGGCTGCTAATTTAGCAAAGGAAGCATCTATGCCTGTGCTGGTGATGCCGACATAAATCAGATCGTTTCGTTTATCTGAGTTTTATTGAATACCTACCAATAAATCAGCGTTATCAAATTGAGTCGCGCATGCGGTCCATCGTTCTGTCGAGATGTTGGCCGAGTATATATGCACCGTAAAGTGTTCCAGTAAACGCCTTTAAATACTTGGCAGAAGTCTGCTTTTCCGACTTTATCTAATCATATGATATAAATAGTCTTTTAATGATATTTTTTTAGTCCCTTAAATTATTATAAAAAATAACTACAAATAAATAATTTAAATACTTGACCGAATTAATTAAATTGAACAATCTTATCTAAAATATGGCGGGGGAATTTGATGCGCACGTCCATAAGTAATTTTCAGGACGAAGAATTCGACGTTGTCATCGTTGGCGCTGGTGTCAATGGTAGTAGCTCGGCACAGCATCTAGCCGCTATGGGTTACAAGGTGCTTATTGTTGATAAGGGTGATTTCGCAACTGGCGCATCATCCCGATCAAGCCGACTACTTCATTGTGGACTGCGCTATTTGGCCCCTGGTAGATCGATCTTAGATTTCGTTATTCACCCATCACGCCTTTTCACTGCCTTGCGAATGGCTCGGCAAGCCATGAATTCGCGCGAAAAATTCGTGCTTTCGACACCGGAGAGAACGAAATGCCTCCGCCTGCACTTCCCAATTTATCTTGATGGTCCCTATCGTGAATGGCAGGTTCGGTTGGCATTTAAGTTGCTTGATTTGATGGGCTCACCGAAGGTTCCGCTTAATTTTAAAATGTTAACACCTGCCGAAGCGCGCGATTTACCGCTTATTGGCAAGCTCCGTGATTTTGATCGGTTGCAATCGGTTGCGGCCTTCGATGAATATCAGTTTGAGTGGCCTGAGCGCATTGCACTTGATGCGCTCTCTCGTGCAGAGCAAAGCGGCGCAACAATTCGTAATTATACAAAGGCAGAATTGTCTAGCGTTCGTAACGACCGGGGTTGGTCAGTCCAGTTGACAGACATGTTAGAACAGGAGCCCCCCGTCACCGTCAGTACGAAAATAGTATTGAATATGGCTGGCATCTGGATTGACAGCTTCAACCAGTCGGGAGCACCTCATGCCAAGCGCAAGATTTTCGGCACCAAGGGTGCGCATATTGTCATTCGTTTACCAGAAGAATTCAGAGGCCTTGGTATTGCGACGCTTAATAGTCTCCAATTGCCATTTTACTGCATACCCTGGCGGGATCTGCATTATTTTGGCCCGACCGAAACCTCTTATGAAGATGATCCAGAATGCATAAGGGTAACTGAAGACGAGCTTGAATTTTTGTTATGTGAAGCTAACCGCCTGCTACCATCACTAGATCTAAAGCGCAGCGACATCATAATGACATGGGCGGGCGTAAGACCTTTAACCTATGATGAGACAGTACCATTTGGTAATCGTTCACGAACTGTGCATGATTTATCATCAGAAGGTTTACCTGATATTTTAGCAATGACAGCAGGCCCGATTATGACTCATAGATCGGCAGGCGAGGAAATGGCAGCGCATGTCAAACAGAAATTGGCACCGCGCAATACTACGCAAAAAGTCGAATTTAGCTTGCCAAACATTGTAAACGGGTTTGACAATATGCCTGCTCATCTCTCCGATGTTTTACTTCGTCGTACTGGCCAGGGTTGGTCAGGTCCGATCGCGCGTGCGGATATTGAATCTTGTGCTCAGGAACTTGGCAAACAATTGAACTGGGATCAGGCTCAGATTGCCGATGAAATACGTCTGTTTGAAGTGGAATGGGGTCTACTTTATGCTCCGCCGAGCAATGCGTCATCCGCAAGGTTAATTTAGCGTAACTTGTCTGAAAATATTAATCTTAGAAAAAGGGGAAAGCTATGTCTGATACAAAGGGAATGAACCGTCGTCAGGCTATTAAATTAGGTTCTGGTATTTTAGGTATGGGGACTTTTGGAGTTCCGATGTGGCATAGTGAAGTTAATGCACAAACTCCAATCCTAAGAGCAGCTATTACCGGTTTTAATGTCATCAACACACTTGATCCAGCCAAGGCAAGCTTAATTCCGGAATTCTATATTATCTACGGCGTTTTCAATTCACTATTGAAGTTTAACGAAAAAATGGAAATTTCACCTGATCTCGCTGAAAATTTTTCGATTGTCGACCCGAAGACACTAGAGTTCAAATTGCGTAAAGGTATTAAATTTCATGATGGGTCGGATTTCTCAGCTGACGATGTCAAATTTTCAATTGAACGAGTATTGGAGGAAAAGACGGCCTCGCCCAATCGAGGTAAATTGCAATCAATTTCCAATATTACAATCGTTAATACTGATACTATACGTATTGAAACCAAGGCACCTTTTGCACCACTACTTAATTATATGACGAATACACGCACTGCGACGCAGATTGTGTCGCGTAACGCGTTGAAATCAATGGGTGAGGAGGCATTTGGTAAAAATCCTGTCGGCACTGGCCGTTACCGTGTCAAGGATTGGAAATCAGGAGAAATGATCGAGCTGACAGGCTTTGCTGGGGCGTTCGAAGGCGCACCGAAGATCATGAATGTGCGGTGCCCAATGATTGCCGAAGAATCGAGTGGAATGACTGCAATTCTTGGTAATCAAGTTGATTTGACAAGCACAGCTCCTTTCGCTGACATTACAACGCTTGAGCAGAAGCCAGACATCCGCGTTATCAAACAGGCGGGTCTCAATACACGATATATCGCGCTCAATAACAAGAAAGCACCGTTTGATGATGTTCATTTCCGCCGCGCCGTTTCTATGGCGTTTGATCGCAACGTCCTTGTCAAAGCAGTTATATTTGGTGAAGGTGTAGCCACGCCAGGTATTCTTCCACCTTCGATGTGGCCGGATAATAAGCCAGCTGTAAGCGATTGGGTTAATTTCAATCCGGAACGTGCAAAAGCCGAATTCGCCAAATCCAAATATAAGCCTGGTCAGGAAGGAACGGTTCTGACATGGGGTTCTAACTGGTGGCGTCGCATTGGTGAAATTTTTGTAGGCCAGGTAAATCAGGTTCTTGGAACTAAGCTGACGGTTCAGGCGTCAGACTTCAATGCGGCATACGCACGCGCGAAGGCTGGAGATTACGAAGCTATGGTCATGGGTTGGCTCGGCTTTGTCGATCCCGACGAGTTCATGGGTGAAATGGTCGGCTCCAAGGGCTTCCGCAACATCCACTTCTATGCGAGTGACAAGATGGATATTTTGCTCGAAAAAGGACGCATGGAACTTGACCCTGTTAAACGCAAGTTGGTCTATCGCGACGCGGAATTACTAATGCTTGAGGACATGCCACTTTTGCCATGTTTCACCTCGAATGTTCACAATCTGCTGCGTGCAAATGTAAATGGCTTCGTGCAGCTGCCTTATTCTAACTTTGCCGATCAATTCGGTTCGGTGCAAATTGGATAAGATGGTTTTTGCAGTTGGAATGACAAGGCAATTGCTCGGTCGGTTGGGCGGGGTCTTCATCCTCGCCCTGCTCGGCTCAGCTTCTGTCTTCTTTGCTATGCGTATGGGTGCGGGCGACCCAGCGATTGCCGCACTGGGAGATTTCGCTACGCCGGAAGCCATTGCGGCCTTCCGCACAAAATGGGGTATCGATCAGCCAGTAGTACTTCAATACTGGAAGTGGCTTTTGAATGCGTTGCAGGGCGATTTTGGAACATCTATGACTATAGCTGCCAATGTACCTATTGCAAAGCTGATTGCAAGCCGTCTGCCTAATACTATGTTCATCGGTCTTTTAGCGCTTACCATCGCGGTCTTGATCTCGCTCTTCGCTGGAACGCTATCCGTTCTCCGACATGGACAATTAGTTGACACCGTTGCGACATCCTTAGCCATTCTTGGTATTTCGATGCCAGATTTTTGGCTGTCCTATGTGCTGATCTACATCTTCGCGCTCGGTCTTGGAATTTTTCCATCTTATGGATTTGTGACCCCGCCCGAGTCTTTTTCTGCAGCACTCTACTGCGGTTTTTTGCCCGCACTAGCCGTTGCGGCGCCTATGGCCGCGGCATTCACTAGAATTCTCCGCACTGCCTTACTTGAGACACTTCATCGCGAGCATGTTCGAGTTGCCCGCTCTTTCGGTTTTAGAGCGTCGTTCATCTTCATCCATTACGTTATGCGTAATGCCCTCATTCCATATGTCACAGTCGTTGGTTTGCAGATTCGCTACATTCTCGGTGGAACTGTGGTTGTGGAGCGTATTTTTGGCGTACCAGGGATTGGCGCTCTGATGGTCGATGCGGCATTTGCGCGCGATTATCCGGTTGTGCAGGCCTGCGCACTGACATTCCTGATTGGCGTGTTAAGTGTAAATTTAATCGTAGACTTCGTTTGTGCGGCATTAAATCCGCGCGAAATAACTTAAGGGCAGGCCATGCGTTCTTTGTTCCGCAATCCTCTCGGCCTTACAGGTTTTTGTATTACCTTTTTTGTTGTATCTGCAATGATTGTGGGGCCTTGGATCAGCCCCTATTCGCCGACCGAAGCAGACTACATGGCTTTGCTCGCGCCGCCCGGCTGGAGCCATCCTTTCGGGACTGACTCCTTCGGCCGTGATGTGCTCACGCGTATTTTTTACGGTGCCAGGGTTTCGTTTTCGGTAGTGACGGTTGGCATATGCGCCGCCGCAATCATCGGCGCTGTAGCTGGTCTTATATCGGCCTATCTTGGTGGTTGGTGGTCGGGCATCATCATGCGCATTTCGGATCTCCTATTCTCTTTTCCAAGTTTCGTTCTAGCTCTCTTCCTGATGGTTCTGCTCGGTTTTGGGTTGGCTAATATAGCAACCGCAATTGCTCTGATTTATATTCCTATCTTTACGCGTCTCACGCGAAATATGGCACTTTTGGTTAAGGATGAACCATGGGTGCAGGCCGCAGAGTTGCTGGGCCAGTCAACGTTAAGTATTCTCGGCAGAGAAATTTTGCCAAACATAGCAGCGCCGCTATTTGTGCAAATGGCTCTAGGTCTTGCCTTCGGTATAGTTATTGAAGCAGGTCTAAGCTTTCTAGGGCTTGGCGTTCAGCCGCCAGACCCCTCGCTCGGCACCATCATGGCCGATGGCCGCGAATATTTCCAAAGATCGCCTTGGGTCTTGACGCTGTCAGGCGCGTCTATTTCCGTTGCCCTGCTGGGATTAAATCTTCTTAGTGACGGTATACGCGATGTAATGGATCCTAAATTGAGGGCCCGTCTATGACTACGAACGTGCCACTGCTATCCGTAAAGGGATTGTCGACAACCTTTACGCTCGGCAACTATAGCGTGCGGGCTGTGCGAGATGTTAGTTTCGATATTGCGCGCGGGGAGGTTTTAGGCCTTATAGGTGAATCTGGCTCTGGAAAAACCGTGACCGGTCTCTCAATCCTGCGTCTCTTGCCCAATCACGCAGATATGAGAGCGGATGTGCTTATGTTTGATGGCAAAAGCCTGGCAGATATGTCTGATGCGCAGTTTCGTGATTTGCGTGGCAGGCGCCTCGCGATGATCTTTCAGGATCCTGTAGGTTCATTTAATCCAGCCAAGACCATTGGCTGGCATATCCGTGAAGCGATCGAGCGGCGTGCCGGGCAATTACCTAACTCGCACACGGAAGAAGCCCGTAATCTTCTGACGGATGTTGGCATAAAACTCCCTGATCGCGTTTTAAATTCCTATCCTCATCAATTGAGCGGAGGCATGTTGCAGCGTGCGCTGATTGCGATGGTTATTGCGCTGCGTCCAGAATTTATAGTGGCGGACGAGCCGACAACCAATCTTGACAATATCGTTGAAAGACAAATTCTGAACCTTATTCGTACACATCAAAAGAGAATTGGCGCGTCTGTGTTGTTCGTCACCCATGACCTTGCAATTGCGGGCGAAATTTGTGACCGTATAGCTGTGATGTATGGTGGTGAAATCATTGAGATAGGTTCTGCAAATGATGTTTTGAAAAATCCGCTTCATCCCTATTCTAAAGCGCTATTGGCTGCCTCTGTATCGCTAGAAAATCGCGAAGACTATCTATACGAATTGCCAGGTGAACCAGGCATGGCGGCTCCAGGACAGGGGTGCTGCTTTGCCCCTCGCTGTTCCTTTGTCACGGAGCGGTGCCGCACTGCACCACCGCCGATTCGATTTGCAAAATCGAATCATTCAGCAAGGTGTGTTCTCGATGTTGAATGAAAAGCCTCTTCTCATCGCCCGCGACCTTACGCTTGATTTTAGGATAGAGCGGCATCTGTTCGGAGACCGCCTTATACGTGCGCTTGATAATGTAAGCCTAGAAATCGGTTCCGGAGAAATTGTAGGCATCGTTGGAGAGTCGGGTAGCGGAAAAACAACTTTGGGTAAAACCTTGCTGGGCGTTTACCGACCCACTGGAGGCTCAATCCATTATTGCGGCTCCAATCTCGTACAGCTTTCAAAATCTGCGAGCCGCGGTTTTCGCCGTGATTTGCAGATGGTATTTCAAGACCCGCTCTCTTCGTTTAATCCACGTTTCACGATTGGGAGTTCATTGGCTGTAGCCTTACGCCTTTATGATATCTGCAAACCTAACGAAATTCATGCCGAGATAGGGCGCCTATTATATAGAGTTGGCCTATCACCTGATTTTAGCAACCGCTTTCCGCATGAATTGTCAGGTGGCCAGCTTCAGCGTGTGGCGATTGCTCGTGCGATTAGTGTTAAGCCCAAAATCATTGTGGCGGATGAGGCGGTCTCGAAGCTTGATGTTTCGGTTCGGGCGCAGATTTTAAATCTGTTAAAGCTCATCAATCGTGAAACCGGGACGAGCATCATCTTCATTACGCATGATCTAGGTGTAGCCCGTTTTTTATGTGACCGAATCGCCGTGATGTATTTTGGCCGCATTGTAGAAAAAGGACCAACGGGACAGGTGTTTTCCTCTCCTTTTCATCCCTATACGGCGGCCCTTCTAGCGGCGCGTAATCTGCATTCCGAAAGCAGCTCAGACGCTGACGAAACTGTATTCGTGCCTTCCAATCCAGCTTCGGCCTGCAACTATGTTGCGCGTTGCCTGCGCCGAACAAAAATATGCGGCATCGAGCGGCCGCAACCTTCTGCGCTGGATATAAAGCACGAAGTCAGCTGTTTTGTGCCTTTGGCATCGATACAAGAAGACAATCAGAATTTTCAACGCTAGTTAGTGGAGACAAACATGCGCTTGACCTCTTTCGATGTTTTGACTTTTGATATGATAGGAACCCTAATTGATTTTGAAACAGGAGTTCTAGATTTTCTTAGGCCGCGGGTTCTTCCTTTTCATCCGCTTGTGACGGACGATGAATTGCTCGAAGCTTATGCCCAAACCCAATCCATGATTCGTCGTGACGAGCCTTCGTTACTTTTCAGCGGTCGCTTACCCAAGACTTGGGATGGCATAGCAAAACGTTACAATATTCCTGTTCGTCATGACGAAGGCCTCCTCTTTGTGCAGTCGGCACGTAATTGGCCAATATTTTCTGATGCTCCTGCAGCTCTTGCGGAATTGAAAAAGCATTTCCGCTTTCTGGTTGTGGTAACTAATGGTGATCGCATTTCCGCTCGCGCCATGGCAGCACGGCTTGGATCGCCCTTTTCAGAAATTATTACGGAAGAAGATATGGTTTATGCAAAGCCTGATCCGCGCGCCTTTGAATATTTTATAGAGCATCTGGGTCGTCAGGGCGTAAAGAAAGAACGCATTTTACATGTAGCTCAAAGCCAGTACCACGATATAGGCGCTTCGAAGGAGGCTGGTCTAGCTACAGCATGGATCTATCGGCGTCATGGTAAGACTGGTTATGGTGGCACGCAGGTCCCACCAAAATTTACCAAGCCAGATTTCCTTGCGCTCAGTATTGGTGATCTTCTAGAGAATTATCTTGCAGAACTGTCTGTGATGTGAGGCTTGGTCATGAATATCCTGATACCATCCACTCTATCGTTGTGGTCCGCAACCTCAACATCGTCACAAGCCTTTCCGGTATTTGAGGGTGAGCATACTATCGATTTGGTTGTAGTTGGTGGTGGTTTTGCAGGACTTTCTACGGCGCTGCATGCGGCCCGAAAAGGAATGTCCTGCATGCTCCTTGAAGCACATGAAGTGGGCTTTGGCGGATCTGGGCGGAGTGGCGGGTTGGTGTCAGGGAAATTCCGAGCCTCGTTTCAGGCCGTTATGGCTCAGCATGGACGCGAAGCAGCCTTGCAGTTGCATGCCTTTGGCAAAAAAGCGGTCGATTGCGTCGAACAGCTTATAAGCGAACACAATATGACAGACGCGTGCTATTCGCGGTCGGGGTATATCACGGCCGCGCATTCTTCTGCCGCTATGAAGGGACTACAAACGGCCGTGAATTGGCTTGAAATAGAAGCGCTTGATCACTCGTCCAGGCTGATTGATGCTGAAGAAACGGCCGCGGCCCTAGGTACGCGCTCTTATCTCGGCGGTGTCTTCAACACCTATGCTGGTCATCTTCACCCACTAAATTATTTGCGCGGGTTAGCAAGGGCAGCAACCGTAGCGGGCGCCCAAATTTTTGAGCACACACCGGTCCGTTCTATTGAGGAGAACGGTGGATGGGTGACGGTTGTCACAGATCAGGGCCGGATCATTGCGAAGCAGGTGTTGATATCAACGGATGCCTATTCAAATCTCACATCTGCTACGAAACGGCTTGCACGCAGCATCGTGCCATTCCGCAGCAGCATTATTGCGACTGTTCCTCTGAATAACAATGTTGCCAGCACGATACTGCCGCGGGGTGTCGTTGCTGCCGACACAAAGAGACTTTTGCGTTGGTACCGCAAAGTTGATAATCGTTTGATTTTCGGTGGCCGTGGTGCATTCGATAAGGATAATTCACCGGCGGCCTTTTCACGGCTTTACAGACAAATGCAAGATATTTTTCCGCAAGTCGAAGGGCAGCGGATTGAATATAGTTGGTCCGGTCTCGTCGCCATGACGCTTGATTATCTGCCACATATCGTCCGCCAGAGTGATCGTGTTATGATTGCAGCGGGGTTTAACGGTAGCGGTGTAGCTGCAGCAACTTATGCCGGCGCTTGTGTAGCCGATCTCTTGACTGGTGTTCAGCCTCAAATTGGCATTCTCCAGAGCCTTGCTTTTAATCCTATTCCCGCCCGTAGTTTAATTGATCCCGGAGTGCGAATGTTAACAGCCTATTACCAATTTTTAGACTCATGGAACCTATAAATATGATAAAATTAAATTATATTAATAACCCTTTTCCAAGAGCCATCGCAATCGCTGGGGCTGGAGTGATGGCAAGAATGTTTATAAAAGCATTTTCGCAAGTTAGACCGCAACCGCAAATTAAACTATGGTCACGAAATATATCGAATGCTGTCAATATTGCACGCAAAAACAATCATGTTAAAATTGTTCCTATCGATATATTGTCGCAAGATATAGATGTTGTCATTCTAGCAACGCCATCTACGACTTATAGGACTATAATGCAGTCTATTTCGTCTACCCTTGATACACAATCGGTTATAGTAACCCTCTCCAATGCTATTACAATTGCTCAGATCGAAAGCTGCACACAAAACCCTGTTGTGAAGGTCATTCCTACAATCGCACATGAATTGAACAGAGGTGTTTCGGTAATTGTCTCCGGTGCGCGTGCCGACGAAACGGCGGTCGCCACTGTTCATGCTATGATGCAGGCCATCAGCAAACCGATAATAGTGCCTGAAAGTGACAGTCGTGCTGTTTCCAATCTTGCCGGTTCGGGACTGGCTATTGCTGCTGAATTCGCAAGCCTCTGCGTGGCCGCAAATGAGGCAGCAACTTCGTCACTTGATCGCAACATGCTAGATTCTATCATAGTTGAGACATTCCGCGCCATCGCTGCATTACATCAAGATGGACGATCTCTTGAAGAAATCGTAGCTCAGACGGCAGTGCAAGGCGGTATTACAGAAGCCGCAATATCAATCCTACGCCGCGATGGATCTGGTATTATTAATGAAATGATGCTGGAAACGTTCCGAAGGCAGGCGATATTGCAAATGCAGAGTGTTTTTTGAGCATGAAGATTTACGAAGTTTGAGGCAAAGATAATGAACAACAACGCAGCACGAAATGCTAAAGATCCGCTCTTACAGCCTCTTAAAATCCGTCATTTGACAATACGCAATCGCGTCATGAGTACAAGTCATGCCTGCGGCCTTGAGGCGGGTGGAATGTTGACCGAAAGATACCAGCGCTATCATGAAGAAAAAGCGAAAGGCGGTATAGGACTAACAATGTTCGGAGGATCTTCCAACATAGATATTGATTCGCCTAACATCTTTCGCCAACTGAATGTCGGTACTGATGCAATCATTCCTCAACTTCAGGAATTTTCAGATCGCATACATCGCCATGGTGCTACCTTAATGGTACAGTTAACGCATCTTGGTCGGCGCGGCGAGCCTTATACTGATCAGTGGCTCCCAACCATTGGGCCGTCCATGATCCGCGAAACCTTGCACCGCTCCTTTCCGAAGGAGATGGACGAACATGATATCAAGCGCGTTGTCAAAGCATTTGGTGCCGCCGCGCGTCGCTGCAAAGAAGGCGGCCTCGATGGCATTGAAGCGCTTGCCGGTGGACATCTGATCGGACAATTTTTATCGAGCAAAACGAACCGGCGTACAGATCGGTTTGGAGGCTCCCTAGAAAACCGATGCCGCTTCGTTTTAATGGTGTTGGAAGAAATTCGAAATCAAGTGAAAGATGATTTTATCGTTGGACTACGATACGTTGTCGAAGAAGGCATACCGGAAGGGATCACTCTAGAAGAAAGCATTAAGATTGCCAATATTCTTGAATGCACTGGCATGCTTGATTTCTTTAATGCAATTTATGGCCGCATGGATACCGAACTCGCGCTTGCTGTTGATAATATGCCAGGCATGGCTTCACCTATTGCTCCGTGGCTCAAGCCTGTAAGCGAGTTTAAAAAAGCGACAAGTCTGCCCGTTTTTCATGCAGCACGTATTTCTGATATTTCAACCGCACGCCATGCTATTCGTGAAAGTATGCTGGATATGGTAGCGATGACCCGTGCCCACATTGCCGATCCCCACATCGTTAAAAAAATCGAGGCTGGACAGGAAGATCAAATCCGCCCCTGTGTTGGCGCAACGCATTGTCAATCCCCCTCTCGGCCACATTGTCTGCACAATCCGGCCACGGGTCGAGAAACGACTTTGTCACATATTATAGCTCCTGCTACGAATATACGCAAAATTGTTGTTGTTGGCGGCGGTCTTGCTGGGCTCGAAGCAGCGCGCGTCAGCGCTGAACGCGGGCATGAAGTTGTTTTATTTGAGGCGGCGGAACGACTTGGCGGCCAAGTTGTTTTGGGCAGCCGTGCTTCATGGCGAAAGGATTTAATAGGCATTGTTGATTGGCGCCGCGATCAGCTCGAACGCTTGGACGTTCGTATCGTGATGAACACCTATGCAGACCGCAACATCATTTTGGCTGAATATCCCAATGTGGTGATTATAGCTACCGGCGGGGTACCAAATATCGACTGGATCGATGGTTCTGAGCACTGTCTAAGCGTATGGGATGTTATCGGCGCGCCTATTCCGCGCGGCGATGATTTGATCATCTATGATGGTACGGGGCGTCATCCGGCGCCACAGGCAGCTGAAGCAGCACGTTTGGCAGGGCGCAATGTCAGCCTGTTTTCGATCGATGGAAGCCTTGGTCAAGAATTAACCTATGCAGAGCGGATCATTTGGAAGAAGAAGATGTATTCGCTTGGAGTGTCTATGCGTTTTGACTATGAACTTGTTCAGCTTCGGCAAAAAGGAAACAGGACTTGTGCCGTCTTCCGTAATATGGCGACCCAGGAGATCGTCGAGCACGAAGCCGATCATATTGTTGTTGAACACGGGACAGAGCCACATGATGAAATTTATAAGGAATTGCGTGGAGAATCACTCAATGACGGCGTCACTGATTTGCATCGTCTGATTGCCATTGAGCCACAATCGTGGCCAAATGCAACAAATGGATTTGAGCTGTACCGGGTCGGTGATGCGGTTGCTAGCAGAAATGTACATTCAGCAATTCTCGATTCGTTGCGGTTATGCTCAGCTTTGTAACCTCTGATTTTGAATAATAAAAGGGGCTGTCCCAGATAATCTCCTTACATGGTACTTAACCCATTGTTTTAAAATCGCTAAGATGAACGCTTTTCGCCCCATTGCTCACGGGACACATAATTGAGTGCGGGTTTGTTACTTTTCGAACCAAAAATACGGTTGCGAAATGCCGATTGTATTAAAATCACTAACATATTGAAAAATAATGATTTTTGGAGAGTTTACTAAATTGTCTCTAGTCAATGTGAAATGAGACGTAGGCCCTTTACAGAGCGATTTTGGCTGTGTTGCACATTCTCTAAGGTCAATTCAATTATGCTAAACCCTTTTGAAATCAAAAGGAATTTTGATCATCTATGGGTGCATTTGAGAGTTTGCAACATTGTAACTGGCGGAGGGAGCGGGATTCGAACCCGCGATACGGTTTCCCGTATACACACTTTCCAGGCGTGCGCCTTCAACCACTCGGCCACCCCTCCGTCTTGGTGCGCGAGGCGCACCGGGGAGTTCTTTGTTCTTCCGTCCACCTGTTGTCCCGCAGATCGTGCTCTGGTCAGGAGCCTGCAAAGACAGCAAGGGGCCGCTTGCGTGGCACCGGAAAGAGCGCGCACTATAGTCATACAGGGTTCTATGACAAGAGCCTTTGTCGTCAATCCGGCAATTTATTCCCGCCGCGGGGGTCTCATGAAGCTCTCAGGGATGATGGAGCCGGACGTTGAAAGGGCGCAAGACGGGGAAGTGGCTTGAGGTTGGGCTGGCGCGCGGGGGGGCAGGAATAGTCCGCCGACTTGCTCTCCAGCGGGTTTTAAAATTGCCGGGCCAACGGCTTGAACCGTCAAGAGGGAGGTTGGGTCTTTTGATCTTGCTCCTGCGGTTGGCAGGGGGGCTTTGGGCCAGACAAAACATTGGGTTGTGCGGCTTTTGTGCCGGTTTCAGGACAAGAAGAGGAAGGAAATGAGGTGTTTTTAGCCTGTTGCAGGATCATAAACATTGAATAAAATGAAAGGGTTAATGAATTTTTTGGGCGTTGGAATCCTTAAGGATCTTTCAGACCGGATTGATTCCGTTTTTGGCACAAGACTTGCGAGTCCCGTGGGAGCGTATCAGGCGTAACGGAGACCCGAAGTCAGACGATGACAACCATTTCCAGTGGTGTGAACTCCTATCTGGCGACCTATAACACAGCGCAGACCCCTTCGGTCAGCGGCAGCGCCCCTGTGCCTTCCAACAGTGCCTCGCCTGCACAATCATCGGTTTCCGTCTCCTTGTCGGCCAATAGCATTTCAATGGCCACAACCTATGCGCTGGTCAGTACGCCGTTGAATCCTGCAACATTGGCTGTCACGGGCAATACGTTGACCATCACCGAAAGCGTGGCAGGGTCCCTCAATCCGAATGATATCGTGCGGATTTATGACGGCACCAAAGAGGTCACCAACAAATTTTCGGGTTATTCGGCGGCAACCACTCCGGCCGGTATCGCGGTGACAACGGCGGGGGTGCTGACGACGACCCCCAATGCTTTGGCCTATAACGGCAAGATTTCGTCCAATCTGTCCTTTACCGTCAGCAAATATCTCGGTCCTGCGTCCTATGATCCGGAATCGGTCAAATCCAACGTTGTCGTGAAAACGCTGGATACGACACCGCCCATGACCCCGCGCGCCACCCAAGGCACGGGAGCGTCGAGCCGGATCATCACCCTGACATCGCCTGAACCCAACACCACTGTAGAAATATGGGATGGCGATCCCGCCAGTGGCGGTGTGCAGGTCTATGGTGCGGGGGCGGCCGATACATTCATGCCGATCGGATTGAACCAGTTCAGCGCCAAATCGGGAGCCTATAATGGCACCGAGAGCCTGAGCCTGCGTGTCTATTTGCGCGATGCGGCGGGCAATATCTCCCTCCCTTCGGCCTTCATGACCCGTCCGATTGACTCGCTCAACCATTCGGCCAGCGCCAATACGGCCGCCTATGTGGCCGCCAGGGATGCAGGGACGCTTGCCAGCTTTACGCCGATCGACATTGTGGACCGGTCGACGGAAATTGTCGGTAATATCGATCTCTTGCAGGAAATGGTGGCTGGCGGGTTTGCACCCACCATCAAGCTCAATGATTCACGCCCTGCGGTACTGAATTTGACCGCCACACAGGTGGCCAACAATGCCGATGCGTTGAACCTGCTGACCTCGAACCAGACACCGCCGGTGGCTTTTTCCATCGAGGCCAAGGGATCGTTCACCGCCGATCAGATTTTATCCCTGCCGCCTGCGCTGATCGCCAAGATCAAGACTGTCAGTATCAGTCTGAGTGCGCAGGATGCGGTGGATAATCTGGCCGATATCAACAATTTGTTGGGCACGGAAACTCTCCGGGTGGGGCAGGTCTCCAAATTCTCGGTCAATATCAGCGATACGGTGCAGGCTGTTCAGGACAATTTCGACCAGATTGCCAATCTGAAATCGATCACTTCGATCAGTTTGACCGATCAATTTGTCAATCCGACCGGCAAAACCATTCCTTTGGTGCTCAAGGCCTCGCAGTTGAAATCGACCGAAGTGGCTCAGGTCAATTTCAAAGCCATTACTGCCGGTGCATCCGATCTCACCCTGACCATTGCCGGCCAGACCTTGACGGTGAAAGCCAATCAGACCCTGACAGCCAATGAAGTGGCCGATGCCTTTGCCGGGACACCTCCTGCGAATGCCAGCATTGCCACATTGACCGGAACCCTGACGGGCTATCAGGTGACGCGCGGAGCGGGTTCCGGGGTGGCTTTCAAGAGCACGGTGGTGGGTGACAATGTGGCTGATCTGGCGATCGGCGGCACTGCCAGCCGTTTATTGGCTTCAAAGCCGGGTTTGACGGTGGCGCAAGGGGGCGTTGATCTGTCGATTGTCAACAAACTCCCCGTTAATTTCGTGGCGCGCATTGTCGAAGCCAAGGCCAAGGATGCGCTGGCCCTGCAGAAAAACGCCCATGTGGTGGATTTCACGGTTCAGGATACGGTCGATCAGGCTTTGCTCTATGCCAAGACCCTCAACACTCTGCCTAAATCCTTTACGCTGACCATCAAGGATACGACGGGCAATCTGGCCGTGCGCACCAACAATATGGGCACGATCACCAAGCCTTATACGCTGGATCTGACCGATGCTAGCGTCGACAAGATCCTGCAATTCGGCAAGCAGTTGAAAACCGTCAAGACGCAATTCAGCATCAAGGATACGGTTGCCAATGTGCTGGCCAAATCGGCAGATCTGTCGGCGATCAAATCCAATTTCTCGATTGCCGATGCCAATAATGTGATCAGCAATGACGGTATATCGGTGCTGACCAATTCCGGCATGACGGTGAGCGGCATCACATGGGGGGATGCCCAATTTGCCGATGCCAGCAACAATGTGAAACAGATCCTGATCAACAGCCCGATTGATACGATCTACAAGAGCAATGATCCGTCCACCGCCGGCCATGTCGATGTGCTCAAAAGCATCAGCAAGGTGCTGAGGGTCAATATTCTGGTTGATTCAAATACGACATCCGACCAGATCGATATGCTACAAGGCATTTCCGATGTGCCGGGCGTGCCCGTTCTGGCGCCGTCCACCATTGATGCCAATCTGAGCATCAATGGCGTACCCGTTACCATTCCTGCGGGTTCGGATTTAACGACGATCATGAACACCATCAATACGGCAGTGACGGATTACAACCAGCAGATTGTCGCGCATAATCTGGTGTTGCGGACCCCTGAAAGCCTTGTCGATATTCACGCCGCCCTGAATGCGGACAGCACAGGCATTGTGCTCTATTCCAATGCGACCTCGGCCATCGAGGTCAAGGACATGTCCAATATTACGGCCTTTACCGGCCTGAATTTCGGAACGTCGGGCGCGCGCGTCAACGGTGTGCCGATGACCGCCCCAACCGGATCGATCAAAGGCACGATCAGCCTTGACAGCGGTCTTGTGGCAACCACAACCGCCACATCGGCGCCGACAGTCACGCTCAAGCCGGGACCAATCACGCAGGCCGATGTGAGTTTCACCGCATTGAAATCGGGTGCTTCGGTCACTTTGGCCGGTCTGACCTTCAAGGCCAATATCGATCTGACCAAAGAACAAGTGGCCGCCAAATTCGCCAATATTTCTGATACGACAGCCGCCGCTTCAATCACCCCAAGCGCCGACGGCGTGTTTTCCGGCACGATGACCGGTTGGTCGACGGGCGGCGCTACCGGCGCACTGATCGGTTATACCGCGACCAATCCGCCGCGCCTCATCAATCTGACATTGGGCCGCGATATTGCGACCAATATGGCCAATATTGCCAAAGCCATCAATGATGCCAGACTGGGCATTAAAGCCACGACAGACGGTACGGCTTCGGGCGGGGTCAGCCTCTCCTCCGATAACCAGACCCCGATCAGCGTCAGCTATCCCGCCGATATGAGCAATGCTCTGGGGTTGAAACTCGGCTTGACCTCCAAAGTCCTGCAATTTGATTGTTCGGATGCCTATGTCCTGCCAACGTTGAAGGACTCCTTCAGCAGTCTGCGCAATTTCTACACGTTGAACGTGATTGATACCCAAGCCAATATCGATGCCAATCGGGCCGCGCTGAACGAGGCGGCGCGCAACAATGTGATGTTGACCGTCAAACGCTGAAGGTCCGGGCTTAACCAATTTGGGCGACTTTGATTGTTCCTGTCTGCGGTTTTTGGCATGATGGGCTCCTGTGGGGCCATGGATTTTGGCTCTGAATGCATTTTGAGGAGTCTGTTCCCTTGTCGTCACTTGCCCAATCTCCGGTTGCTCTCATCACTGGTGCCGCGCGTGGTATCGGTTTGGCCACGGCGCGGCGTTTTCTGGCCGAGGGTTGGCGGGTTGTCCTGCTGGATATCGATGCCGAGACTTTGACGCAGGCGCAGGCCGATATCGGCCAACCGGAACACGTGCTGGCCATTGCCTGCGATGTCGCGGATGTGCGGGCGGTGCAGGCGGCGATTTTGCAGGTTGCGTCGCATTTCTCCCGTCTGGATGCGCTGGTCAACAATGCGGGCGTGGCGGTATTCAAGCCGATACTGGAAACCACCCCCGAAGAATGGCAACGGGTGATGGATGTCAATTTGTCCGGCCCTTTCTTTGCCGCACAAGCCGCCGCTTTGCTGATGCGCGAAACGGGGGGCGGGAGCATCGTCAATATTGCTTCGATTTCAGGCTTGCGGGCCTCCACCTTGCGCGTCGCCTATGGCACCAGCAAAGCCGCGTTGGTGCATCTGACCAAGCAACAGGCGGCCGAATTCGGATCGATCGGTATCAGGGTCAATGCGATCGCGCCCGGTCCCGTGGATACCGCGATGGCCAAGGCGGTCCACAGTGCCGAAATCCGCGCCGATTACCATGATGCGATCCCGCTCAACCGTTACGGGCTGGAAGAGGAAATTGCCGAGGCGGTCTTTTTCCTGTGCTCCAGCCGTTCAAGCTATATCACCGGTCAGACTTTGGCGGTCGATGGCGGGTTTGATGCCACCGGTATCGGGCTGGCCTCGTTGCGCAAACAACGCCGCAATGGCTGAGCATTGATTTTACAAGTCGCGGCCTTCGACCTGCGGCCGTAATTTTTCGATGGCCTCGTTGCATTTGTCGTAGAGCGGGTAGATCGCCTGGGCGCGTTGATAGAGGTGGTAGGCCGCCTTGATCTGTCCGCGTTGTTGCATGATGGCCCCAAGCCCCATCATCGCCTGATAATGGCGTGGCTCCAGACGCAGGACTTCCACCAGATCGGCCATGGCGCGCGTCAGATCGTCGAGCGCAAAAAACACCAATGCGCGGCTGTTCCAGCCTTCGGCCCAATGCGGACGGAGCATAATGGCGCGGTCGAGCAATTCGATCGCCAAAGCGGGATCATCGGCGACCATTGCGCCATTGGCGCGTGCCAACAGCAAATCGGCGGTGTCACTGCCCGAGCGGGCCAGCCGCCGCCTGATGGCATCGGCCGCAAGCTCGGCCTGAGCGGGAGCCTTGGCTTTGGCCAGTCGCTCGAACAGGCTGTCGAGAGCGGGATCGGGTTTGTTGCGCAATTGGGCTTGCACGGGTTCACCCGCGCCGCAGGCGACAGCCATCAGACAGCCTAGCAATGCGCGTCTATTTATCATGAAATGATTTTATGCGAGTTGCGGCCTGCCGCAAGGTGGTCTTGTGAAAAATATTGATGTCGTTGCCCGCAATCTCATCATTCCGGTTGGTGCATCGCCAAATATCTGTGCAACCGCAACAAGATCGAGGCTTGCCAAGGTCTCGGGCTTGGTTAGCATGGGCTTGGGGACAGTCTGTTCGTTGGAGCAGGCCAAAAAGGGGAGCTCAAGATGAGCGATCACATCCATCCTGTGGATCAACAATTACCTTTAGGTCGCATGGCGACCCTGGGGTTGCAACATGTGCTTGTCATGTATGCGGGGGCAGTGGCGGTGCCGCTGATTATCGGGCGCGCCTTGAAACTGCCGCCCGATCAGGTGGGAATTCTGGTCAATGCCGATTTGTTTGCGTGCGGAATTGTGACGCTGATCCAGTGTATCGGGTTTGGACCTTTCGGCATCCGACTGCCGGTGATGATGGGAGTGACATTCGCATCCGTGTCGCCGATGCTGGCCATGGCGGCCAACCCGGCGATCGGCTTGGGCGGTATTTACGGAGCGGTGATCATATCGGGCATATTCGGCCTGCTGGTTGCGCCCTTTGTCAGCCGGATGCTGGCCTTTTTCCCGCCGGTTGTGACCGGCACGATCATTCTGGTGATCGGTATTTCCTTGATGCGGATCGGGGTGAATTGGGCGGCTGGTGCGCCCGCGCCGAATTTGCCGGGCTATGGTGATCCCCTGCATCTGTCTGTGGCGGCGTTTACGCTGATCGTGATTTTGGCGCTGATGCGCTATGGCAAGGGCTTTGTGACCAATATCGCCGTTCTCTTGGGGACGGTTGCCGGCTTTGCTGTTGCCTTTGCTCTGGGCAAAGTGAATTTTGATGTTGTGGGCAAGGCCGAACCGTTTGGTCTTGTCTACCCGTTCCAATTGGCGGCACCGACCTTCGATCTGTTCGCCGCCATTTCGATGTGTCTGGTGATGTTGGTGGTGATGGTCGAATCAACCGGCATGTTTCTCGCCGTCGGCGAGATGACCGACCGCCCCGTGCATGAGGCCGATCTGAAACGCGGGCTTCTGACCGACGGATTGGGCACACTAATCGGCGGGATTTTCAACACCTTCCCCTATACCTCCTTCTCGCAGAATGTCGGTCTGGTCGGGGTCACCGGTGTCCGCTCGCGCTTTGTGACGGCGGCAGGCGGGGTGATCCTGCTGGCTTTGGGGCTGATTCCGAAATTGGGGGCGGTGATGACGGCAGTGCCGGTGTTCGTGCTGGGCGGGGCCGGGATTGTGATGTTCGGCATGGTGGCGGCCACCGGCGTGCGCATCCTGTCCAATGTCGATTTCAAATCAAACCGTTTCAATCTCTATATCGTTGCGATTTCCATCGGTTTCGGCCTGATCCCGCTGGTCGCACCGGCCTTTTTCTCGAAATTGCCGAAAGATCTGGAGCCGATCCTCAATTCGGGCATCGTGCTGGCCTCCATTGCCGCCGTGATCCTGAATGCCTGGTTCAACGGCGCGTCGGGCAGTGCCAAAGATGCGGCAAACTCCGCTTCGGCCAGCGATCACGCCTGATCCAATTCAACAGTTCAGAGAAGGGGAACTTCAGAGAAGGGGGCTTCGGCCCCCTTTTTTTATTGTCAAAATAATTTCAAAAAAATGCAGATGAACGGATTATGAAGCGCGGGCTCAGGCACCGTTCAGGGCCGGGCGGCTAATCTCCTTTTAACGATCAGACGGGACACAAAAACCCCGAAAGCTGATCGGGCAACCGGCCCTGAATGTTCAGGCCATAATAAGGAGAGAGTACCATGACAAAGTCCCTGACCCGTCTCGTTTCGACCGTTACCCTGATCAGTGCTCTTGGCCTTGGCGCCGCTTTCGCGCAGACGCCCGCTCCCGCCACAAGCAATGCCGCCGCAACCCCTGCCATCACCGCTCCTGCCACGGGCAAGGTTGTCGACAGCAAGGCAAAGGCCGCCGAGCATAAGGCGACCAAAGATCAGGCAACAGCCAAAACCCATGCGCTGAAACCGGATGCGGCCAAGACCGACAAGAAAGCGGCCATCGAGGCCCCGCAGACTTCGGCCAAAGCCGGATCGGCCAGCCCGACAGTGGCACCCAAGTCCTGATGCTTCAAAGGGCAAGGACAGGATTTCGCCCCCGCTCCTGTCCTTGCCTGCCCCTCCGGCATTGACCGTCCTGCAACAGGCGCTGGCTGTAAAGCCGGTGCCTTTTGCCTGATCAGACCAAAAAGACGGCCGGATCGGGGCATTTTGCATGATGGCGTTGACAAGCGGGTGAACAGAGGCAAAATATGATCATCCGTCATGACTTGGCGTGACATTGAGGAGATTCAAATGAAAAAGATCGTTGCCGCCGCCGTTTTGGGTTTGGCTTTGATGGGTTCTGCGCAGGCGCAGACCGCTCGTGACACGCGCGAAGTCGGCGCGGCCGGTATTTCCGGCGGTGCCGCTTCCGTGATTTTCTGGAACACGATGGCGTCCACAACCGCTCTGGCCACGGCCGGTGTCGGCGTGGGTGTCGCCGCTGGCGTTTATGCCATTTACAAAATCTATGACAGCTACACCGCGCCTGCTCCTGCTCCGGTTGCAGCGCCTGCGGCTAAAAAAGCCAAAAAATAAGTGCCCTGATCCTCGCGCAGGATCCAGACACCGCAAAGGACGCTTTGGCAACAAAGCGTCCTTTTTGATTCAGGCTCCAGCCCTATCAGGCGGCGGCTTTCCATTCTTCGGTGGTGGTGTTTTTGAAACGCAACATCACGCTGAAACCGTCATGGCGTGACAGAAAGCGGATCTGACCGGCCAGCAGGCGGGCGCGCTTGCGCATATTCTTCAGACCCCGCCCCAGTTCCATCCGGTCGATCGGTGCCAGACCTTCGCCATTGTCGCGGATCACCACCATCAGATGGTCGCGATACTGGCGCAAATGCACGGTGATCATACTGCATTGGGCATGTTTGATGGCATTGGCAATACATTCCTGCACAATGCGGCTGGCATGCAGGCATTGCGCATCTGAAATATCCTGATTGGTTGCATTGCGCTTTTTCTCAGGGATAAATTTCAGCTCGATGCCCAGTCCCTTCAAGCGCGGGCGCTGGCGTTCTAGCAACGCGCCGATCATCCGTGCCGCATTGGCCGGCTTGCCGAGGGAGATGCAGTCGATGATGACGCGGACGTCATCCATGCAGACCTGGAACATGTCGAGCACGGCGGCCTGACTGAGATCCTGCTTTTTGGCCAGCAACATGCCTGAAATCAGTTGCGAGCCGACCCCGTCATGGATTTCAATCAACAGCCGTTCACGCTCGGACTGGATCAGGCGGATATTGTTGATGGCATGCTGTTTTTGCAACACCTCGCGCAACCGCTCCTCGCTGTGTTGCAGGGCTTTGGTGATACGGGTGGCTTCGGCCATCTGGTAATTTTGCGAGGTGCGGTAACGCTTGAAAACGATGATCCCCATCACCATCAACAAGGCGGTCATGCCGAATTGCATCACATAGATTTCTTCAAACCACACATGCGGCAGATAATCTCCCAGCAAAGCGAAGGCATATTTCATCTGGCCCGACGCCACCAGATAATCGTGGAAGGTCAGAACCACAGTCAAAGACGACTGGAAGATCAACATTCTTCCTTCTCTTTTGAGGAACATATTTTCAAGCAGGACACAGCGCAACAACACCGAGACGAAATAGACGATGGCCCCGCCAACCCAGTAAATATTGATATAATAGACGCTCGAACTGCCGAAATATAAGCAGATCACTGTCGCCGACAGCGCGAAAATGGTGCGCAATTTGTTGCGGAGCGGGTTGGATTTGACCTCGGCAATGACCTTGATGAAATCGGCAAATGAAAAAATCGCCCAGGCAATAAAGGCATACATCAGCGCCTGCCAGAGCACGTAATATTCGGCCGGCACAACCACCATCATGAGCATGTTCAAAAAAATCGCCCAGCCGAACATGGTCATGCCTGCCAGACCGATCAACCGTTCCCGTTTGAACAGGATGCTGAAACTGATCAGAAAGGCCCCCAAGATTCCGAACAGGACATTGGAGCCGTTGACGGTGATTTTGGAGACAAACCAAATCTGCCGCATCATGTTTTCGATGACAGGTTCACTCCCGATATGCAGTTCGCCGAGCTGGAACATCGGTTGATAATTAAAATATTCCATCGCCAGCACATTGGTGTCGCGCACCAGATGCGCGGGGATGGGGACTGCATAGGGCCTGAACCACAAAACCCGCTGTTGGAGGTCTGAATGGGTGATCTCGTCGATTTTTTCGCCGTTGAGCCTGACCCGACCCAGACTGCTGAGGGCATTGATCATCAATTTGGCCGGACCGTGTTCGACGGTCAGTTGCTCACGGGTGACGGTCGTGGCCATCCGCATACAGCGGACCGGTGTCTCGATGCCGTTTTCCCAATGGGGCAGGGTGATTTTGGTCCATTCGGTCAGCGGTTTGGACGGGTCGGCACATTCGAATTGCTGGACGGTTCCGCTATTGACCACGACAGGTGGCGGGCCGCTATGGCCGGATGAGAGATAGAATACAAACAGAAGCAGTGCCATGCCCATAATCACAAGGCTTGAAGACACAAAGGAATCTTTGAGGCGGTTCATCAATGGCTCCCGTCGGGGAAGACGCAACAACGAATGAAAGTAAAAGCGGGGTCCGTTGGATCGCAGGGCCAGTGGGGGTTCAGTGCTTTGTTTTGGGGGCGGTTTTGCCCAAACGTGCCATAATGCCGGCCACACGTTCCAGCGTAATGCCTTCGGCAACCGGTTTTGGCTCTGTTACGGTGCGGTCGACCAGCCGTTGGGCCGCCCGTGCTGTCTGGGGCTTTTCAGCCAGAAATTTTTTAATCTTGTCCACGAAACAAAGACTCCACCACAAGAGGGCCCGAACAATTGCAACAAACAAACTTTATCAGTGATTATAACCTGCGAAACGCTTTTGGTCCATGGATCCATTTGGATTGATCCGGTGGGCTTGACCGGAACTGGTCCAGATCGGCTATGCGGGCGTATGGAAGATATGGATCACACATCATCAACGCCCCCACAATGTCCTGTTGTCTATTTCGACGGAAGCTGTCCGTTGTGCAGTATCGAGATTGCCCATTATCAAGCCTGTCAGGGCGCGCAGGATATTGCCTTTGTCGATGTATCGGATGCGGCGGCCCCCATGCAGGCCGATCTGGACCGCGAACAGGCAATGGCGCGTTTCCATGTGCGCCTGCCTGATGGATCATTGCGTTCGGGAGCCGCGGGCTTTGTGGCTTTGTGGCAGAATTTGCCGCGCTGGCGCTGGCTGGCACGCTTGGCCGGCCATGCGCTTGTTCTGCCTGTCCTTGAGCGGCTTTATGTGCTGTTTCTGCCTTGGCGTGCGCGTCTGGCGCGGGTGGTGCTCAAACGGGCCAAATCCGCCCGCCCGTCATCGGTACTTTGACCCCCGTGGTGCTTGGAAGGCTCAAAGGCAAGCCCAAAACAGAGCGCACCGCCAGATAGCCGAAACACTGGGCCTCCAGAAAATCACCATCCCAGCCAATGCTTTCAACAGGGGCCACATGCACGGCCAGATGTCGCGCCAGTCCCTCCATGAAGTGCAGATTGTGCCGCCCGCCACCCGCCACCAGCCATTGCAGAGGCGGGGTGGGTACGTGATCCAGTGCCCTACACGTGGCCTCGATGGTAAAGGCCGAAAGTGTGGCCAGTCCGTCATGCGGAGACAGGCTTTCGACGATCAACGCGCGCTGATGGAAATCGTTGCGGTCCAGTGATTTGGGCGGGCGCGTAGCAAAAAAAGGATTGTCGAGCAGTTGGGCCAGCACCTTGCGGTTGACCTGTCCGAGTTGGCTTAGCCGTCCGCCCTCGTCATAAGGCAGATTGAAATGCCTGCGCACCCAATCATCGCACAAGGCGGATGCCGGACCGGTGTCAAAGGCCAGTATTGTTGATCCGTCGAGATAGGTCACATTGCCGACCCCGCCCCAGTTCAGGATCATTACCGGCTGTTCCAGGCGGCTGGCCAGCGCCTGATGGTAAACCGGCACAAGCGGTGCGCCTTGCCCGCCGGCTTTCACATCGGCCAGCCGGAATTGGTCGACAACCGCAATCCCAAGCTGTGCGGCCATGCGCCGCCCGTCTCCCAACTGGCGGGTAAAACCCAATTCCGGCCGGTGATAGACTGTCTGTCCATGCAGGCCGATCAGCTCGATGTCCTGCCGGTTGATGTGGTGATGCCCTATGAACTGCTCGATCGCCATGCTGAAGGCATCGGTCACGTCCTCTTCGAGGGCAATCAACGGATCAGACATGGCGCGGCTCGGATCGCGCAAAAAATCCAGCAACCGGTTCTTCAAGGCTTCCGGATAGGGTAGGGTGGCGCCGGGACCGGCTTCGACAAAGGCCTGGCCATCGGTGCGCAACAGAGCGATGTCAATGCCATCCATCGAGGTGCCGCTGATGGTGCCGATGACGGTTCTGGCTTTGTTGGTGTGCATATGTGTGACCTGTGTCTGCCGTGCGGGAAACATCGATAAACCAGTGCACCGGACGGTGCAATTTGTTATGTGCTGTGTCTGCCTTCCGGCCCAGCTTGCGTCTGTCATCCGGGACTGGCATGATTGGAAGCATAAATCCGGAGGAAAGCTGTTGCGTATCGATCATCCCGAGTTGACCACTGTCATCGACATACCATTGAAACTCGGTGAGGGGCCATGCTGGTCTGCGGCAGAGAATGCGCTGTATTTTGTCGATATTCTGGCCCCCAAACTGTTCCGTCTTGATCTGGCGAGCAAGGCTTTGCGCGAATGGGCCATGCCGAGCGATATCGGCAGTTTCGGGTTGGCCAAAGATGGCCGCATGGTGGTTGCCCTTCGTGATGGGGTCTATTGGTTCGATCCGGCCACCGAAGCGCTGACCTTGCTGGTGCGCCCCGAACCGGACAAGCCGACCAATCGTCTGAATGACGGCAAGGTCGGGCCCGATGGCCGCTTCTGGGTCGGTTCGATGGATGACCGCCCGACCAAAGAGCCGGTGGCCGCTTTGTACCGCATCGATACCGAGGGACGTTGCGACAAGATGGTGGAGGGTCTGATCATCTCGAATGGTCTGGCCTGGTCACCCGACCACCGGACGATGTATCATTCCGATAGCCGCGGGCCTTTTGCCCAAGCATTCGATTTCGATGTCAAAACGGGTGACTTGTCACGCCAGCGCATCTTGCGGGTGTTGCCGGAGGCCGAAGGCCGTCCGGATGGGGCCGCATGTGATGCCGAAGGTTATTATTGGGCCGCAGGCGTAACGGCAGGCTGTCTCAACCGGATCGCTCCCGATGGCACGCTGGACCGCAAGGTGATGTTGCCGTTTCCGGCGCCGACCATGCCGTGCTTTGCCGGGCCCGATATGAAAACCCTTTATGTGACCTCGCTTGCCAAGCAGGTCGACGGTCATGATTATACAGGCACGATTGTGTCTTTCGAGGTGGATGTGCCCGGTGCGCCTGTCGCACGTTTCGGCGAGCCTCTGGCCTGAGGGACTAAAGTGCAAAGTGGAGTAACGCGTTCACATGTCTGACGATCTATCCGTCAATGGTGCCTTGCAGATTGACACGGTAGCTCTGCCCAAGGGGGGCAGACTGGGTTTGGTCCACTGTCCGGGACGCTGTGGCTGGGATAGCCATAGCCGTCTTTGGGCCCGTAATCTCGATCAGGATCTGCAGGCAATCAAAGCCTTCGGAGCCTCGCATCTGGTCACGCTGATCGAGGAGAGCGAATTTGCGCTGTATGGCGTAGAAGATCTGCCCCATCGCGTGGCAGAGCATGGCCTGATCTGGCATCACTGGCCGGTGGCCGATATGGCGGTGGCGGGGAGTGTGACACGCCAGCGGATGGCCTTGGAAGTGCCTGATCTGCTCCGCGATTTGCGCAATGACGGCGTGGCGGTGGTGCATTGTGCGGCGGGACTGGGACGGACCGGAACCTTTGCGGCCCAATTGCTGGTGACCTCCGGTCTGACACCGCAAAAGGCGATTGCCGCGGTGCGTCAGGCGCGTCCGGGAACGATTGAGACCGAGGCGCAGGAACAGGCTGTCTATCAGGCGTTATTGCCGGTTTCCTGAACCCGCTTTGTTGATCAGGCGAATTGGCCTTCGAGGGCTTTCTCGATCTCCGCCAAAACGGGGATCGAGCTTTGTGCGCCCAATTGCGTGCAGGCCAGACTGCCGGCTGCAACGCCGCGTTGGAGGGCTCCCGTCAAGCCGAAGCCGCGCTGAAGGGCGGCCGCAAAGGCGCCGCAAAACGAGTCTCCTGCGGCGGTCGTATCAAGGACCTCGACCGGCAGAGCGTCGATGTGCCGCCGGACCCCGTCCGACCACGCCACCACGCCATGTTCCCCCAAGGTGACAATGGTGGTCACGGCGTGATCACGGTCGAACTGCATGGCGATGGTATCTGGGGTGGTGCCGGTCATGCCGACTTGCCGGGCCAGAGACAGGATTTCACCTTCATTGGCGATCAGCACATCGATGACCGTCAGCAAGGCAGGATCGAGCCGGTCGGCTGGTGCGATATTGAGAATGACCCGCGCTCCGTTTTGCTTGGCCCAGCGGGCGGCAAGGAGTGTCTGGGTATCGGGTAATTCGCGTTGCAACAGCACAAGGTCGGATGGACCGAGCGCGAGGGCCGACAGCGCCTCTGCCGAAGCCAGCAGATTGGCTCCCGAAGCCACCGTAATCGCGTTTTCGCCCGCATCGCTCACCGAGATAAAAGCCGCGCCTGTCGGGGCATCGACACGCTGGATGCATGACAGATCGACACCGGCTTGCTCGAGCGGTGCCAGCCCGAGGCTTGCAAAGGGATCGTGGCCGACAGCGCCTACCATCCGGGTCGGCGCGCCTGCCCGTGCGGCCGCCAAAGCCTGATTGCCGCCCTTGCCGCCTGCAAATACCTGATAGTCGGGGCCGAGGACGGTTTCTCCCGCTTGGGCGATATGGGCAACGCGGGTCACAAAATCGACATTGATGGAACCAAACACGGTGATCATAGACAGCCCTTTATCGTGGATGCATCTTGCGCCAGCTCTCGACAAACCGTCCGGCCCGCAAGCCGACTTCTTCGGCGCTGACACCGGGCTTATAGAGGGAGGAGCCGATGCCCATTCCGGCAAGGGGTGTCTCCCGATAGTGCTCAGCCGTATCCAGCCCGACACCGCCGACCAGCAACAGCCGCAAGGATTTGGGCAACACCGCCGAAAGAGCGCGGATGCCTGCCGGCGACATCAATTCACCGGGAAACAATTTGGCCAGATCCGCACCGGTCTCATGCGCAACAAAAGCCTCCGACGCTGTGAACACGCCGGGTGCCGAAATCAATCCCAATTGCTTGGTGTGGGCGATGACCCCTGCATTGCAATTGGGGGACACGATCAGTGTGCCGCCATGGGCATGGACCGCATTGACATCCTGCACGCTGAGGACTGTGCCTGCCCCGATCATGGCGCGTCCCTCGAAATGGCGGGCCATCAGGGCAATGCTGGTCAGCGGATCGGGTGAATTGAGCGGCACCTCGATCAGGGTAATGCCGGATGCCACCAGGGCTTCACCGACAGCCACCACTTCGGAGGGCGTGATGCCGCGCAAAATCGCGATCAGCGGGCAGTGATCAAAGTGCCGGTCAAAGGCCAGCCGGAGGGGATGTGCTGTGTTCATCGTGACAGATTAGACGATGCAACCGCGCGCCGCTACCGGCCAATCACCGATCAGCTCATGGCCGCGAACGACCACCAGCCGGTCGACCATATTGACCACCACGCAGACATGGTTGGGGACAATGCGCACCACATCACCCACCACCGGACGGTCATTGCAGGCCGACAGGTCGAGAAAGCCGTGCTCTTCGGCAAATTGGGAGATGCGGGCTTGCGGATGTTCGAGGATCAGGCCGAAGCCGTCCAGACCGCCGCCGGTGTCGGCTGTCAGGGTTTTCGATCCTGAATCCAGAATACCGCGCTCGGCACCCGCCCGCGAAACCACGGTGGCATAGACGTTGAGGGCGCAATCGTTCAGCGTGGCGTGGCCGTTGCGCATCATCATCCGGTCGTTGAAAATGCAGGTGCCTGCGCGATGTTCGGTTGCCGCTTTGATCTTTCCCAGATTGACCAGATTGGGCGTGCCGCCGGACGAGACTTCGTTGATCTCGATGCCCGCCTCGCGCAAGCCGGCCCGCACGGTGGCGATGAAGTCCTCCGTTTCGGCCATTTTGCTTTCGGGCGGATACATCATCAATCCGGCAAAGGTCAGATGCTTGTTGGCGGCAATCTGTTTGGCCAGATCGATCGCCTCTTGCGGAGTTTCGACACCGGCGCGCTTGCGGCCCGTATCACATTCCACCATGACTTCGAGCGGCCGACCGCCAATGATGCCCGCTTCCGGCAGGCCGTCGAGCACGGTCTGGTTGTCGCAAGCCACGCGCATTTTGGCCCGCTGGAGCAACTGGCCAAGGCGACCGATCTTCTGCTCGCCCAGCAGATTGTAGCTGATAAAAATATCGTCGATGCCCGCATCGACCATCACTTCGGCTTCGCCGATTTTCTGGCAGGTGATGCCTTTGGCTCCGGCCTCGATCTGCATTTTGGCAATGATCGGGCTTTTATGCGTTTTGATATGCGGGCGATTGGCAACGCCCACCGCATCGCACATGGCTTGAACGCGGGCGATGTTGTTTTCAACCACGTTGAGGTCGATCACCATGGCGGGGGTGCCATAGTCGCGCGCGATCTGCGCTTTCAGCTGTGACAGGCCCATAGGGGATGCCTCCTTCGGATGGAATACTCAGTTGCGGATCAGCAGGATGGCTTCGATTTCAACCGACATGCGGTTGGGCAGTGAGCCCATGCCGACAGCCGAGCGCGCATGCCGTCCGGCCTCGCCGAGGACTTCGACAAACAGATCGGAACAGCCATTGATGACTTTGGGATGGTCTGAAAAATCCGGTTCGGCATTGACCATGCCCAACAGTTTCACCACGGCCTCGACGCGGGACAGGTCACCCACGGCGGCTTTGGTGGCGGCCAGCAGATTGAGGCCGGTTAGTCGGGCTTCCTGATAGGCTTCCTCGATGGTGATGTCGCGGCCCAACCGGCCGATCCGATAGGTGCCGTCCGCACGCTTCGGGCCTTGGCCCGACAAATAGAGAAGATTGCCCGCCCAGCGATAGGGAACATAATTGGCCACGGGAATCGGCATGGCAGGCAAGGTCAGCCCGAGGGCTTCAAGACGTTGTTCGGGTGTCATGCTCAGTCTTCCTTCACGCTTTGTGCCACAAGGCCCCATTGACGATGACATGGGAGGCCAGCAGACGGGTTTTGCCAGCCAGATGCTCTCCTGTCGAGTCGACATAGTCGAACGACCCTTCGCGCCAGTCAATCACGGTGGCATCCCCTGCGCTTCCCGTCTTGAAGGTGCCGAGATCGGGCCGGTTGAGAGCATGGGCGGCATTCTGTGTGGCCGAACGGATGACCTCGACCAGCGGCATGCCGAGTTCGATGAATTTCGACATCGTGGTCAGCAGATCATAGGCCGGACCGTCTATGCACAGCGAATGGACATCCGAGGAAATGCAATCGGGCATGAAATTGTTTTTCAACATGGTGCGGGCGGTGGCGAAAGAGAACGAGCCCATGCCATGGCCGATATCGAAAATCACCCCGCGCTTGCGGGCTTCCAGCACCTCCGGAATCACGCCGCCCGCCGAGGTGGCCGGAGAGTTGGGGAAGGGGCGGAAGCAATGGGTCAGAATGTCCCCTTTGCGCAAACGGGCCAGCACATCCGGCAAAGTCGGGGGTGGATAATCGATATGCACCATCAGCGGCATGCCGACTTCATCGGCCACCTGCCGGGCAATATCGAGCGGGACCAGCCCGGAATTGCCGGAGGCATGGAAGCCGACGCGCACCTTGATACCGGCCAGCGAGTCGCGATGGGCGCGTGCGACATCGACCGTGTCGAGCGGAGCCATCAACCGCAAATCGCCGCTTTCACCGACCATGATGCGTTTGGAAAAACCGTAAATCCCAGCAAATGAGACGTTCAGATAGGCAATGACGCGAATGGGCGAGGGTTTGATGACATGTTCGAGAAAACCCGGATAATTGCCCGGTCCGGCTGATCCGGTGTCAACCACCGTGGTGCATCCGCCTTTTCCGAGGATGACCGGATCGACTCCCAGCGAGGTGCCGCCCCAATAGGTATGGGTGTGCAGGTCGATCAGGCCGGGTGTGACAATCTTGCCTGCGACGTTTTCGACGCTGTCAGCCTGCGCCGCCAGCCCATCGCCGACCGAGACCACCTGACCCGCTTTGAAGGCCACATCGGTGACCCGGTCAATCGATTGGGACGGATCGATCACCCGCCCGCCAGTCAGAACAAGATCAAATGCCATGGATGTCAAACTCCCGTTGCCGTGCCCGCAGTATCGAGCTGTGGATGCTCTGTGTATGGAAAAAAATTACATAAAAAAATATGTAAAGGTCAATAGCGGTGATTTTTGCATTGCAATATAGCGTCAAAAAGCAAATTTCGCATTGACAGGCGCTTGCTTGTCTTAATAAATTTTCATTCAATGCATCAGATGCAAAAATCAGGGGGAATTTGAATGTCGACAGTGTTTTCCATTTTGAATGTTGTGAACCGCAGGCATGTGCTGGGCGCGTTCGGTCTGGCAACTGTGGCGGCTGTCGGTGCGCCGATGCCGGCTTTCGCGCAGACCAGCCTCAACCTCGCGATGATCGGCGAGCCGCAAACCCTCGATCCCATGGCCTCGACGGCTGATCTTGTGAACATCATCATGCAACATGTTTACGAGCCGCTTTTCACATTTGATGACAAGTGGGTGGTCAAGCCGATGCTGGCTGCCGATATGCCCAAGATCAGCGCCGACGGTAAAACCTACACGATTGAAATCCGGAAGGGCGTGAAACTCCATAACGGCCGTGATCTCGATGCCGATGATGTGGTTGCTTCCCTGAAGCGTTGGGTCGATATGACCCCGCGCGGCAAGTCTCTGGGCAAAAGCATCACGTCGATGACCGCGAAAGGCCCGCTGACAGTCGAGATTGCTCTTTCGGATGTGCAACCGGCTTTGCTGGCGCATTTGGCATTGCCCAATGCCATTGCGGGCATCATGGCCAAAGAATCGATTGCCACACCACTGGTTGAATTTATCGGTACCGGCCCATACAAGTTCCGCGAACGCAAACCCGATCAATTCGTTGTTCTGGTCAAGCATGACGGCTATGTCGGGCGCACAGAGGCACCAAGCGGCTATGCAGGCAAGCGCGAAGCCAAGGTGGACGAGTTGCGCTTCATTCCTGTGCCCAACGCCAATACCCGGACCGAAGGCGTAATTGCCGGCCAATATCATTTTGCCGATCAATTGCCGGTCGAGAGCAACAAGAAAGTGTCTGCTTCGGGCAATGTCAGCACCGTGTTGACCATGCCCTACGGCTTCCCCTATTTCCCCACCAATACGGTGCAGGGTCCGATGAAGGATGTGAAAATCCGTCAGGCTTTCCAGATGGCGTTGAATAACGAGGAAATCCTGCTGGCAGGCTTTGGCGATCCCAAATTCTTTGCGCTCAGTGCCGAGCATTTCCCCAAAGGCTCGCCCTTCTATTCCGAAGCGGGCAAGAGCCTCTATAACAAGGGCGATGCCGCAGGGGCCAAGAAATTGCTGGCGGAAGCCAAATATGACGGCACCCCGATCCGCATCCTCAATTCCAAGCAATATGACTACCACCACCGGATGGCTCTGGTCATGGCCGAACAGTTGAAAGCCGCTGGCTTTGCCGTGACATTGGACGTGGTGGACTGGGCGACACTGGTGCAACGCCGCGCCGATCCGGCCGTATGGGACATCTATGTCACCCATTCCGCCTTCATGCCGGAGCCGATGTTGTCACCGCCCCAATTGGGTGACGGTGCCCCCGGTGGCTGGAAATCCCCGGCCAAGGATGCGGCTCTTGCCGCCTTCAATACCGAACCGGATTCAGCCAAGCGCGGCGCGTTGTGGGCCAAGGTCCAGCAGACGATTTATGACGAAGTACCCTATGTCCGCATCGGGAACTTTGCCGCGCTGTCCGGGGCATCAAGCAAGCTGAAAGGCTATGCGCCAATGCCATGGCCTGCCTTCTGGAATGTGAGCGTTTCGCCCTGATCCGACTTTGACATTCGGGCGGCGGCCTGTCCGCCGCCCTTTATTGCCTTGTATGTTTTGTTTGACTGATTGCCAGGTGGTTGCAGGCGTGCGCATTTCCGCGTCACCAGCCTTATTGCGGACAAGGGATGGAATTCGGCAATGGTACGGTTTTTTCTGCGCAGGCTGGCCGGTTTGCTGATCGTGATGGCGCTGGTCGCAACCATGGTGTTTTTTCTGACGCGACTGGCCCCCGGTGATCCTGCGGCTTTGATGCTGGGCGATCAGGCCACGGTTGAGGATATTGCCAAACTGCGTGCGACCTACGGGCTGGACAAGCCGCTTCTGGTGCAATTCGGATTGTGGGTGAAAGAAATCCTGTCGGGCAATCTCGGCCAGTCGATTTTTCTGCAGCGCCCTGTCACGCAAGCGCTGGGCGAGCGGGCGGAGCCGACCTTTTTCCTTGCGCTGTTTTCGGTGTCGATTGCGGCCTTGATCGGTATCCCTGCAGGCATTGCCTCGGCCGTCTGGCGCGGGCGCTGGCTGGATCAGGCTTTGAGCGGGTTGGCGATGGTGGCCGCCAATATACCGAGCTTCTGGCTCGGTCTGATTTTCATCCAGCTGTTTGCGGTCAAACTGGGCTGGTTTCCTGTCGCAGGCTATGGCGATCCGGGGGCGCCGTTTCTGGTGCGGTTGCAACATCTGGTCTTGCCTGCCAGCGTGTTGGGCATTGTCAATTCCGCGCTGATTACCCGTTTCACCCGCGCCAGCATGCTGGATATTCTGAGCGAGGATTTTATCCGGACGGCCCGATCGAAAGGACTGGCCGAACGGGTGGTGATCTGGCGGCATGCCTTCGGCAATGCCCTCATTCCGGTGATCACTGTGGTGGGACTGACGGCGGCTCTGCTGGTGGGCGGTGCGATTGTCACCGAAACCGTGTTCGGGCTTCCCGGTATCGGCAATCTGGTGGTGTCGGCGGTGTTGCGGCGTGATTATCCGGTGATCCAGGGGGCGCTGATTGTGGTGGCCGCTGTCTATGTGCTGATCAATCTGGCGGTGGATCTGATCTATGCGCTGGCTGACCCGCGTGTGAGGGCAGGCTGATGGATGCCGTGACCATGTCCCCGTCCAATCCGGTCCGGTTGTTTCTCAAACGCCTGTTCCGGCGCAAGCTGGTTTTGATGGCAACGATTGTGCTGGGTGTGATCGTGTTGGCCGCCTTGCTGGCCCCGTGGGTGGCCCCGTTCAAGCCCGATGCGATGCGCATGGCGCGGCGGTTGAAGCCGCCGAGTGATGTCAATTGGCTGGGAACCGATGAATTCGGCCGCGATATTCTTTCGCGCATGATTTTCGGCGGGCGGGCTTCGCTGGGGATCGGTGCGGCTGTTGTGATGCTGTCGATGAGCGTGGGCACCCTGTTCGGTCTGCTGGCGGGCTATGTGAAGGGGCTTGATGCGCTGATCATGCGGTTGGCCGATGCGATGATGGCTTTGCCCGATATTCTGCTGGCGATTTTTCTTGTGGCCATTTTGGGTCCGTCGGCGGGCAATGTGGTGCTGGCCTTGTCGATTGTCTATGCCCCGCGCGTGGTGCGTGTGGTGCGGGCTTCGACGCTGGTGGTCAGTGAATTGCCGTTTGTGGAAGCCGCAAGGGCATTGGGTGTGTCGACCTTCCGCATCCTGCGGGTGCACGTTCTGTTGAATGTGGCCTCGCCCATTCTGGTGCAGGCGACCTTCATCTTTGCCTATGCGGTGCTGGCGGAAGCCGGTTTGTCATTTCTGGGGGCAGGGGTGCCGCCGGAGGTGCCGACCTGGGGCACGATGATCGCATCGGGCCAGCAATATGCCGATGATGCCTTCTGGGTTGTGCTGTTTCCCGGTCTGGCGATTGTGCTGGCGGCACTGTCGTTGCAACTGATCGGCGATGGCTTGCGCGATATGCTTGACCCCAAATTGCGCAAGGCTTTGTGATCATGACAGACCAGCAGAACCAGCCTTTGTTGCAGATCGACCGGCTCTCGGTGTCGTTCAGAACCGAAACGGGGGTTGTGACCCCGGTGCGTGGTGTGTCGCTCGCCTTGCAGGCAGGCGAGACGCTGGCGGTGGTGGGCGAATCGGGATCGGGCAAATCGGTCACAAGCCTTGCGGTGATGGGCCTGTTGCCGCGCCCTTCCGGTTTTATTTCGGCGGGGCAGATCCGCTTCCGGACCCGGCAAAACGAGATGCTCGATCTCGGCGCGCTGGAGCAGGACCGGCTCAGGCAATTGCGCGGCACCGAAATGGCGATGATTTTTCAAGAGCCGATGACCAGCCTCAATCCGGTGCTGACGATTGGCGAGCAGATTGCGGAATCGGTGCGCCTGCATCTGCAGTTAAACGGACAGGCCACCCGCAAGCGCGTCAGGGACATGCTCGATCTGGTCGAAATCCCCGATGCCGGTCGGCGCATGGATGACTATCCGCACCAGATGTCGGGCGGGATGCGCCAGCGGGTGATGATCGCGCTGGCGATGTCGTGCAATCCGGCTTTGCTGATCGCCGATGAGCCGACCACGGCACTGGATGTTACCATTCAGGCGCAAATTCTGGCTTTGATCGATCGCCTGCGCCGCGAGACGGGCATGGCGGTGCTGTTCATCACCCATAATCTCGGGGTTGTCTCGGAAATCGCCGATCGGGTCGCGGTCATGTATGGCGGGCAGGTGGTGGAAAGCGGACTGACCGCGCCGCTGTTTCGTGCCCCGCGTCATCCCTACACCAAGGCTTTGCTGTCGTGCTTGCCCGCGCGGGCGCTTGAGCGTGACGGGCGGCGGGTTATTCAGGCCATTGCCGGACAACCGGGTGATTTCGGTCCGGCCTGTGCGTTCGCACCCCGCTGTCCGATGGCGCAGGAGCCATGCCAGCGCGATGCGCCAGCACTTGAAACCGACGGGATGGGCGATATCCGCTGTCTGCGCTGGAGGGAATGGGCATGACACAGCCTTTGTTGGCGGTTTCGCATCTCAGCAAGGACTTCCAGACCGCCAAGGGCCGGTTGCGGGCGGTCGAGGATGTCAGCTTCGAGATTGCCGCAGGTGAGGCTTTCGGTCTGGTCGGAGAATCCGGATCCGGCAAAAGCACCATCGGCCGGCTGGTGTTGCGGCTGATTGCGGCCAGTGGCGGGCAGGTGAGTTTCGAGGGGCAACCGATCAATGCGCTGTCGGAGCGGCAGTTGAAGCCGTTCCGCTCGCAAGCCCAGATGGTGTTTCAGGATCCCTTTGCCTCGCTCAATCCACGGTTGCGGGTGCGCGATATTATTGCCGAGGCGCTCGATACCCATGCCATTGCGCAAGACCGCCGCACCGAGCGGATCGGCGAATTGCTGGAAATGGTCGGACTGCAAAAAGCCCATGCCGACCGATTTCCGCATGAGTTTTCGGGCGGTCAGCGCCAGCGCATCGGCATTGCCCGCGCTTTGGCGGTGGAACCGAAACTGATCATTGCCGACGAGCCTGTTTCGGCTCTCGATGTCTCGGTGCAGGCACAGATCATCAATCTGTTGCAGGATTTGCGGGCCCGTTTCGGATTGGCCTTGCTGTTCATCTCGCATGATCTCGATATTGTCGAATTGTTGTGCGAGCGGGTGGCCGTGCTCTATCTGGGTCGCGTGATGGAAATGGGACCGACCGAGCGAGTGATGCGCCAACCGCGCCATCCCTATACCCGCGCTTTGCTTGCGGCCTCTCCCAAAGCGGATCCTGACGGCCCCAAGGCGCGGCGCTTGATCATGGGGGATATTCCCTCGCCGCTCGATCCGCCTTCGGGCTGTGTGTTCCGCACCCGTTGCCCGCAGGCCCAAAGCCTGTGTGCGCAAGAGCGGCCCCTGTTGCGGCAGGAGCAGGACGGCCATCAATTTGCCTGCCATTTCGATCTGGCCCCCGAGGAGGTGGTCTGAATGGAGAATGTGACCGATCCTGCCCCCCTCGATCTTCCGCTATATGCTGACGGGACGGAGGCCCCCGATGTGTTGCGCGCGATCCGGCAGGCCATGGACACTCTGTCGAGCGGGCAACGGCGGATCGCTGAACTGGTGCTGGACAATCCGACATGGGCAGTCAACACCAATGTCGAAGATCTGGCGCGGGCCGCCGATGTCAGTGCGCCGACGATCGTGCGGTTCTGCCGGACGGTCGGATGCGAGGGGGTCAAGGATTTCAAACTGCGGCTCGCCGGTGATCTGGCACGCGGCACGCCCTATCTGCATCGCGGTGTCAGCGAGGGCGACAGCGCCCATGATGTGGTGCGCAATGTGGTGGGCAGTCTGACGGCGGTGCTGTCGGAATGGCAAAGGCTGATCGATCCGGCTTTTATCGATCAGGCCGCCAGAGCGATCAATGCCGCGCGGCGGGTCGATTGTTACGGGACAGGAGCGACATCGAATTTTCTTGCGCAGGATTTGCAGGCCCGCTTGTTCCGGCTCGATCTGAACACCACCGCCTATTCGGATGCGCATTTTCAACTGGTGGCCGCCGCCACGTTGACCCCTGCCGATGTGGTGGTGGCGATTTCCTTTGTCGGACGCATGCCGTCTTTGCTGGAAGTGGTGCGGCTGGCCAAGGCCCGAGGGGCGACCATCATTGCCATCACGCGCGGGCATACCCCGCTGGCCGCTCTGGCGGATATCGTGCTGGCCAGCGATGTGCCGCGTGATGCCACCATGCGGGTCGGCACCGAGGCCTATGTGGTGCAATTGCTGGTCATCGAAATGCTGATGGTAATGACCGGCCTGTTGCGCGGCCCGGCCGTGATCGGCCGCCTGCGTGAAATCCATGATATTTTACAGACCCACGGTGTCGACAGCGATGATCCCTCGCTGTTGCATTGGGGCTGGCGGCCATTGCTGGGCGAGGACGAGACAGGCTCCTGAGCGCCCTTCCGGTCATTTCCAATTTGAAATTTGGCGGTTTGCCCGTAATCTGCTTTTTGAGATGCGCTGCACCATAAGCGTTCGGCCGTTGTGAGAGCAGGTAGGACATGTCGTTTTTAAGTGAATTGATTGCGAGTATTTCGCAACGCGGGCGTGCACTGGTCGAACAGGCCCAATGGGGCGGCGGTCGGCGCGATCTGCCGCCTGTTGCGGACATGTGCGAAGCCCTGCTGTCCAGCCGTGGCGAAGCCTCCGGCGTGGCACTGGCGACCCTTATTCTCGATCGCTATGCCTGCATGGACGATGCCGGTCAATGCGCGTTCTTGTGCATGCTGGTGGACCGCTTCGGGGCCGATGAGGCCGAACTGGCGCAGGCGATTGCCCGATACCAGTCAACCCCCGACCACCGCCATCTGATGGCCCTGCATCAGGCCGCCGAGCCGCGCCGACAGGAATTGATCCGCCGGTTGAACCTGTCGTCGGGCGGCACGCAAAATCTGGTGCGGATGCGCGAGGATCTGTTCCGGTTTGAAAAGGCCCATCCCGAACTGGCGGCACTGGACGCGGATTTCCGGCATTTGTTTTCCTCGTGGTTCAATCGCGGATTTCTGGTGCTCAGGCCGATAGACTGGCAAACACCCGCCAATATTCTGGAAAAGATCATCCGTTACGAGGCTGTGCATGCCATCAAGAGCTGGGATGATCTGCGCAGTCGCCTTGCGCCGCCCGACCGGAGGTGCTTTGCGTTTTTCCATCCGCAAATTGTCGATGATCCGCTGATCTTTGTCGAAGTGGCCCTGACCGCCGAGATCCCCGCGTCGATCACCGATGTGCTGAAAGAGGATCGGGTGCCTTTGGATCCGAAAAAGGCAACCACGGCGGTGTTCTATTCCATCTCGAATTGCCAGGAGGGCTTGCGCGGTATTTCCTTCGGCAACTTCCTGATCAAGCAGGTGGTGGAGGAACTGACCCGTCAGGGCTTCGGGCTGGACACCTTTGTCACTTTGTCGCCGCTTCCCGGTTTTGCGGGCTGGCTTGGGCGCGAGCGGCAACAGGCCGAATCCGACTTTGTCACGGCAGAGCTGAAACCGTCGCTCGATTTGCTGGCTGATCCGGCTTGGGCTACCAATCCGGTCAGTGCCGCAGTGCTGGCCCCGTTACTGCAGGGTTTGGCCGCGCGTTACCTGTTGCAGGCCCGCACCAATTCCGGACGGGTGATCGATCCGGTTGCCCGTTTCCATCTCGGCAACGGAGCGCGGTTGGAGCGGATCAACGCCATGGCCGACCTCTCGCCCAAAGGGCTGGCGCAGGCCCATGCGGTGATGGTCAACTATCTGTATGATCTCGAGTCGATCGAGGCCAATCACGAGGCGTTCAGCAACAAAGGCGAGGTCGTGGCCTCTGCCGAGGTCCGGCAGTTGTTGCGGCAAAAAGTCCCTCGTGAAACCCGCAACAATCATTTATTGTAAGCTCTGCGGCAAGAATAACCCGAACAAGTCCACTTTCTCGCCTGTTTACGGGTAAGTTTGCTTGCATGAACAGGCGCGCTCTGGCACACCCTCGTCATGGCCGCACCTCCTCTCTTGCATTTGCAAAATACCCGCTTGACCTTTGGTGGCACTCCTTTGCTCGACGGCGCTGAACTCGCTGTTGGCTTGGGAGAACGTGTGGCTCTGGTGGGCCGCAACGGCTCCGGCAAATCGACTTTGCTGAAAATCGCCGCCGGACTGGTGGAAGCGGATTCCGGCACGCGCTTTTTGCAACCGGGCGCAACGGTGCGCTATCTGCCGCAGGAACCGGATCTGTCGGCCTATGCCACGGTGCTGGCCTATGTCGAAGAGGGGCTGGCCCCCGGTGACGATCCCTATCGCGCCCAGCATCTGCTGACCCAATTGGGCCTGAATGGTGACGAGGATCCCAAACGTCTGTCTGGCGGGGAAACGCGCCGCGCCGCTTTGGCCCGCACGCTGGCCCCCGCGCCCGATATCCTGTTGCTTGACGAGCCGACCAACCATCTCGATCTGCCCGCCATCACATGGCTGGAAGAAGAGTTGTCCGGTTTGCGGTCGGCAATGGTCATCATCTCGCATGACCGGCGGTTCTTGCAAAATCTGTCGCGCAATACCGTCTGGCTGGATCGCGGGCGCTCGCGCCGGCTCGATCAGGGCTTTGCCGCTTTCGAGGCGTGGCGCGATCTGCAGATCGAACAGGAAGAAATCGAAGCCCACAAACTCGACCGCCAGATTGCGCGGGAGGAAGATTGGGTCCGCTATGGCGTGACCGCAAGGCGCAAGCGAAATGTGCGGCGCATGGCCGATCTGGCCGATTTGCGCGAAAAGCGCAGTACGGCCCGCAAACTGACCGGCGATGTCAAAATGGCGGCCAGCGAGGCCGACCAGTCGGGCGAACAGGTGGTGGTGCTTGACCATGTCGGCAAATCCTATGGTGACCGCACCATTGTCAAAGATCTCTCGATGCGGATCATGCGGCGCGACCGGATCGGCATTGTCGGGGCCAATGGCGCGGGCAAAACCACATTGATCAATCTGATGACCGGCGAACTGGCCCCTGATTCCGGCGAAGTGCGCTTGGGCACCCGTCTGGAAAAGGTCGTGCTGGATCAACGCCGAGCCGCGCTTGATGAAAAGGCCTCCGTCATGGATGTGCTGACCGGCGGGCGGGGCGATATGCTGACGGTCAATGGCATCCAGCGCCATGTCATGGGCTATTTGAAAGACTTTTTGTTCTCCCCGCCGCAGGCTCGCCAACCGGTGGCGGCCTTGTCGGGTGGCGAACGGGCAAGGCTGTTGCTGGCCCGTGCCTTGGCCGCGCCCTCCAACCTGCTGGTGCTGGATGAGCCGACCAATGATCTCGATCTGGAAACGCTCGACCTGCTCGAAGAGCTGGTGGCCGATTATGCCGGTACCGTGCTGATCGTCAGCCATGACCGCGATTGTCTGGACCGTGTCTGTACGGCCATTCTGATGTCGGAAGGCGAGGGGAATTGGACGCTCTATGCCGGCGGTTATTCCGACATGCTGGCCCAGCGCGGTGAAGGGGTCACGGCGCGCAAGTCGCATCGCTCCGGTCTGCCCTCGACCCAGAAGCACGAAGCCAGTGGCTCCGGGGCCAGCCAGACGGCCGGCGGGAAATCAGCCCGCAAATTGTCGTTCAAGGACAAGCATGCTTTGAGCGTCTTGCCTGATAAAATGGCCGCACTCGGGCGTGATATCGAGAAACTGCAACTGGCGCTGGCCGATCCCCAGCTCTATGCCAAAGACGCTGCCCGCTTCAACGCTTTGAGCCTGCGTCTCACCGAAACACAGGTGGCCCTGATGCAGGCCGAGGAAGAATGGCTGGCGCTGGAATTGTTGCGCGAGGAAATCGAGGGCAGTTGATTTTTGTTCGTCTGGTCGGGCATTTTAAAAAAGACGTGGATGACCGCCACAAGGGCGGTCATGACACCGGTATGAATCGTGATCAATCAATGCTTCACTGATGCCAGTCCAACTCATGCCAGCCAAGGGGCAGATCGAGGGGGCAAGCCCCCTCTTTATTGTCAGGCGGGCATGCCTGTTTCGATCAGCTTGGCCCAATAGCTGACACCGATCGGGATCACGTGATCATCGAAGTCATAGGCGGGATGGTGCAGACCTGCAGTATCGCCATTGCCGACGAAGATAAACGCGCCGGGGCGGGCTTCCAGCATGTAGGAAAAGTCTTCCGCGCCCATGGTCGGGGCAAGATGGGTGTCGACCTTGTCCTGACCGACCACCGAGCCTGCGACCGAGGCCGCAAATTGGGTGGGGCTGTCATGGTTGCAGGTGACAGGATAGCCACGGGCATAATCGACCGTCGCCGTTGCGCCATGCATGGCGCAGATGCCATGGACGATTTCTGACATGCGGCGTTCGATCATATCCTGCACATCCTTGTTGAGCGTGCGGACCGTGCCTCTGAGCGTGGCGGTTTGCGGCAGGATGTTGAAGGCCTCGCCTGCACGGATATAGGTGGTGGACACCACAGCCGATTCCAGCGGGTTCACATTGCGCGCGACAATCGCCTGAAACGCATTGATGATCTGGCCGACAATGACCACGGTGTCGATGGAGCCATGCGGATTGGCCGCATGCGCACCCAGACCCTGGATCTCGATGGTGAAGCGGTCGGCGGCCGCCATCAAGGGGCCGGTCCGCAGGCCGAACTGGCCGACCGGCATGCCGGGCATGTTGTGCATGCCATAGACTTCGGTAATGCCGAAACGGTCCATCATGCCGTCATCGACCATGGCCTTGCCGCCGCCGCCACCTTCTTCGGCAGGTTGGAAAATCACCACCGCAGTCCCGGCGAAATTGCGGGTTTCGGCCAGATATTTGGCCGCACCCAACAGCATGGACGTGTGCCCGTCATGGCCGCAGGCATGCATCTTGCCCGGAGTGGTGGAGGCATAGGCCTTGCCGGTTTCCTCGACAATCGGCAAAGCATCCATATCGGCGCGCATGCCGATCACTTTGGTGCCCGGCTTGGAGCCGCGGATCACGCCGACCACGCCGGTGCGGCCAATGCCTGTGACCACCTCATCGCATCCAAAAGCCTTGAGCTTGTCCGCAACAATGCCTGCTGTACGGTGCACGTCGTAATCCAGCTCCGGATGGGCATGCAGATCGTGCCGCCATTCGGCAATTTCTTCGGCAAAAGCGGCAACACGGTTCACGATGGGCATTTCAAGACCTCTTGAATGGGGGATATCTGACGGTTGATTTGGTATTATCCATTGGTTGAAGAAGCAAAGCAAATTCGCATGCTGGCGGTCAATGGCAAAGATCGGTCACATCTTGTCGAATTAAAAAGGCAATTGCCCCAATTTAACCCGCCAATAATGCAGAATTAGACTTTACGCTGAGAGGTTATGGCGGCTAATCTCTGCCCCACGAGTGAACAGGACGAGGCAATGACGTTTCACTCAACCTAGGGGTAAAGTGCGATGACAATCAAAAAAGGACTAGTGGCCAAAGGATTTTTGGCCCTGGCAACTGCGGCTGTGCTGTTCAGCAGTGCCGTCTCTGCCAAAACACTGCGTTACGCCAATCAGGGGGATTTGAAGTCTCTCGATCCATATACGCTGAATGAAACCACCACCAATGCCCATCTGGCCAACGTCTATGAAGGTCTGGTCAAACGGGACCGGAACCTGAACGTCGTGCCTGCTCTGGCCGAGCGATGGGAAACACCCGAGCCGACCCGCTGGCGCTTTTACCTGCGCAAAGGCGTGAAGTTCCAGAATGGTGAAGATTTCACCGCTGATGACGTGATTTTCTCTGCCGACCGTCTGCGTGCACCCGGTTCCAACCACACGACCCGCGTGCCCAAGGATGCCAAATTCGTCAAGATCGACGACCATACCGTTGATGTGATTTTGGGCGTGCCCAATCCGATCCTGCTGAACCAGTGGGAATATTGGATGATCGTGTCGAAGAAGTGGGCCGAAGCCAATGGCAGTGCCGCACCGACACCCGCCAATGCCACGACACCCTCTTATATCTCGCTCAACGCCAATGGCACCGGTCCGTTCAAGATCGAAAGCCATCAGCCCGGCGTGAAAACCGTGTTCAAGCCGAATGCAGGCTGGTGGAGCAAGCCCGAACACAATCTGGATGAAATCATCTTCACGCCGATCGCATCGGATGCCACCCGCGTGGCCGCCTTGCTGTCGGGCGAAGTCGATCTGATCGAGCCTGTTCCCATTCAGGACATCCAGCGCGTCAATTCGGCCTCCAATGTGCAGGTTCTGGCCGGTCCCGAATTGCGCACCATCTATCTGGGCATGGACCAGACCCGCGACGAATTGCTCGAGTCCAGCGTGAAGGGCAAGAACCCCTTCAAGGACAAGCGCGTCCGCGAGGCTTTCTACAAGGCCATCGACATCGAAACCATCAAGACCCGCGTCATGCGCGGCCTCTCGACACCTTCGGCTTTGATGATCGCGCCGGAACTGTTCCCGCTCTCGAAAGACTTCGTGCGTCCGAAGTTCGATCCTGAAGGGGCCAAGAAGCTGCTGGCCGATGCCGGTTATCCCAATGGTTTCGAAGTCGGCTTCGATTGCCCCAATGACCGTTACGTCAATGACGGCCCGATCTGTCAGGCGATTGTCGGTATGCTCGCCCGTGTCGGGATCAAGCTCAATGCTTTGATCCAGCCCAAGGCGCAGTATTTCGCCAAAGTCCTGAAGCCGAATGGTTTCAAAACCTCCTTCTACCTGCTCGGCTGGACCCCCAATACATTGGATAGCCACAACGTGCTCTATGACATCATCGGTTGCCGCGATGATGAAAAGTCGGCCCGTGGCGAAACCAATCTGGGCGGTTATTGCAACAAGCAGCTTGACGGTTTGACCGACCAGATTCTGGGCGAAACCGATGCAACCAAGCGCAATGCAATGATCAAGCAGGCCTTCCAGATCGCTTATGATGACTATGCCTATATCCCGCTTCACCAGCAGGCTTTGGCATGGGGTGTGTCCAAAACGCTGAAAATGGCACAGCGTGCGGACAACGCCATCACCTTCGGCTGGATCATGAAAGACTGATCCCTTCTCGGACGGCAGACCGGTCAACGGCCTGCTTTTCGGACAGGTGGCGTGTTTGCCTATCGGGTCCGGCACCAATGGTGTCGGACCTTGATCCTTGACCCGCTGTTCGGGTTATCAAGAAGAGTATGATCCTATGCTGGCTTTTGTTATCCGACGGATTTTGCAATCCTGCATGGTCTTGCTGACGGTCGCGCTTCTGGCTTTCACGATGTTTCGTTTTGTCGGTGATCCCGTGGCGCAGATTGTCAGTCTGGATACGCCCGCCGAGGAAGTGCGCAAGGTGCGCGAGAGTCTGGGCCTCGATGATCCGGTGATCGTGCAGATGGGCCGCTATCTCTATAAAGCCGTGCAACTGGATTTCGGGATCTCCTACCAATTCCGCCAGCCAGTGATCGAATTGCTGGCCGAGCGCGCGCCGGCCACATTGGAACTGGCCCTGATTTCTTCTTTCCTGTCGTTGGCCATCGGCATTCCGATGGGGGTCTATACCGCTTTGCGGCGTGACAGCCTGTTCGCGCGTGTGTTTCAATCCATCTCGCTGGTGGGTGTCAGCCTGCCCACATTCCTGATCGGGATTTTGCTGATCTATCTGTTCGCCGTGACGCTGGGATGGTTGCCCTCGTTCGGGCGCGGGCAGGTGGTCACCGTATCGGGGCGCTGGAGCACGGGACTGTTGACCGCCTCCGGCCTGAAAGCGCTGATCCTGCCTGCGATCACGCTCGGCCTTTACCAGATGACGCTGATCATGCGGCTGGTGCGTGCCGAGATGCTGGAAGTGTTGCGCTCCGACCATATTAAATTCGCGCGTGCCCGCGGGCTGACCACACGGGCGATCCATTTCCGCCATGCCCTGAAAAGCACGCTGGTGCCGGTGATCACCATTGCCGGTTTGCAACTCGGCTCGATCATCGCCTTTGCGGTGATTACGGAGACGGTGTTCCAGTGGCCCGGCATGGGCGCTTTGTTCCTGAAGGCGGTCCAGAATGTCGATATTCCGATCATGGCGGCCTATCTGATGATTATTTCGGCTTTGTTCGTCACCATCAATATGGTGGTTGATCTGCTCTATGCATTTGTCGATCCGCGTTTGCGTGCGACCATCAAAGGATAATGGTGTGACAATCCCCCCTCCCTCCGCCGGACCCACCTCGTCGGGCGACAGTCTCTGGTCGCGGATCATGGCGCATGATCTGACCTATCTGTTTTTCCGCTCGCCTTTGACGGTGGTGGCGGCGGTGCTGTCGGTGGCGATCATTCTGGCCGCCCTGATGGCCCCATGGCTGGCGAGCATGGATCCGTTCGATCCGGCGCAGGTGTTTCTGGCCGACGCCAATATTCCCCCTGTCTGGCAGGATGGCGGCGATCCGCGGTTTGTGCTGGGCACCGATGATCAGGGCCGCGATCTCTATTCGGCCATTCTGTACGGTATGCGGGTGTCGCTGGTGATCGGCCTGTCGGGCGTGGCGCTGGCGGCGACCATCGGCATCACGCTGGGCCTGATTGCCGGTTATGTCGGCGGGCGGGTTGATGCGGTCATCATGCGGGTGGCGGATGTGCAACTGACCTTTCCCGCAATCCTGATCGCCTTGCTGGTCAACGGGGTTGTGCAGGCGTTGTCGAAAGGCACGTCGCGCGAGACCTGGGCGTTCGGCGTGCTGATCCTGTCGATCGGTCTGAGCTTCTGGGTGCAATATGCGCGCACCATCCGCGGCTCGACATTGATTGAAAAGAACAAGGACTATATCCACGCCGCGCGCTTGGTCGGCCAGCCGACACCGCTGATCCTGTTGCGCCACCTCCTGCCTAATGTGATCGGTCCGGTGCTGGTGATCCTGACCATCAATCTCGGTCTGGCCATCATCACCGAGGCGACCCTGTCGTTTCTGGGTGTCGGCCTGCCGCCGACCCAGCCTTCGCTGGGCACGCTGATTTCGATCGGCAACAAATATCTGTTTTCCGGTGATTGGTGGATTGTGACTTTCCCGGGCCTGACTTTGGCGATTTTTGTGCTGTCGATCAATCTGATCGGCGACTGGTTGCGCGATGCGCTGAATCCGAGGCTTCAATGACACCCGAATCTGTAAAGACTCCCGTGCTCGAATTGCGCAATCTGGTTGTCGAATTTGTCACCCGCCACGGCACCTTGCGGGCTTTGGACGGTATTTCCCTGTCCATCGCACCCGGTGAAGTGCTGGGGGTGGTGGGTGAATCAGGGGCCGGAAAATCGCTGACCGGAGCGGCGGTGATCGGCCTGTTGGAGCCGCCGGGCCGGATTGCCTCGGGTGAGGTCTTGCTGGCAGGCCAGCGGATCGACCAACTGCCGATGGAGGAGTTGCGCCATATTCGCGGCAAGCGGATCGGTACGATTTTTCAGGATCCTTTGACCAGTCTTGATCCGCTCTATCGGGTCGGAGAACAGTTGATCGAAACCATCCGCACCCATCTGCCGGTGACCGAACAGGAAGCCCGCGAACGTGCGATTGCCTTGCTGGCCGAGGTGGGTATTCCGGCCCCCGAAAAACGGATTGACGGCTATCCGCATGAATTTTCCGGCGGGATGCGGCAACGTGTGGTGATTGCCCTGGCTCTGGCGGCCGAGCCGGAATTGATCATTGCCGATGAGCCGACCACCGCGCTGGATGTGTCGGTGCAGGCGCAGATCATTGCCGTACTCAAAAAACTGTGCCGTGAACGCGGCACCGCAGTGATGCTGATCACCCATGACATGGGGGTGATTGCCGAAACGGCTGATCGCGTCGCGGTGATGTATGCGGGGCGGGTGATTGAAATTGGCCCGGTCCGCGATGTCGTCAAATCGCCCAAGCATCCTTATGCCAAGGGTTTGATGGGCTCGATCCCCGCGCTTGACGAACGGCCCGAGCGTCTTTTGCAAATCGAGGGGTCAATGCCGCGCCTGACCGCAATCCCCGAAGGGTGCGCCTTCCATCCCCGCTGTCCGCATGTGATACCCAAATGCCATGAATCGAGGCCTGTGCTCGAACATGTCGGGGCCGGACAGGTCGCCTGCTTCCTGCATGAGGTGCGCTCATGACCATGAAACCGATGGTGTCGGTCACCAATGCCCGCAAAGTGTTCGACGTGTCCCAGCCCTGGCTGGAGCGTGTGCTGTCCGGTCAGGACAAGCAAATGCTGGTGGCTGTTGACGACGTGTCCTTCACGATCAAGAAGGGCGAGACCTTTGCGCTGGTGGGGGAGTCGGGATCGGGGAAATCCACGGTGGCCCGCATGGTCACCGGTTTGTTGCCGGCCAGTGGCGGCAAATTCTCGATTGACGAGGTTGCGCTTGATCCCAAGCATGGCTATCCGCTGTCCTTGCGTCGCCGCCTGCAGATGATCTTTCAGGATCCCTATGCCAGCCTCGATCCGCGCTGGCGGGTGGGACAGATCATTGCCGAGCCGATGAAGGCGTTCGGTCTGGCCCGCAACGAGGACGAGGAACGCGCCCGCGTCAGCCGGTTGCTCACATTGGTCGGGCTTGATCCGGCCGATGCGATCAAATTCCCGCACCAGTTTTCCGGCGGTCAGCGCCAGCGGATCGCGATTGCCCGCGCGCTGGCATCGGATGCCGATGTGATTGTCTGCGACGAACCGACTTCGGCGCTCGATGTGTCGGTACAGGCGCAAATCCTCAATCTGATGAAAGATTTACAGCGGGACCTGAGCCTGACTTTGCTGTTTATCAGCCATAATCTGGCAGTTGTCCGTTATATGGCGGATGTGATCGGGGTGATGTATCTGGGTCGTCTGGTCGAGGTCGCCCGCGTCGAAACCCTGTTTGCCCAGCCCCGACATCCCTATACCCGGATGTTGCTGGATGCGGTGCCCGATCTGGCCATGACCGGCAGAAGCCGCCAGCCGGTGCAAGGCGAGGTGCCCAATCCGATTTCGCCGCCTTCGGGCTGTACCTTCCATCCGCGTTGCCCGCTGGCCAATGCCCGTTGCCAGAAAGAGATCCCCTTGATGATCGACGGTGTTGCCTGTCATGCCGTGCAGGAAGGCCGCAAGGCGTAAAACCGCAAGGTCCGATGTCTTGTGGAATTAACGGAATGTTGTGCTGATCGAACGGGGGCGGGTGGTGCGATACTGCCCCTGTTCAATGGCAAACCACATGATCACCACCAAACCGATCAGGGTCACCCACCAGCCCTGCAAGGCGACCTGACCCAGCACGGTGAGGCTGAAACTGGCCAGCAATGTCGCCAGTATCCCCGGTGCCAGCACGGGTGATGATTTGGTGCTGGCGCGGATGATCATCATCAACACAACCGCCACGCCGATCACACCCAACAGTCCCAATTCGTACCATAATTCGAACAGAAGTCCGCGCGGGGCCATCGGCTCGATCAATCCGGCGGCTTTGGCCCTTGCTGTCACATCGAAGCCGTGACCGGTGATCAGGCGCAAGGGCTCGCGTTGCACCAGCCGTCCCCACGCCCGCAAAGCATCGACATTGAGATCGGTCGCCCCGAAGGCCCATTTTGTGACGGGCCGCAGTAAAAACGGCAGGACAGGAGCCAGCACCAGCAAGCCGATGGTCATGATCCCGCTGACCCAACGCCCCCACGTCACACGCCAGACGGACAGGGCATAAACCGCCAGACCGAGCGTCAGGCTGAACAATGCCGCATAGGCCTCCTGCAGGATTATGAAACTGCCGGTGATCGCCAGCACCATCGCCGCACCACCCAAACGTTGTCGTGATACCAGCCAGCCAAAGCAGGGAAAAACCAGCACGCAGGCAAACAGCGGCAGACGTTCGGTGACGATTTGATCCACAACAAGATCAGGGTCAAGCGCGCCCCATAGCAACAGGGCATTGGCCAGCACCAGTGCGCCAGCCAGTCCGATGGTCAACAGATGCAAATTGTTGGCGCGGCTATGGAGCGGCAGGCTGGCCACCGTGGCCATCACCAGCGCCACAAGCCCGACCAGATTGGCCCAGCGGGCTATGGCCTCGCTTTTGAAAGGGGTCCAGACCAGCGACAATCCGGCCCATATCAGCACGAACAGGCCCGCAATGCCGCAAAGCGACAAGACCAAGCGGGAAAGGGACTGCCATGGCTCCTTGTTCTCGCTTTCAATCAGCGTCGCCAGAATCAGCAAGATCGCCCCGAACGGCACCGCGATCACAAAACCGCGCCGCGAGGCCATCGACAAGAGGGGAGCCGCCGCCAGCGCAAAAAAGCCGACACGCCGCAACAGGCGTGCCGCAGATGCCGCCGGTTGAGCAGATGGGGTGGATTGCAACGGCATCGATTTGCTCAATGGGTCAATCAGACGTCAGTCTTGCGATCTTAGCATTGCGATGATGCCGGAGAAATCTTTTTCCGAGGCGCCGGAATCCAGATAGCGCTGATACAGTTCGGTCGCCTTGGCTCCCAAGGGAGTCTGCGCGCCCGCACTCTGGGCCGCGTCTTGGGACAGGGCCAGATCTTTCAACATCAAAGGCGTGGCAAAGCCGGGCTGATAATCCCGATTGGCGGGGCTGGTCGGTACAGGGCCGGGCACCGGGCAATAGGTGGTCAGGGACCAGCATTGACCCGACGAGGTCGAGGCGACATCGAACAGCGCCTGATGGGAGAGGCCGAGCTTTTCGGCCAGTGCAAAGCCTTCGCAGACCGCAATCATCGAAATGCCCAAAATCATATTGTTGCAGATTTTGGCGGCTTGCCCCGCACCGGCCTCGCCGCAATGGACGATCTTTTTGCCCATGGCTTCAAGCACCGGTCTGGCGCGGGCAAAGGCGGTGTCGGTGCCACCGCACATGAAGGTCAGGGTTGCCCCTTGCGCCCCGCCGACACCGCCCGACACCGGTGCATCCAGCGCGGTCAGTGCTTTTGACGTGGCAAGCGAATGGGCGGCGCGTGCGCTTTCGACATCAATGGTCGAGCAATCAACCAGCAAGGCATCGGGCTGAGTGCCGGCAAGCACATCCTGCCAAACCGACAGCACATGTTTGCCCGCAGGCAACATGGTGATCACGACATCGGCCTGTTTGACCGCTTCGAGCGCCGAGCCTGCCGGGGTCACCCCATGCGCCTTGGCCTGATCGAGATGGCTGGTCGACAGATCAAATCCGGTGACCGAAAATCCGGCTTTGACCAGATTGGCGGCCATTGGCCCGCCCATATTGCCCAGCCCGATAAATGCGATGGCGAGTGTCTTGCTCATGATCCGCTTCCTTGTCCGCGACCGACCAACTGGCGCGCAATGATCACGCGCATGATTTCATTGGTGCCTTCGAGAATTTGATGCACGCGCAGATCGCGTACGATTTTTTCAACGCCGTAATCAGCCAGATAGCCATAGCCGCCATGCAGTTGCAGGGCCTGATTGGCGACCTCGAACCCTGTATCGGTGACAAAGCGCTTGGCCATGGCCGATAATTGCGAGGCATCATGCGCCTTGGCATCCAGTGCCGAAGCCGCTCTCCACAAAAAGGTGCGGGCCACTTCCAGTTCGGTGGCCATATCGGCAAGCCGGAATTGTAAGGCCTGGAAATCCTGCAATTTTTTTCCGAAAGCCTTGCGGTCATTCATATAGGACAGTGATTTTTCCAGCGCCGATTGCGCGCCGCCCAGCGAGCAGGCCGCGATGTTGAGGCGGCCGCCATCCAGTCCCGACATGGCAATCTTGAAGCCGATCCCTTCGGGGCCCAACCGGTTGACCACCGGCACACGGCAATTGTCCATGATCACCTGACGGGTCGGTTGCGCGTTCCAGCCCATCTTTTTCTCGACAGCGCCGAAAGACAGGCCGGGCGTGCCTTTCTCGATCAGCAAGGTGGAAATACCGGAAGGGCCTTCGCCGCCGGTGCGCACCATCACGGCATAGACATCGGCCACACCCGCGCCGGAAATGAACTGTTTGACCCCGTCGACAATGTAATGGTCGCCATCAAGCCGCGCGCGGGTTTTCAGCGCGGCCGCATCGGAGCCGGAGCCCGGTTCGGTCAGGCAATAGGCGGCGATCTTGTCCATTGTCACAATCGGCGGCAACCAGTGCTGGCGCTGTTCGGGCGAGCCGTTCTGGTCGATCATCCACGCCACCATATTGTGGATCGACAGATAGGCCGAAATGGCCGGACAGCCAGTGGCCAGTGCCTCGAAAATCAGGGCCGCATCCAGACGGCCCAAACCGGAGCCGCCGACATCCTCGCGCACATAGATCGCGGCCATGCCGAGCTTGGCGGCCTCGCGCATCACATCCACCGGAAAATGGCTGGATTGATCCCATTCCACGGCATGGGGTGCGAGCTGTGCATCGGCAAAATCGCGTGCCATATCGCGAATGGCGATCCGGTCCTCATCGAGGGCGAAAAGTTGAGCCATTGGTGAACCTCCCTTTTTGCCCAGTGAAAACAAATCAGGGGCAGCATGCTACCCCTGATTTCGTCTCATATGGTTGGTGTGCGCTTAGCGCATGGTCGGAATCACAAATTCCGCCCCGTCCTTGATGCCCGAAGGCCAACGCGAGGTGATGGTTTTGGTCTTGGTATAGAAGCGGAACGCATCGGGACCATGCTGGTTGAGATCGCCGAAGCCCGAACGCTTCCAGCCCCCGAAGGTGTAATAGGCCAAAGGCACGGGAATCGGCACATTGATGCCGATCATGCCGACCTGCACCTTGGAGGCGAAATCACGGGCCGCATCGCCGTCACGGGTAAAAATGGCCACGCCATTGCCGTATTCGTGGTCATTGGCCAGCGACAGCGCCTTTTCATAGGTCGGCGCACGGATCACCGAGAGGACGGGACCGAAAATTTCCTCTTTATAGATGCGCATGTCTTCGGTCACATTGTCGAACAGACAGCCGCCCATATAGAAGCCGTTTTCATAGCCCTGCATTTTGAAGTTGCGGCCATCGACCACCAGCTTGGCACCTTCTTTCACGCCGACATCGACATAGTCCTTGACCTTGTCGAGATGGGCTTTGGTGACCAGCGGACCAAAATCGGCTGACGGATCGGTGGACGGGCCAACCTTCAGGCTTTCGACACGGGGAACCAGCTTTTCCATCAGGCGGTTGGCCGTGCCCTCGCCAACCGGAACCGCCACCGAAATCGCCATGCAACGCTCGCCGGCCGAACCGTAACCAGCCCCCATCAAGGCATCGACAGCCTGATCCATATCGGCATCGGGCATGATGATCATGTGGTTTTTCGCGCCGCCGAAGCACTGGACGCGCTTGCCGCTGGCGCAACCGCGCGTATAGACATATTCGGCAATCGGGGTGGAGCCGACAAAGCCGATTGCTTTCACATCGGGATCATCCAGCAAGGCATCGACAGCTTCCTTGTCGCCATTGACGACATTAAGGATGCCGGCAGGCAGACCTGCTTCAAGGAACAGTTCGGCAATCCGCAACGGCACGCCGACATCACGCTCGGATGGCTTCAGAATAAAGGCATTGCCGCAGGCAATCGCCGGGGCGCATTTCCACAAGGGAATCATCGCCGGGAAGTTGAACGGGGTAATGCCCGCCACCACGCCGAGCGGCTGGCGGATCGAATAGATGTCGATATTGGGGCCTGCACCATCGGTGAATTCCCCTTTCAGCAAATGCGGCGCACCGATGCAGAATTCGACCACTTCCAGCCCGCGCTGGATATCGCCTTTGGCATCGGCCACGGTTTTGCCGTGCTCTTTGGCCAGCAACAGGGCCAATTCGTCATATTCCTTATGGACCAGCTCGAGAAATTTCATCAGCACGCGAGCGCGGCGCTGTGGATTGGTGGCCGCCCAGGCAGGCTGTGCCGCCATGGCGTTTTCCACCGCGGCCCGCACTTCCCCGGTGGAAGCGAGCGGCACGCGCGAGGCAACTTCGCCGGTCATCGGCCAATAGGCATCGGCAAAACGGCCGGATGTGCCCTTGACATGCTTGCCGCCGATAAAATGGGTCAATTCAGTTGCCATGGTCGTTCCTCCTCGCATCATGGGCCGATGATTGGTGCCATCGGCATCTTGAACAGCTTCATTCAATTCTTGGCTTAACACTGCTCTTCCTGCAAGGCTATGCCCTGAAGGGGTAAGAACAATTATTTATCTTACGATCAACAGCCCGAAAGGATCACTCCGGTCCTATGATAACCGGTAAAAACGGCTGGCATTGCCGCCAAACAAGGCCGCCTGCTGATCATCGCTCCAATGCCGGATGGTGTGGCTGACGGTTTCAAACCATCTTGCATAGTCGCTCGCCAGCGTCAAAACGGGCCAGTCCGAGCCGAAGATCATGCGGTCCGGCCCGAAAACCTGCATCAGATGGTCGAGATAGGGGGCAAGGTCTTCGGGTTGCCAATCGGGTCCGGCTTCGGTGACCAGACCCGAACATTTGCACAGGGCTCCGGTCTCTTCCGCAAGGCGGGTCATCGCGCCGGCCCAAGGCTCGAACAGCCTGTCCCTGATCTGCGGCTTGGCCCCGTGATCGATCACCACGCGCAGATCGGGATAGCGGTGGATCAATCGATGCAGTTGATCGAGATGCTTCGGCAGGACCAGCGCATCGAAAGCCAGATCATGCGCGATCAGCGCTGTGTAGGCCCAGTCGAAGGCCGGCCTCAGCATCCAGTCAGGATCGGCAATGTCCTGAATCATCGGCCTGATGCCTTTGAGCAGGGGGTTCTGCGCCAGCCTCTCGAGCTCGCGCCGGTGGTCGGGTTGCTCGAAGTCGATCCAGCCGACCACGCCTTTGACAAACGGGGTGCGGCTGGCGATGTCGAGCAGATAATCGGTCTCGGCCAGACTCGGTGCGGCTTGCACCAGCACTGTGCCGCTGATGGCATGGGCCTTGAGGTGGGGAGCCAGATCATCCGGCCCGAAGGGTTTGAACAAAGCGGGCAGATCCGCTGTCAGCCAGCCGTAATCACCACGGGCCGGATCCCAGAAATGTTGATGGGCGTCAATGATCATCATGCGGGGCTCGTTGTCTCAGGATTGCGGGCGGATCACGCCTTTTTTGAGGAGCAGATTGCCATAAAGCCGCGTTTCGCCACTCACCACGATGGCAAAGGCCTTGCCGGCGCGCTCGTAAAAGGCAAAGCGCTCAAGCGAAGCGAGGCTGGCCCCATCGCCGTGCTTGGCCAGAACCGCGCGGAAATCGTCAAAGATCGGCATTTGGGCGGCAGGATCACCCACCACCTGCATGTGCCAGGCACATTCAGGCACGAAATCATCAAGCGGCATGACCGATAAAATCGCCTCTGCAATGCGCGGCGCGTCGATGCCGTCGAGCCGGATCAGCGGACGGCCCGCACTCGCCGCCGGAAAATTGGCATCGGCAATCACGATGTCGTCGCCGTGGCCCATGGCGCGCAAGGTGGCCAGCAATTCGGGGCCAAGCAATGGATCAATCTGTTTCAGCATCCTGGTGTCCTTGTTCGATCAGGCCGGAACGGGCGCATGGGCGGCAATCAGGCCGGCGGTTTTCAAATCCGCCCAGAAGGCGGGCGGAATGGCGACATCGAATTGTGCGGCATTGCGCCGGACCTCGTCGGGCGTTTTGCCGCCGGGAATGACCGAGACTATGGCGGGATGGGCCAGCGGAAACTGGATGGCCGCGCAGGGCAGGGAGACATGATGGGCGGCGCAGATCGCCTCGATCTTGCGCACGCGCTCGAGGACCGGTTGCGGCGCAGGCTCGTAATTGTAAACGGCTCCCTCGCGGGCACCTGTGGCCAGTATCCCGGAATTATAGGGGCCGCCGCACATGATGCCGATCCCGCGCTGTTCGCACAAAGGCAGGAAGGTTGCGAGGGCTTCCTGTTCCAGCAAGGTATAGCGACCCGCCAGCAGGAAGAGATCGAAATCGCCCGCTTTCGCCAGTCGCTCGCACATCTGCCAGACATTCAGGCCTGCCCCGAACGCCGCAATGCGTCCTTCCGACCGCAGGCGTTCGAGCGCCTTGTAGCCGCCGTCCATGAAGATTTTGAAATGGTGTTCGCTGGTTTCGGCACTGCCATGGGTTTCGGCATCAATGTCGTGGCACAACAGGATATCGATCTTGTCGACACCCAGCCGCTCCATCGAAAAATCGAAGGACCGCATCACCCCGTCATAGGAATAGTCAAACACCACCTCGCGGGCGGGCGTGTCGAAATAATGCTCCTGTGCCGAGCGCTGATCGCGCGCGCAGGGGCGCAACAAGCGGCCTATTTTGGTCGACAGCACCAGCTGTTCGCCGCGATGTCGGCGCAAAAACGGGTTCAGCCGGGTTTCGGCTATGCCGAGGCCGTAAAAGGGAGCGGTATCGAAAGCGCGGCATCCCGCCTCCCAAGCCGCATCAAGGGTGGCATGGGCGGCCTCGTCGCTGATCGGAGCAAACAGATTGCCCAATGGAGCAGTGCCGAAGCCCATCGAGGTGAAAGGCAATGTCTGGCCGTTGCGGGTTTTAAAAATACGGGTGTGGAGCAAAGTGGCTGTTTCCTGATCCTGATGTGGTCGCAATCATTTTGTTGAACCTTGTGTTATGCTATTCAATAATGACACTCCAGACGAGCAGAATTGTTGCGTGAAAGGCCGAAACATGTCCTCGAAACTTGATCAACTCAAAAGCATGACCGTAGTGGTTGCCGATACCGGTGACATCGAGGCGATACAGGCATTCCAGCCCACCGATTGCACGACCAATCCGACCCTGATCCTCAAAGCGGCCCAAATGCCAGCTTATGCGCATCTGGTGGACGAGGCGGTCCATTGGGGGCGGGCGCAGGGTGGGGATCAGTCTGCCATTGTCGCCGCCGTCTGCGACCGTCTGGCTGTGACCTTCGGCACCGAATTGAGCCGGCTTGTGCCCGGACGGGTCTCGACCGAGGTGGATGCCGATCTGTCGTTCAACACCGCCGCCAGCATAGCCAAGGGCCGCGCCATCATTGCCGATTACCAATCGCGCGGGGTTGGCCGTGAACGGGTTCTGATCAAGCTCGCCTCCACATGGGAGGGGATCCGCGCCGCAGAAATTCTCGAGCGCGAAGGCATCAATTGCAATCTGACCCTGCTGTTCTGTCTCGCCCAGGCGGCGGCGGCGGCCGAAGCGGGAGCCTTTTTGATCTCTCCCTTTGTCGGGCGTATTCTGGATTGGCACGCCAAAGCCGAAGGCCGCACATTCGGGGCTGACGAGGATCCCGGTGTGCTGTCGGTGCGCGCCATTTACGCCTATTACAAGCGCCACGGCTATAACACCGTGGTGATGGGAGCGAGTTTCCGCAATCAAGGCGAGATCGAATCGCTGGCCGGTTGTGACCGCCTGACCATTGCGCCGGCTTTGCTGGAATCCCTGGCCAAAGATCAGGGTCCGCTGGTCCGCCAGCTTGAAGCGACATCAGCGGCCAAAAACGGGGCCGACAAGCTGGCCAGCGACGAGGCCAGTTTCCGCTTTGCCTTGAACGAGGATGCCATGGCCACCGAAAAACTGGCCGAAGGGATCCGCTCTTTCGCCAAGGATTTGCGCTCCCTGCGTGCGATGGTGCAAGCCAAACTGGCGTAAAAGCCGATTGGTGCGACAGATAGAAAATCCGGCTCGAAGCCGGATTTTTTTATGCCTTTTTGGCCGCGGCCCTGAGGCTGGTAATTGTTGCCCCCGGTGTCAGCACTTCCGGATTGGTCAGGCAATGGATGATGCTCGGCTTGCCCGATGCCAGACACCGCTCGAAGGCGGGGCCGAACTCCTCGGTGCGTTCCACCCGTTCGCCATGACCGCCAAAGGCGCGGGCATAGGCGGCAAAATCGGGATTTTTCAACGCTGTGGCCGAAACGCGGTTCGGATATTCGCGCTCCTGATGCATGCGGATCGTGCCATACATGCCGTTGTCCACCACCACCACCACGATCGGCAGATCATATTGCACGGCTGTGGCAAATTCCTGCCCGTTCATCATGAAGCAACCGTCACCGGCAAAGGCGACAACCATCCGGTGCGGTTGGGCGCGCTTGGCCCCTACGGCGGCGGGAACGCCATAGCCCATCGAGCCCGATGTCGGGGCCAGTTGCGCCCCATGCTGGTGGTAATGCAGGAACCGGCCAACCCAGATCGCATAATTGCCCGCGCCGTTGGTCACAATCGCATCCTTGGGCAATTTGCTCCGTAATTCCATCATCACGGTCGCCATATCGAGCTGACTGCCATGCACCGGAGCCTGATTGGTCCAGCCCAGATAGTCCTCATGCGCTTTCGCCGCATCGGCTTCCCAGGCAATCTGGTGGGGGGGCTGTACGGTTTCGAGCGAGGCGGCAAAGGCTTTGGGGCTGGCATGGATGCCCAGTACCGGATGATAGACGCGGCCCAGCTCTTCGGCATCGGCATGCACATGCACAAAGGCCATTTGCGGCAGGGGAATATCGAACAGCGTATAGCTTTGCGAGGGCATTTCGGCCATGCGTCCGCCGATCAGCAAGACCAGATCGCTGGAGGCAATCCGCTCTTTCAGCTTCGGATTGGGACCAATGCCGATTTCGCCGGCATATAACGGATGCTCGTTGGGAAACAGCATGGCGCGGCGGAACGAGGTGGCAACCGGCAGTTGGAACCGCTCGGCAAAGCGCACCATCGAGGCAATCGCCTTGTCGTTCCAGCCCGACCCACCCAGAATGGCAACAGGCTTTTTCGCCGCCCAGAGCAGTTTTTGCAATTCGGCCATTTGTGTCAGGCCCGGCCATGTTTCGACAGGTTCGACGCGTGGCACAACCGGCACGCTTGCCGTCTCCAGCAGGACATCTTCGGGCAGGGCGATGACCACAGGGCCGGGCCGGCCCTGCATGGCGACATGGAAAGCCCGCGCAATCACTTCAGGAATACGGGCGGCATCATCGATTTCGGTGACCCATTTGGCGGTCGAACCGAAAAAGGCACGGTAATCCATCTCCTGAAACGCGCCGCGCTCCCGCATGCCGCGTTCGATCTGCCCGACAAACATGATCAGCGGCACGCTGTCATGCTCGGCAATATGGATCCCGGGCGAGGCATTGGTGGCCCCCGGTCCGCGTGTCACCATCACAATGCCGGGACGGCCCGACAGGCGCGCCGTCGCATCGGCCATCATGGTGGCTCCGCCTTCCTGACGGCAGACGGTCACCGGAATCGACGCATCATGCAAGGCATCCAGCACAGCCAGATAGCTTTCGCCCGGCACACAAAAAACGTGTTCGACCCCTTGGGCCTGCAAGGCATCGACGATCAGTTGTCCGCCTGTGCGAGCTGTTGTCATGGTCCTGATCCTATGGATGGTTTAGCTGTATCGCCTGTCGGGGAAGGATAACAACGCGCCGAAAAACCGGTTGGCTCTTCGGCGCGTCTGGAGTGTCAGGCCGTCACGCGCTCTCAAAAGAACGCCTGCAACCCTGTGATCGCACGGCCAAGAATCAACGCATGGATGTCATGCGTGCCTTCATAGGTGTTGACCGTTTCCAGATTCTGGGCATGGCGCATCACGTGATATTCTTCCGAAATCCCGTTGCCGCCGTGCATGTCGCGGGCAATACGGGCTATGTCGAGCGCCTTGCCGCAATTGTTGCGTTTGACGATCGAGATCATTTCCGGAGCCATCTTGCCTTCGTCGAACAGACGGCCGACCCGCAACGAGCCTTGCAGGCCGAGCGAGATTTCTGTGACCATATCGGCCAGCTTTTTCTGCACGAGCTGGGTCTGGGCCAGCGGACGGCCAAACTGCTTGCGGTCGAGCGTGTATTGACGGGCGCGGGTGTAGCAATCTTCCGCCGCCCCCATCACACCCCATGAAATCCCGTAACGGGCGCGGTTGAGACAACCGAACGGTCCCTTCAGGCCGGACACGTTGGGCAACAGGTTCTCTTCTGGAACCACGACACCATCCATCACGATTTCACCGGTGATCGAGGTGCGCAGGGACAATTTGCCGCCGATTTTCGGAGCGCTCAGCCCCTTCATGCCCTTTTCAAGCACGAAGCCGCGGATTTCGTTGTCATGCACCGCCGATTTGGCCCAGACCACGAACACATCGGCAATCGGTGAATTGGAAATCCACATTTTCGAGCCGGTCAGACGGTAGCCGTCCGATACTTTCTCGACGCGGGTGCGCATGCCTGCCGGATCGGAGCCTGCATCGGGCTCGGTCAGGCCGAAACAGCCGATCCATTCGCCGGACGCCAGTTTGGGCAGATATTTCATCCGCTGTTCTTCGGTGCCATAGGCATAGATCGGGTGCATGACCAGCGAGGACTGCACGCTCATCATCGAGCGATAGCCGGAATCGACGCGCTCGACCTCGCGCGCAACCAGCCCGTAGGAGACGTAGCTGGCATTGGCGCAACCGTATTTTTCGGGGATGGTGATGCCCAGCAGGCCCAATTCGCCCATTTCGTTGAAAATGGCGCGGTCGGAATGTTCGTCCGAATAGGCCTTGATTGCGCGCGGCAGAAGTTTTTCCTGCGCATAGTCGCGGGCCGTGTCGCGGATCATCCGCTCGTCTTCGGTCAACTGGTCGTCAATCAAAAAGGCATCGTCCCACTGGAAGGCTGCCGCTTTCTTCATGCTGTCTGAGGCACTCATAATCTCTTTTTCCCCTTATCCTGCATCGATATCGAAGCTCACACCTTGTGCCAGAGGCAGGCTGGTGCCGTAATTGATCGTATTGGTCGCCCGACGCATATAGGCTTTCCATGCGTCAGATCCAGCCTCGCGGCCGCCACCTGTTTCCTTTTCGCCACCGAAGGCCCCGCCAATCTCTGCCCCCGATGGGCCGATATTGACATTGGCAATGCCGCAATCGGAGCCGTCCGACGCAATAAAGCGTTCCGCCTCGCGCATGTCGAGCGTAAACAGCGAGGAGGACAGGCCCGCCCCCACGCCATTTTGCATCGCAATCGCCTCCTCGAAGGCTGAATAGCGGATCACATAAAGGATCGGGGCAAAGGTCTCGCGCAATGCAGGGCCGCTATGCGAGGGCATTTCGACCAGCGCAGGGGCGACGTAAAAGCCGTTCTCGCATGTTTCAACCGCCACGCGGCCGCCACCTGTGATCTGGGCTCCTGCTCCTTTGGCTTCAACCAAGGCTTTTTCCATCAGTTCGAAGGCCTGTTGGTCGATCAGCGGGCCAACCAGCACGCCATCGCGGCGCGGATCACCGATCTGGACCGAGCCATAGACCTTGCGCAGTTTCGGCAGCAATTGCTCGTAGATGCTGTCATGCACGAACAGCCGCCGCAGGGTGGTGCAACGCTGACCGGCCGTTCCGATCGCGGCAAAGGCAATGCCGCGCAATGCCAGATCGAGATCGGCTGAAGGGGCGACAATGGCGGCATTGTTGCCGCCCAGCTCCAGAATGGCGCGGGCAAAACGGGCCGCCAGTTTCGGTGCGACCTGACGGCCCATCGCGGTCGAGCCCGTCGCCGAGACAAGGGCCACGCGGGGATCGTCCACCAGGGCTTCGCCAATATCGCGGCCACCCACCAGCACGCTGGCCAGACCCTGTGGCAGGCCGCCGAATTTGACCGCGGCGCGTTCGACAATCGCCTGTGTGGCCAAAGCGGTCAGCAGGGTTTTCTCGGAGGGTTTCCAGACCACGGCATTGCCGCACACCAGTGCCAGCGCCGCATTCCATGACCAGACAGCAACCGGAAAATTGAAGGCTGAAATCACGCCGCAAATACCCAGCGGATGCCATGTCTCCATCATCCGGTGGTCGGGACGCTCGGTGGCAATCGTCAGCCCGAACAATTGGCGCGACAGACCGACCGCATAATCGCAGATGTCGATCATTTCCTGCACTTCGCCCAAGCCTTCGGAGGTGATTTTGCCGGCTTCCAGCGTCACCAGACGGCCCAGATCGGCCTTGCAGGCGCGCAATTCCTCGCCCAGCAACCGTACAAATTCGCCACGGCGCGGTGCGGGTACCTTGCGCCAGAGCCTGAAGGCGGCTTCCGCTTGCCCCAAGACATCCTGTGTTTGCGCCAGCGAGGTGGTTTTGACTGTGACGATGATCTTGCCGTCAATCGGTGAACGGGCCGCAATGCCGGAGGGCAGATTGGCATCGGTCTCGCTGAAATGGCTGGAGGGCACGCCAAGGCGTTTCAGGATGGCAAGGGCTTCATCACGCGGGGAAAGAGACATTCAGGCAGCCTTTATCGGTTGAACTCGTCATATTTATCAAAACGCTATTTTGTCGGGGCTGGCAAATAGGTTTTCTCTCGTCTAGCTTGGAATGGAAGATTTTCGCACAAAGTTTCAGCTTTCAAAGGAATAAATATGTCTGATTCCGCGCCTGTTTCAGCCGATGTGGTGATCGTCGGCGGTGCCGCAATCGGTTCGTCCATTGCGTATCATCTGGCGCGGGATCCCGATTTCACGGGACGGGTCGTGGTGATCGAAAAAGATCCCACTTATGCCAAAGCGGCTTCGGCACTGTCCGCCGCCTCGATCCGTCAGCAGTTTTCTACTGCCGTCAATATCCGCATTTCCCTTTATGGAATTGATTTTTTGCGCCAGATCGGGGCGCATCTTGCGGTTGATGGCGAGGTGCCGGTGATCGATCTGCACGAGGGCGGCTATCTCTATCTGGCCAGCGGTTCGGGGCTTGATGGGGCCGGTGCGAAGACCCTGCATGACAATCATGCCATCCAGACTAGCGAGGGTGCCGATATTGCGCTGTTCGACCGGGCGGGTCTTGCAAGCCGGTTCGAATGGCTGAATGTCGACGATCTGGCCTGTGGCTCATGGGGGCGCACGGGCGAGGGCTGGTTTGACGGCTGGGCCCTTATGCAGGCATTTCGCCGCAAAGCGCGCGTACTCGGTGTCACCTATGTCAGCGATGAGGTGGTGGATGTGGTGCGGCAGGGGCGGGTGATCCGTGGCGTCACCCTGAAATCGGGACAGACGATCGCCTGCGCCACGTTGATCAATGCGGCCGGAGCCAACGGGCGCAAGGTGGCGGCGCTTGCGGGGGTCGAGATCCCTGTCGTGCCCAAGAAGCGCTATGTCTACACCTTCCATTGCAAACAGGCTTTGGCGGGCGTGCCTTTGCTGATCGACCCGAGCGGTGCATGGTGCAGGCCAGAAGGCAGACCCGATGCCGGCGGCCAGATGTTTATCGGCAGTATCGCGCCGGGCGAGGGCGAGGATGATCCCGAAATGGACGACAATGATTTCTCGGTCGATCCGCATCTTTTCGAGGATCAGTTGTGGCCCCTGCTGGCCCACCGGATTCCGGCCTTTGAGGAAATCAGGCCGGGGCGGGCCTGGGCCGGTCCCTATGATATGAACCTGTTCGATCACAATGCGATTCTGGGGCCGGTCGAGGGTATCGACAATCTGTTGCTTGCCAACGGCTTTTCCGGCCATGGCTTGCAACAAAGCCCTGCGGTTGGCCGGGCCTTGGCCGAATGGGTCATCCATGGCCATTACCGCACGCTGGATGTTTCCGATCTCGGCTTCGACCGGATCGCCAAGCGCCAGCCTGTGCTGGAAAAATGTATTATCTGAGCGGGACCGGACGGTTTATCCGCGTTGCGGCACGGTGGCCGCGGCCAGTCCTGCGCCCACCAGCAGGACAGCCCCCGACCGGTTGAACCAGCGGATTGCGCGAGGCGAGCCCATTACTTGGCGGGCGCGGCTGGCGGTGAGCGCATAGAAAAGCGCATTGGCAAAGGCCAGCACCAGAAAGGTGCTTTCGAATACCAGCATCTGCACCCAGAAATTGCCCTGCGGGTCCATGAATTGCGGCAGGAAAGCAATAAAAAAGGTCAGGCTTTTCGGGTTCAGCGCCGTCACAATCCAAGCATGCATGACCATGGTGGAAGCCCGCGTTTCGGCTTGACGCGGGGCGATATCGAAACGGCCACCCGCCCGCCACATGCCGATGCCGAGCCAGACCAGATAGGCCGCTCCCAGCCATTTGAGGCCGAGATAGAGGGTGGCCGAGGTTTGCAACAGCGCCCCCAGCCCCAGCATCGAAAAACTCATGGCGGTGAAATCACCCAGGGCCACCCCGATGGCCGTCGGCAGGGCCGCCCGCCAGCCTTGCCCGAGGGCATAGGACACCACCAGCAACACGGTGGGTCCGGGGATCAGCACCAGAATGGTCGAGGCGGCGGCAAAAGCCAGCCAGATATCAAAGTCCATTGCCGCCCCCTCGATACTCCGTCAGATCAGTTTGCGCTTGGCGAGATTGCGCATCAGTTGCGTTATGCCGAAGGTCCAGGGCGCGCATTCGTTCGAGCGCTTCATGCGGTTGACCAGCGCGCCGAGTTCCGGTGTCGCGATGGTCACCACATCGTCCATCTTATGGGTAAAGCCCTCGCCCGGATGGTCGCGGTCGTCGATCGGGGCAAACAGCGTGCCGGTGAACAGCACCGCGCCATCGGGATATTGATGGTTGCGGTTGAGCATCTGCGCGGTCAGGTCGGTATAGTCACGGCTGATCTGGTCGAGCCGCGAGGAGCCTTTCAGCACATAGCCGTCGGTGCCTTCCACTGTCAGCGACAAAACACAATGGCGCATCTGGTCGAGCGTGAAACTGGCATCGAAGAAGCGGATGAATGGGCCGAGGCTGGCCGAGGCATTGTTGTCCTTGGCTTTGCCCAGCAACAAGGCCGAACGGCCTTCGACATCGCGCAAATTCACATCATTGCCGAGCGTGCCGCCGACAATGCGCCCGTCCGAGGACACCACCAGCACCACTTCCGGCTCCGGATTGTTCCAGTTCGACATCGGATGCAGACCCGCATCGAAACCGGTGCCGACAGCCGACATGGTGGGCGATTTGGTGAAAATTTCCGCATCCGGCCCGATGCCGACCTCCAGATACTGGCTCCATGCCCCTTGCTTGATCAGCACATCCTTGAGGCGCATGGCTTCGGGTGAACCCGGCTTGAGTTTGGACAGGTCATCACCGACCAGCGCGACAATTTCCTTGCGGATTTCGGCGGCGGCGGCGGCATTGCCACGGGCCTTTTCCTCGATCACCCGTTCAAGCATGGAAATGGCAAAGGTCACACCGGCGGCTTTGACAGCCTGCAGATCGATCGGGGCGAGCAACCATGGTTTGTTCGGGTCCCGGTCATCCTCCGGCGTATTGGCCAGCAAGGCGGCGAGATCGCAGATCCGCTCGCCTGTGACCGCCCGCATGGCGCTTGCCGGGTCGGCCTGCTCGCACAGGTCGTGCATGGTGGGATAATGTGCGGAGATGTCATAGACACCATCGGCGCGGATCGCGACCACCGAGGGGCCTTCGACCTCGGGCCGCCAGACGCGTCCCGCAAGGGCTCCCGTGGTGCCGTCATGTGGCAGGGTCTGTTCCGGCGTCAGCAGTAATTTGGTCATGCGTTCCTCGTCCCGAAGTTTTGATCTGTGTGGCTGATCGGTCTACAGTGTCGGGCTTTTGAGCGTCGGGCAAGATGAAAGTGGCAAAAAACCCGCCGGCTTCCGGCCCTTCAGATTTGCTCTGCGTCCCGCGCATGGCCACCATCGGCCCGCCTTTGATCGAATTCAGGCGGTCAGGGTTGAAATTGTTGGCCTGTCGTGGTGTTGTAACTGTCACGAATACTAACATGTTGAAATGAGGTTACGTCTGATGAACGCTCCTGCGGCACAAACGCCACGTACAATTCTGCTTTCGCCTTCCGATAATGTTGTGGCTGCCGTCGATACCGTCGACAAGGGCGTTGTGGTCCACGGCGTGACCGCCATTGACCGGATTCCGCGCGGTCATAAAATGTCGCTGACCGGAATTGCCGAGGGCGAACCGGTGATCAAGTTCGGCCAGATCATCGGATTTACCACCAAGACCGTGCCGCCCGGCTCATGGTTGCACGAGCACAATGTCGGCATGCGCGACTTTGCCCGTGATTACCGCTTTTCCGAGGATGCCCGCGAGGAAGAGATCCTTCCCGTCGCACAGCAGGCCACGTTCGAGGGCTTCCGCCGCGCCAATGGCAAAGTGGGAACCCGCAATTATATTGCCATCCTGACCTCTGTGAATTGCTCGGCCTCGGCCGCGCGCTTCATGGCGCAGGAGATCGAACGGTCCGGGATCCTCAAGGATTATCCGCATATCGATGGGGTGATCCCGCTGGTGCATGGCGGCGGTTGCGCGCTCGACATCAAGGGCGAGGGCTACGAGATTCTGAAGCGCACCCAATGGGGCTATGCCTGCAACCCGAATATGGCGGGTGTTGTGATGGTCGGTCTGGGTTGCGAAGGCTTCCAGATTTCGCGCTGGAAAGATGCCTATGGCATTACCGAAAGCGATATGTTCCGCACCATGACCATTCAGGAAGTCGGCGGCACCAAAAAGACGGTCGAAGCGGGCGTGGAAGCCATCAAGACCATGTTGCCGATTGCCAATGCGGCACGCCGCCAGACTGTTCCGGCCTCCGAATTGATGCTGGCTTTGCAGTGCGGTGGTTCGGATGGCTATTCCGGCATTACCGCCAATCCGGCTTTGGGGGCGGCGGTCGATCTTTTGGTCCAGCATGGCGGCACAGCGATTTTGTCCGAAACGCCCGAAGTCTATGGCGCGGAACATTTGCTGACCCGCCGCGCGGCCACGCCGGAAATCGGCAAGAAGCTGGTCGACATGATCCATTGGTGGGAGGACTATACCGCCCGCAACAAGATGGAGATGAACAACAACCCGTCACCGGGCAACAAGGCAGGCGGTTTGACCACAATCTTGGAAAAATCGCTGGGGGCTACGGCCAAAGGCGGCACCAAGACCATGACCGGTGTCTACCACTATGCCGAACAGGTCACCGCCAAGGGCTTCGTCTACATGGACACCCCCGGTTATGATCCGGTGGCCGCAACAGGTCAGGTGGCAGGGGGAGCCAATATTCTGGCCTTTACCACCGGACGCGGCTCGGCCTATGGCTGTAAGCCGACACCCTCGGTCAAACTGGCGACCAATTCCGAAATCTACCGCAAGATGATCGACGATATGGACATCAATTGCGGTGATATTGTCGACGGTGTCAGCGTCGAGGACAAAGGCAAAGAGATTTTCGATGTGCTGTTGCGCGTCGCTTCCGGCGAACAGTCCAAATCCGAACAGCTCGGTTATGGCGATGCCGAATTCGTGCCTTGGACTGTTGGCGCGACCATGTGACCCTGTCCGCTCAGGACAACATCAAAGCCGATGCCTGTCAGGGTGTCGGCTTTTTTTATGAGACGGATTGGCTGGCCAGATGCTCGATGGCATCGAGCAGGATCCGGATCGCCTGATCGATATCGCTCTGGCTGGAAAACTCTGCCGGATTATGGCTGATCCCGTCGGTGCACCGCACGAACAGCATGCCGATCGGGCATAAAGCCGCCATGGCCATGGCATCATGGCCTGCGCCAGAAGGCAGATGCAACGGCCTGATCTGGTGGCGGGCGACGGCTTCGGCCAGCGCTGTCTGCAAGGAGGGCGAGCATGGGCAGGCCGGCGCATCGTAGAAAGGTGCAATCTCGAGACGGACCTTGCGGCGGGCGGCAATGGTCCGGCAGGCCTGCTCGATCGCGTCCACCATCGCGATGCGCTCGGCATCATCGGGACCGCGCATATCAAGGGTGAATTGCACGCCGCCGGGAATGACATTGACGGCATTGGGCGAGACCGCCAGACGGCCAACGGTGGCAACCGTCAAAGGGGCTTTGGCTCCCAAAGTCTCGACGGCCAGCACCATTTCGCTGGCGGCTGTCAGGGCATCAAGACGCAGGGCCATCGGCACGGTGCCTGCATGGCCTGCTTCTCCGGTCACCGAAACACGGCGGCGCGAGGCACCGTTGATGGCGGTGACAATCCCGACAGGCAGGTTCTCGTGCTGTAAGACCGGACCCTGTTCGATATGCACTTCCAGATAGCCGATGACTTTGGATGCATCGCGGGCAAGCGGGCCGATCGCTCCGGGCTTGCCGCCAAAATCCAGCAGAGCCTGACGGAACGAAATTCCGTCCTCGTCCACCCCGTCCAGCGTTGCCGCATCGAAGGTGCCTGCCAAGGCGCGCGAGGACGAGAGATTGCTGGGAAAGCGCACATTCTCTTCATCGCCGAAGGCCAGAATCTCCAGCGTGAAAGGCAGGCGGCGGCCTGCCTGCTTCAGGGCTTCGACCACGCCAATGCCTGCCACCACACCCAAAGTACCGTCATAGGAACCGGCATCTTTGACGGTGTCGATATGCGAGCCGATCAGCAAAGCGGGTGCATCCGCGGCTTTGCCATGATAGCGGCCCACCACCGTGCCGAGCGCGTCGATCTCCACCGTGTCGCAACCGGCTTGGGTCATCATCTGTTTGACGGCCTCAGCCGCCTGTCTATGCGATGGAGACAGAAACAGCCGTGTCAGATTGTCGGGATGGTCGCTGATCCCGCGCAACTGCATCAAACGGTCAAAGGCGCGCTGGCCCAAGGATGAGGAAGAGGATGATGCAGGCATGGTGATCTCAACGGTTGGATGGAGGGCGGGAAAACCAGCGTAGAGTCAGGGCATTGGCCACCACGCTGACACTCGACAAAGCCATGGCGGCCCCCGCCACAACAGGCGAAAGCAATCCGGCCGCCGCAAGCGGCAACCCGATCATATTATAGATGAAGGCAAAGAAAAGTCCGCGCCGGATGGTGGAGACAATCCGGCGGGTCAGTACGATACTGCGTGCAACCAGACGCGGATCGGCCTGCATCAGGGCCACGCCGCTGGATTCAATGGCTATGTCGGTGCCCTCGGCCATGGCAATACCGGTATCGGCCAGCATCAAGGCCGGGGCATCGTTGAGGCCGTCTCCCACCATGGTCACCACCAGACCCTTGGCTTGCAAGGCGGCGATGGCGGATGATTTCTGAGTGGGGGAGACCTCGGAAATCACCTCACTAAGCCCCAATGCCTCGCCGATGCGGGAGGCCGCGCCCTTGCTGTCGCCCGTCAGCATGACAAGGCCAAGCCCAAGCTGTTTGAGTTGGGCTATCGCGTCCCGAGCGCTTGGGCGTGCCATATCGGCAAAGCTGATCAGGGCCAATACGGAATGATCGGACACCCGCCCCAGCCAGGACAGGCCGGCCCCTCGCGCGTGCCCAAGGCTGGCCTGATCCTGAAACGCCGACAGATCGAACCCCGCTTGGCGCAAGGCTGTGCCGGAGCCGAACAGATAGGTCTCTCCCTCGATCCCTGCCGTAATCGCGCCCGCTTGCGACTGGAAACCGGTGGCTGTCAACGGGGGCAGGGAGAGGGCCGCCGTGATCAGGGCCTTGGCCAGCGGATGCGTACTGCCTGCTTCCATTGCGGCCACAAGCTGTAAAATCCGGTCCTTGGTCAGGCCACCAAAAACCTCGATGCCGGTGATCTCGGGCTTGCCGGTTGTCAATGTGCCGGTTTTGTCGAACACCACAACCTGTGTGCGGGCCAGCGATTCAATCGCCCGGGCATCGCGCAACAAAATGCCGTGGCGCGCGGCGACCCCCGTGCCTGCCAGAATGGCAGTCGGTGTTGCCAGCCCCAAGGCGCAAGGGCAGGCGATGACCAGCACCGATACGGCATTGATGGTGGCCAGCGACAATGAGCCGTCTTTGACCAGCCAGAAGAGAAATGTGGCAATGGCAATGCCTGTCACCACGGGCACAAAAACCGCGCTGATCCGGTCAACCAGTTGTTGTACGGGGGCTTTGGAGCTTTGCGCGGCCTCGACCGCCGCCACAATCCGCGCCAGCACGCTGTCAGCACCCAGCGCCGTCACTTCCACCACCAGACGACCGTCGGTATTGAGCGTGCCGCCGATGACTTTGTCACCCGCTGTTTTGATGACCGGCAGGCTTTCGCCCGTCACCATCGCCTCGTCAATTCCGGCACTGCCCTCAACGATAAGTCCGTCACAGGCAATGCGCTCTCCGGCTTTGACCAGAAGCCTGTCGCCGGTCACCAGTTGATGGATCGGCACCGCGACAATCCGGCCCTGCGGGTCAATCCGGTTGGCCTGATCCGGCTGGAGGGCTTGCAGAGCGCGCAAGGCGGAAGCGGTTTCCGACATCGCACGCTCTTCCAGCCATTTGCCGAGCAGGACAAAGGCAATCACCATGCTGGAGGATTCAAAATACAATGGCAGGCCGGCTCCATGCCCTCCTGCATGGTCTCCCGCATGCCCGCCAAAGCCCATGCTCCAATGGGCCAGACTCAAGCCGTAAGCGGCCGAGGTGCCCAGCGCCACCAGCACATCCATGGTGGCCGCGCCACCGCGCAGGGCTTTCCACGCCCCGCGATAGAACCTTGCCCCAAGCCAGAATTGCATCAGACTGGCCAGTGCCAGTTCCATGTCCGGCGATAACAGCATCGGCCGGTCAAACAGCATCAGCCCCATACCCACAAGGAACGGGCTGGCGATCAGCCCGCCGGTGATGGCGGCGCGGCGCGCCTCTTGCTCGCGCAACACGGCACGGGATGGCTCGTCGGCCTGATCCTGCGCGCTCATCACACTGGCCCCGTAGCCGATGTCCTCGACCGCCTCTGCCAGCGCGTCGGGTTTGGCCGATCCGGTGATGCGGGCGGAATGGGTGGCCAGATTGACGCTGGCTTCAACCACCCCCTCTACCGCAGTCAGGGCTTTTTCAACCCGCGCCACGCAGGCCGCGCAAGTCATGCCCTCGATGGCCAATTGGGTGGATTTCGGGCTTGTCCGGGTGCTCATCCTCCTAAAATGGGCCTTTTAAGGGGGTAGTGCAAGCTCCAAAGCCTGTTACCGGTGGTCGGGGGCAGGTCTTGGGGATTGTCGGGGCAATTGACACGACAAGGCAACAGGCGGCACTGTGCGCCATCAACTCCAACACGAGAAGTCCCATGCCGCATTTTGCCGCCAATCTGACGATGATGTTCAACGAATGGTCGTTTCTCGACCGCTTCAAGGCGGCCGGTGATGCGGGTTTCAGCGCGGTTGAATTCCTGTTTCCCTACGAGCACAGTCCCGATGCGGTCGCCAAGGCTTTGCAAGGCGGTGGACTTCAGCAGGCTTTGTTCAATATGCCGCCCGGTGATTGGGGCAAGGGTGAACGCGGCATGGCGGCTCTGGTCGGACGCGAGGCCGAGTTCAAAGCCGGTGTGGCCACCGCTTTGACCTATGCCGAAGCCACCGGTGTGAAGCGGTTGCATATGATGAGCGGGTTGGTCAGCAATCTCGATCAGGCGGCGATGGCCTGTTACGAGACCAATTTGCGCTATGCGGGCGAGCAATTGGCCCTGCACGGGCTTGATCTGGTGATCGAGCCGATCAATGGCCGGAATATGCCGGGCTATTTCCTCAATGATTTCGATCTGGCGGCACGGCTGATCGGTCAAACGGGCCTGCCCAATGTCAAATTGCAGTTCGATCTCTATCACTGCCAGATCATTCACGGCGATGTGACGATGCGGATGCGGCAGGCGATGCCGTTGATCGGCCATGTCCAGATCGCCAGCGTGCCGTCACGCAATGAGCCGGACGGGGAGGAGCTGAATTATCCCTTCCTGTTCGACGAGCTGGACCGGTTGGGCTATCAGGGTTTTGTCGGCTGTGAATACAACCCCAAGGCGGGCACGCTGGACGGTTTGGGCTGGTTCCATGCCTGGACCAAGGCGCATCGCTGATCTTCACCATATTGTCGGAAGCATGAAATTGACCATCGCGCCGCGGCTCAGCCTTTGCTAAAGAGGCGTGATGTTGATTTGGGAACTGCCATCGTGGTGAATTCACGCCTCTCTGCCGAAGATCTGGCCGCCCGCTTTGTGCGGCTTGGTTATGCACGGGTTGAACCACCCGTGTTACAGCCCGCCGATATTTTTCTTGACCAGTCGGGCGAAAATTTCCGCCGCCGGATGTTTGTCACCACTGACAGCGAAGGCCGCGAAATGGCCTTGCGCCCGGAATTTACCATTCCGGTGGTGCGGTTGTATCTGGCGGGCGCTGATGCGGGTGGACTGGCGCAATATTCCTATTGCGGCCGGGTGTTCCGGATGCAATCGGGCGAGAGCGGCGAATTCGTGCAAGCCGGGATCGAATCTTTCGGCAGGACTGATAGCGCCGCCGCCGATGCCGAAACGGTCGCGCTGGCACTGGAAGCGCTCCATGAATTCGGCGTGCATGATCCCGCCATCCGTCTGGGCGATATGGGCCTGTTCAATGCCGTGACGGAGGCTCTGGCTCTTCCCGATGCCGTCTTGCGCCGTTTGAAACGGGCTTTTGCCTTGGGCAGTCTGACGGTGGCGAACCTTGATCAGGTGTTGGGCGGGGAAGGTGAGGCCGATGCCAGCCATCCCGGACTCAGTGCGGCCCTGATCGGGCTGGATCCGGTGACCGCGCGCAATCTGGTCGAGGATATGCTGAAAATTGCGCGTATTTCGACGGTGGGTGGTCGTACCAGTGCCGAAATCGCCGACCGCTTCCTGCGCCAGGCCGGACAGACCGCGACCGTCTTGCCCGATCATACCCGCGACGTATTGAATGCCTATCTGGCCATCAGCGGCGAGCCCGACGCGGTATCGGACCGTTTGCGGGATCTGGCCTCGACACAGGGGCTTGATCTGTCGGCGGCCCTCGATGTGTTTGACGAGCGGACCGGCTTTCTGGCGGCCCGTGGTGTCGATGTGTCTAAAATCCATGTCTCCACGGCGTTCGGACGCGATCTGGATTATTATACCGGCATGGTGTTTGAAATCCGCGCCTCCAATGCGGGTCCGTCGCTGGTGGGTGGCGGGCGTTATGATCGTCTGGCGCAATCACTGGGCGCGGCGCAGGCCGTTCCTGCCGTGGGTTGCTCGATCTGGATGGACCGCTTGATCGGATCAACCCCATGATGCGGCTGATAATACGAGATATGCCATGACCAATCAGGCCGATAAAGCTCCGCTCATTCTGGCTGTGCCGTCCAAGGGCCGGTTGCAGGAAAACGCCAATGCGTTTTTCGCCCGCGCCGGTCTGGTGTTCAAGCAGTCACGCGGAGAGCGTGACTATCGCGGCACGATTGCCGGTTTCGACAATGTCGAGGTGCTCTATCTCTCGGCCTCAGAAATCGCCCGCGAATTGGCGCAAGGCGGGGCGCATCTGGGAATTACCGGCGAGGATCTGATCCGCGAGGGCATCGATGATGCCTCAGCCAAGCTGGAATTGCTGACCCCGCTGGGGTTCGGCCATGCCAATGTGGTGGTTGCGGTGCCGCAAGCCTGGATCGATGTCCGCAATATGGCTGATCTGGAAGATGTTGCGGCGGCGTTTCGTGCCCGTCACGGCCACAAGATGCGGGTGGCGACCAAATATATCAACCTGACCCGCCGCTTTTTCACCCGCCACGGCATTACCGATTACCGCATTGTCGAAAGCCTCGGTGCAACCGAAGGTGCGCCTGCGTCGGGGGCGGCAGAACTGATTGTCGATATCACCACAACGGGGGCGACCCTGTCGGCCAATGCGTTGAAAATCATCGATGACGGCGTGATGTTGCGCTCCGAGGCCAATCTGGTGGCCTCGATGACCGCCCCTTGGGGTGCCAGCCAGCGCAGTGCCGCCGCCTCCATTCTGACGCGCATTTGCGCCGAGGAGGAGGCCCGCAACCATCGCGAGATCCGTGTCAGCCTGCCTGCGCCTGTTCCTGTGGTGCTGGACGAGCTTGCAACCCGCTTTGCCACGACGCTGGTGTCGCAACAGGATGATACGCATTTCACCGTGCAGTGCCCTGTCGGGGCCCTGTTCGATGCCGGCGAATATTTGGTGGCGCAAGGTGCCGTGCGTGTGGCGGTCAGCCAGATCGATTATGTGTTCCGTCCGACCAATGCCTTGCTTGAAACCTTATTTGCCCGCATCGGATCCCATCAACCAAACGGGGCCTGATTGTGCTACAAGCTCCCGACAGCAAACATTGCAGGCCGTCCGGCTTGCCGTTATCATGTCACACGATGTGATGCCCACTTCAGGAGATGATCCTTGCGCTTGACCCCCTCTTTGAAAGCCACCGCTTTGGGAACCTTCGTGCTTGGCACGATGCTGGCAGGCGCGGTTGTCGCACAACCTGTATTCATGGCCCGCAAGAAATTTCCCTTTGATGCCCAGTGGATTGCGGTCAGCCTCAATGACAAGCCGTTTCCGGGCGAGCGGGCAGACCGTCCGACTTTGACGCTTGATGAAACCTTGCGGGTCCGCGGTTTCGGAGCGTGCAACACCTATTCGGCAACGGCTTACCCGCTTCAGCAACAAGCCTTTGCCGTCGGTCCGATTGCTCTGACCAAGCGCGAATGTCCCAAAGTCGCCATGGATGCCGAACGCGCATTCCTGCTCGCACTGCGCACCGCCCAGCAATGGGATACCGAGCCGGGCAAGCTGGTCATTGCCGGACAGAATGGCAAGCTGGTCTTTGAACGGACCTTCTGATCCGCTCTGCTTTTGATGCCTATTGGATGCTGGCCGATTGCAACCGCATGCCCGCGTCCCCTGTCGGTTCCAGCGTCAGCTTGACATCGTGGAAGGCCAGCAGGGTCGAACGGTGGCCGATGGAAATCAGCGTGGTGTGCGGCAATTGCTGTTTGAGCATGGTGTAAAGCCTCGCTTCGCCGGCCTCGTCAAGCGAGGCGGTCGCCTCATCCAGAAACAGCCAGGACGGTTTGGCCAACAGCACCCGTGCCAAGGCGAGCCGTTGCTGTTCGCCGCCCGACAGGCGTTGCGACCAGACATGCTCCTCGTCCATCTCGGCAACCAGCGCTGAGAGGCCGACCGCTTCCAGCGCCTGGGCCACCTCGTCTCTGGAATAGGCATGTTCGCCCGCCGGATAGGATACGGCCATGCGCAGGCTGGCAATCGGCAGATAGGGGCGTTGCGGCACCAGCATCATGGTTTGGGTGGACGGCGTGCGCAAACGACCCGCCCCATAGGGCCAGAGACCGGCCAATGCCCGTAACAGCGTGGATTTGCCGGAGCCCGACGGCCCGCTGATCAGGATGGATTGACCGGCATGGAACAGATGGTGGGCCGACAATAGCGGCTTGCCATTGGGCAGGGTCAGTGAGAGGTGCTGTAATTCCAGCGCGCCATGATCGCCCGTTTGCTCGCGGATGATGGTTTCGGGCTGGTAACCCAACCGCTTGGCTTCATCAATCGAGCGATCAAACGTTGTCAGACGTTGCAGGATCGCCACATAGGCCGCCAGCGAGGTATAGGCGTTGATGAAATAGCTCAACGCGCCTTCGACACGACCGAAAGCACCGGCTGTCTGGGTCATTGCGCCCAACTGCACCTTGCCTGCAAAATAGAAGGGGGCCGCCACCACATAGGGAATGATCGGGCTGATCTGTCCGTAACTGGCGGTAAACATCATCATGCGCTTGCGCAGGGCGACGATGCCAAAGAAGTTGCGGATCACCTCGGAGAACCGTTGCATCAGCGCCGATTTTTCGGTCTTTTCGCCATTCAGCAGGGCAATCTGCTCGGTATATTCGCGCAAGCGTGCCAGCGAGAAGCGGAAATCGGCTTCATAGCGTTGCTGGTCGAAATCCAGTTTCACCAAGCGGCGGCCGATCATATGGGTGATCGAAGTGCCAAAAGCCGCATAGATCAACGCGACCCAGAACAGGAAGCCGGGAACCACGATGTCGGTGCCCGGCACCGTAAACTGATCCGACAACTGCCACAGAATGATCGAGAACGACACCAGCGAACTCAACTGCGCCAGCATCGAAATCGAAAAATCATAGGTGCGGTTGATGAAGGAGCCGACATCATCGGCAATACGCTGGTCCGGATTGTCGGCTTCCTGACCGATCAGCGCCATGCGGTAATGGGTGCCGTCACCGAGCCAGGAGGAAATATATTGATCGGTCAGCCAGCGCCGCCAGCGGATCATCAGGCTGGACTGCACCAGATATTCGATGATGGCGCTGGCAATATAGATTGCCGCCCAGAACAGAAACACCGTGTACAGCAATGACCAGAACGCTTCCGAATCCTTGTTCTGGATGGCGTTGAACCAGTCGCGGTTGAAGAAGGACAGGCGCACGGAAATGCCGACCTGTGCCTGATTGACGACGATCAGGAAAATGATCATCAGCGTGGCCAGCAACCGCTCGTCGATACGGGCCTGTTTGAACGGCCAGACGGTGACATGCGTGGATCCGGCATGGTCGAAATAGCGATCCGAAATGGTGGTGACCGATTTGATGACCGGTATGAAGGAAATCCCGTAAATCAGAATGGCAAAGACCGCGACGCTGGCGGCCAGACTGAGCGGCGGCATCGCGGCAGACAAAGCCTCGGGCCATATGCCCAGTCGGCCCAGCATGATGATGGTTGTGAAGGACGCATATTCGACGGCAAACAGGCCGGAGAAAATCCGCAGGAATTTTGAAATGCCCGAAGCCTGCCATGTTGCGATGCTGGCCAGCAATCCGGCAAAGGCCAGACCCCACAGGCCTTTGTCGGCAAGTTGATAGGCCGCACCTGCCGCCAGCAATGCGCCGGCAAAAGCAACAAGGGCCAGTTGCTTCAACAGCAGACTTGGACGGGAAGGGGCGGTGTTGCCGTTTTCGGGAAGATCATGCGGCATGGCTTATCTCTCGTCTCTGATCGATCGGGTCATTTGCCGAATGCTGTCTGACGCACATGCCGCACTCTGCCGAACCTATCAGAAGCAGACCAACAGCACGTGCCCGGCACAGTCTCAGGCAAAGGCAGTGGTGGCCTCGGTCTTGGGAAGTGCCAGTGGCACGCTGTAAATGATCAGCGGTGCAGTCTCATGATCGGGCGAATGGCTGATCCCGTCTTGTGCATGCTTGATCCGCAATTCAAAGGCATCATTGCTCTCGTCGAGAAACTGTTTGATTACCAGAACCTGTGGTTGCGTATCACTCATGAAACCCTCGATAGTTGGTTTGTCGGGATGGCTGGAAAGCCGGTCAGCGGCATTGGCAGAGAATCATCATCAAACTGTCATGAAACTGGCCCGACCAAGACGCAAGGGCAAGTCCAATTCACGCAACACAGCCACGAATCCATTTTTAAAATCATCATATCGGGCCGCAACAGCCTGTCCGGATCGAAAGGCCGGTGTCCGGGGAGACCAAGATGCTTGTCCGTGCATGATCGCGGGCAAGCCATGCAAGCGCCCGCTTGGCGTTCGGGCCATTTGGTCTTAAGGATAAGAACAGGATCATGTCCGACCCATCGGGGTCTGGTATTTCGGGGCTGGCATGATTGTCCGTGTTCTTCGTATCCATCCGGAACGATTGTTTGCAATGGGGTTTTACATGTCTCCTCTTTTGTTTTCTCCGCTCAAGATCGGCGCTGTGACAGTGCCCAACCGCATCGCCGTTGCGCCCATGTGCCAATATTCGGCCTCGGACGGAACGGTGAATGAATGGCATCTGCAACACTGGATGAACATGGGCATGTCGGGTTCCGGCCTTGTGATGATCGAGGCAACCGGTGTCGAGCGCATCGGGCGGATTACCCATGGTTGCGTTGGCCTCTATAACGATCTCAACGAGCGTGAAATGTTCCGCACACTGCATTCGGCCAAAGCGGTGGCTTTGCCGGGTACCGTCTTCGGGATCCAGTTGGGCCATGCCGGCCGCAAGGCTTCTTCGCGTCGCCCATGGGAAGATGGCTCGGCCTGCCGCGAGGGTGACGATCCATGGCAGACAGTGTCTTCGGCGCCCATCCCCTTCAATGATGGCTGGCCCACTCCCGAGGTGCTGGACGACAAGGGCATTGCCCGTATCATCCAGGCCTTTGCCGATGCCACCATCCGCGCGGTGCGTGTCGGAATAACTGTCATCGAAATCCACATGACCCATGGCTATCTGGTCCACCAGTTCCTGTCGCCTCTGACCAACCAGCGCAGTGACAAATGGGGTGGATCGGCTGAAAAGCGCCAGAATTTTGCGCTTGAAGTGGCCCGCGCCGTGCGCGCCGCCGCACCAGCCGATATCGCGGTGGGGGCTCGAATTGTCGGTTCCGATTGGGTCGAAGGTGGTCTGACCATCGATGATGCGGTTGACCTGACCAAAAAGATGAAGGCTCTGGGTGTCGATTATGCCTGCGTGTCCTCGGGCGGTTTGGACCCCAAAGCCCGCATCACGGTCGGTCCCGGCTATCAGGTGCCGTTCGCCCGCGAAATCAAAAAGCAGACGGGCATTGTCACCCGCGCTGTCGGTATGATTGTCACACCGCATCAGGCCGAAGAGATCTTGCAGGCCGGTGATGCCGACCAGATCGCCTTGGGTCGCGGCATTCTCGACAATCCCCGCTGGGGCTGGCATGCCGCCGATGTGCTCGGTGTCGATCTGCCGCGCCCACCCCAATATGACCGCGCCCGTGCCAAACTCTGGCCAGGTTCGAAAATGGCGCGTGAAGTGGTGGCATAAAGGGTCGGCAATCACCTGCCCGACAGGGATAGGGTATCGGAATGGCAGGGATCGTCCCTGCCATTTTGCTTTTATGCTCCCCGCGCCAGAACCTTGCGCACGCCGTCCAGCATGGCGGTTTCGGACACAGCGAATTGCGCTTCGGCTTGCGCCTTCAGATAGGCTTCGCGATCGGGAGCGGAGGACAGGGTCGCGCCAAGCACCAGATCCTTGATCAGCACCTCGCCGCGCTCGCGCTCATCCGAGCCCTGGATGACCACACAGCGTGCGCCGCGACGGTCGGCATATTTCATCTGCGCTTTCATGCCGGAATCGCCCAGATACAGTTCGGCCCGCAAGCCGTCCTGTCGCAACAGGGTGACCAGTTTCTGGTAATGGGCAATCTGGTCCCGATCCATCACCAGCACCACCACCGGAGCCGTTGCGGCCTGGTCATCGATTTTGCCCAGCAGGCGCAAAGCGGCCAGCAGGCGCGAGACACCGATGGAAAAGCCGGTGGCAGGCACGGGCTCGCCCCGAAAGCGCGAGACCAGCCCGTCATAACGGCCGCCACCGGCGACCGAGCCGAACCGCACCGGACGGCCATCATCGCCTTTGACCGCAAAGGTCAGTTCGGCCTCGAACACCGGACCGGTATAATATTCCAGACCGCGCACAACCGAAGGGTCGATCACAATGCGCGAATTGTCATAGCCTGCGGCCTCGAACAACCCGGCCATCGTGGCCAGTTCCTGACAGCCCTGTTCGCCCCGTTCTGAGCCAGCGACAGCCGACCTGAAATTGGCAAGCGTCAGCGCGACATTGCCGACAGGGCTTTGGGCGCCCGCGCCCTGATCGCCCCAACCGGTAAACTGGATGACACGTTCGATGGCTTCCGCATCCAGTCCCGCGCCTTTGGTGAAATCGCCGCTTTCATCCTTGCGGCCCGGGCCGAGCAATTTGCGGATTTCGTCGGCGGGGAATTTGTCGAGCTTGTCAATCGCCCGCAACACGGTCAAGCGCCGTCCGGCATTGTCATCACCGGCCAGTCCGATTGCTTCCATGACACCGTCGAGCACTTTGCGGTTGTTGACCTTGATCTGGTAATCGCCGCGCGCAATCCCCACCGCTTCCAATGTGTCGGCCATCAGCATCGCCATTTCGGCATCGGCGGCCACCGAACCCGCGCCGACAATATCGGCATCGCATTGCATGAATTGGCGGAAACGGCCGGGACCCGGCTTTTCATTGCGAAACACCCAGCCCGAGCGCATCGAGCGGAAGGGCTTGGGCAATTTGTCGAAATTCTCGGCGACATGGCGGGCCAGCGGCGCTGTCAGGTCATAACGCAATGACAGCCATTGATCGTCATCATCCTTGAAGGAGAACACCCCTTCATTGGGCCGGTCAAGATCGGGCAGGAATTTGCCGAGTGCCTCGGTGAATTCGATAAACGGGGTTTCCAGCACATCGAAGCCGTACAGCACGTAGGTCTCGCGGATTTTGGCCAGCATCCGCTCGGTCGCGGCCACATCCAGCGCGTCGCGATCGGCAAAGCCGCGCGGCAATTTGGCATCGGGCAGGGATTTCGGCTTGTCGTGCTGTGTCTCGTTGGTCATGCGCTTGATCCTGACTGTGTGACACGGGTGGTAGCGCAGGCCGGGGCGTGCGGCAAGTCATCCTCATTCCTGCGGCCCATAAAAAAGGGCGGCGTGGCCCAATGGCCAGCCGCCCTTCGGTAGTCTATCCCGCAGATTAGGCCACGCTGAGGATGGTTTTGCGCAATTTGTCGATCAATTCGTCGATTTGCGCATCCGAGATGATCAGTGGCGGGGTGACGGCCAGCGTGTCGCCGGTCGAGCGGATCATCATGCCGTGTTCCTGGAAGGCCTTGTCCATAGCGTTGAAGGCGCGCTTGCCGAAGGCATCGGGGATCGAGGCCAGATCGATGGCGGCGACCAGACCGATGGTGCGGATATCGAGCACATTCGGCAGGTCTTTCAGCGTCATGATCGCATCCATCCAGCGCGGTTCGACCTCTTTGGTGCGCTCGAACAGTTTTTCATCGCGATAGACATCGAGCGTGGCCAGAGCGGCGGCGCAAGCCAGCGGATGGGCCGAATAGGTATAGCCGTGGAACAGTTCGATCACATGCTCCGGTCCTTTCATGAAGGCATCGTAAATGCCCTTGCGGGCAATCACGCCGCCCATCGGGACGGTGCCGGAATTCACGCCCTTGGCGAAGGTGATCATATCGGGGATCACACCATAACGCTCAGCGGCAAAGGGAGTGCCCAGACGGCCGAAACCGGTGATCACTTCGTCGAAAATCAGCAAAATATTGTGTTTGGTGCAAATCTCGCGCAACCGCTTCAGATAACCCTTGGGCGGAGGCAGAACGCCGGTCGACCCTGCCATCGGCTCGACAACCACGGCGGCGATGGTGGAGGCATCATGCAGGGCGACAATCCGCTCCAGATCATCGGCCAGATGGGCACCCCATTCCGGTTCGCCTTTGCTGAAAGCCTGCTCGGCACGGTTATAGGTGTGCGGCAGATGGTCGACACCTGCCAGCAGGGTGCCGAAGAATTTGCGGTTGGCAACAATGCCGCCGACCGAAATCCCGCCGAAGCCGACCCCGTGATACCCGCGCTCGCGGCCGATCAGGCGGGTTTTCTGGCCCTGTCCCTGAATATTCCAGTAGGCGAGCGCGATTTTCAGCGCGGTATCGATCGATTCGGATCCTGAATTGCAGAAAAACACATGATCGAGATCGCCCGGTGCCAGATCGGCAATGCGCGAGGCCAGCTGGAAGCCTTTGGCGTGGCCGAACTGGAAAGCGGGCGAGAAATCGAGTTCTGCGGCCTGCTTCTGGATCGCCGAAACAATCTCGTCGCGCCCGTGGCCCGCATTACAGCACCACAGACCCGCCGTGCCATCGAGAATCTGGCGGCCATCGGAGGTGGTGTAATACATATCCTTGGCACCGGCGACCATGCGAGGGCTCTTCTTGAAGGCGCGGTTCGCCGTAAAGGGCATCCACCAGGCTTCGAGATCGTTTGGGGCCAGCGCGGATTGCGTCGGATAGGGGCGAGCGGCAGTCATGGGATGCTCCTTCAGGGACAAAACGGTATTCCGACCAATTTACACCACAGCCTCGGCCTTGAAACAACCCATATTCACTCATTTGCCCCGATCTGTCGGGCTTTTGAGGGGTTGAAAAGGGTTTGAATAGCAGACTATTCTTGCTATGAAGATTGTCTGGTTCCTCTGCCCTAGGGCGAAGGAACAGGTGTCGCGTTTTGTGTTGCGTTCCGGCGTTTGTTGTTTTTGGCCCTCCAGTCGGGGGCTGACACAGAAGGTTCGCGTGCAATGCCGTTGGCACAAGTGACGAAGGGGAGTGGCGGCTTTGCCAGCCCCGATCCCGAAGCCGTTCAACAGGCTTTGATGCAAATTCTGGCCAGTTCGGAATTTCAGGCTTCGCCGCGCCTGTCGGCTTTTCTGACATTCTGCGTGGGGCGCTCCATCGAGGGCAAGGCCGACACGCTCAAGGCCTATACCATCGCCACGCAGGTGTTCATGCGCCCCGATCATTTCGATCCGCAGGCCGATCCGATCGTGCGGGTCGAGGCCACGCGGTTGCGTCGGGCCATGCAACGCTATTACGGGCAGGAAGGGGCCAACGATCCCCTGCATCTGCACATGGAGCGCGGGCAATATGGTGTCAGCTTCATTCCTGTGGCTCCGGCTCCGGTTCAGGCGCAGGCCATGCCGCAATTGAGCATTACCCTGCTTGAAAAACTGGCCGCTATTGCCGATGGCCGCAAGGATGGCGGGGAACAGCAACCAGCCCCGCCGCCGCCGCAGGACATTTCTCCCCTGCCGCCGCCAGCGGCTCCGCCGCAGGCGACTTTGGGTTTTTCCCTTGCGGCTTTGCCGCTGGACCTCAAACTGGTTCTGCTGGGTCTTTCGGCCCTTGCCGCTTTGTTTGTCGTGGCCTGGTACAATGTGCCGCCCCCGATCATCAGCCAGAAGCCCGACAAGACTCTGGCCGCCAAAGCCGGTTTGACCGCACGGGCTTTCCAGCCCGCCAAGCTGTCCGTGGTTGCCGAAGCCGCTGCTCCGGCGCTTGGTGCATGGGTGGACGATCTGCGCGATGCGCTCTCGCATTTTGATTCCATCATCGTGCTGGATGCCCTGTTGCAGGGGGACAAGCGGGGCGGGATCCCCGATGTCCAGCTCACGATCCGCAAAACCGGCAAGGGCTCGCTGATGCTCCGGCTGGTGCAGGTCGCAACCGGCGAGATTATCTGGTCGAAGGATTTGCCCTTGGGGACAGAGCTGGAACATGATCCCGCTGTTTTATCGCCGATCTTGACCGAGCTTGCGGCATGGGATGGCCTGATCAACCGCCGCCATTGGAGCGCACCGCAATTCGAGCGAAACAGCGCCAATGACGATTGGCCCTGTCAACAGCAGGCCATGCGGGCCTTGCTGGCTGGCCAGCTTGATCTTGTGCGACAGGCACAGGCCTGTTTCGACAAGGATCCGGCATCCGGCCTGTCTTGGGGCAAACCGCAATGGCGGTTGCGGCTCGATCTGATGGCCTTGAAACTGGGCGATAGCGGGATCCCGTCCGCAACCGTTCTGGCCGATGCGCAACGCCATATCCGGCAATCGCCCCTGTCAGCCAGTGCCTATGGATTGGCGGGACAGATTTTGGTGCTGACAGGGCAGATGCAGGAGGCACAAGAGATGTTTGCCAAGGCCCGCACCCTCAATCCCTATGATCTGAGTCTCGAGCGGCCTTGATCATTGGCACAGGCTCGCCCATGATGGCGCTTGCGAGAGGTTGTTTTTGCTTGGGTGCCGGACGTGGATTTGTATCAGGCCCATCAGTTTGATTTGCCGTTCGAGGTGCATGGTGACCCCATGGCATCGGGTCCGCTCCTGTTCAATTCTCCCCATTCGGGTGCCGATTATCCCGCCGCATTTGTCGCGGCCTCGCGCCTTGATCCCCTGAGCCTGCGGCGCTCAGAGGATATGTATGTCGATGATCTGTTCGCGCCGGTGACCGGACTGGGTCTGGTGATGCTGAGGGCGCATTTCCCGCGCGCCTTTCTGGATGTGAACCGCGAACCTTTCGAACTTGATCCCTCGATGTTTGCCGGTGATCTGCCCGATTATGCCAATATCCGCTCGCTGAGGGTCACTGCAGGCTTGGGCACGATTGCCAAAATCGTATCCGACGGGGCAGAAATCTATCAAAAGCCGCTTGAGGTGGCGGAAGTTCTGGCACGTATCCACGCGCTCTATCATCCCTATCATGACAAATTGGGGCAATTGCTGAGGTTGTTGCACCGGCGGCATGGCTTTGCCGTGCTGGTCGATTGCCATTCCATGCCCTCATTGCCGTTGCGCGATCTGCACCGGCGGGCGGATATCGTCATCGGTGACCGGTTCGGAACCAGTTGCACCGCCATGGTCAGCGATGTTGTCGAACAAAGCCTGACCGATGCCGGTTACAAGGTCGCGCGCAACCGGCCCTTTGCCGGAGGTTTTATCACCGAGCATTACGGCCAGCCCAAACAGGGATTGCAGGCGATCCAGATCGAAATCAACCGCGCTCTCTATATGGATGAGCGCACCTACCAGCTCCATCGCGGCTTTATGCTTTTGCAAGAGGATATGATGCGAATGGCCGGCGCGCTGGCCGAGGCGGTCGCACAATCGCCTTTGACCGTATCGCCTTGGGCCAACAGCACACCAAACGGCCGGCTGGCCGCCGAATAGCAGGATTTTGGCTGTCCGGTCCGGGTGGAGCCAAAAAAAATGGCCACCAGAACGGCGGCCAAAGTCTAGGGAGGAAACGCCCAAGGTGGGCAACGGGATGTCGCGCTCGGCGCAATATCGCGTTGCAACAATATGCTCTTGCACCGCACAAAAAGCAAGAGCATCGGGAATATGTCCTGAAATTATAAAATCATTCAAAATCAAATGGTTGCAGATATTATGATTTATTTTTGGTATGCATTAAATGCATGGCTCTTCTGATATTTATGGGTTTCGATCTGATTTTGCATCCGTCTCTTGAAAATTGGGTCACCGGTCTGGAGGGCGAAATTGTCATCTGACGGCTTTTGGATGCGGATCCGGCTTGCGTGGCGGGCCGGAATCGCGTCTCTAAACAACATCAAGACTGTTTGTTCAATCCAAGGGAACAAACAGGTCTGTCTGGATTGGCCAGTGCATGTGGGAGTCGTGATGTCTGCGGTTGATTTTGCATCTTTTGTCGATGATCTGGCGACACAGTCGGGCGCGGCAATCCTTCCGTTTTTCCGCACATCGCTGGCGGCGACCGATAAAGCGCCCGGCGGCGTGTTCGATCCGGTCACCGAGGCCGATCGGGCCAGCGAAGTGGTGATGCGGCAGATGATCAAATCCACCTTCCCCGAACACGGCATTATCGGCGAAGAATATGGCAGTGAGAACGAGGATGCCGAATTTGTCTGGGTGCTGGATCCCATCGACGGCACCAAGGCATTTATTTCCGGCCTGCCGTTATGGGGCACCTTGATCGGGCTGACCCGCAATGGCCGTCCCTGTTACGGCATGATGCACCAGCCCTTCACGCGCGAGCGGTTTTTCGGTGACGGCGGCGTAGCCAAATGGCGCGGGCCAGGCGGTGAGCGCATCCTGAAATCGCGCTCCTGTCCCTCCCTCAAGGAAGCCACCCTGTCGACCACCACACCGGCGATGTTCGAGGGGCGCGACAAGGAGGCCTATGAGCGGGTTGAATCACTGGCGCGGCTGACCCGTTACGGCTGTGATTGCTATGCCTATTCGATGATTGCCGCTGGCCATATGGATGTGGTGGTGGAAACCAAACTGAAGCCCTACGACATCGTGGCGCTTGTGCCGATTGTCGAAGGTGCGGGCGGTGTGGTGACCGACTGGCAGGGCGGGTCACCCGCCAATGGCGGTTCGATTGTCGCCACCGGTGATCCGCGCCTGCACGAAGAAGTGCTCAAATTGTTGAACGCCTGAGCACTCAGCCCGCGACAGCCTGCAATACGGCATCAATGTCCTGCTTTGTGGTGGTGAAGCTGGTCACAAACCGCAGGAATTGCTCGTTCTCCCCGATCGAGAACCCTTCTGGCAGGCTGGTGCTTCCCCAAGGGGCGGCACGGATATTGGCCTTGGCCAGACGCGCGGCGGCCGATTGGGGCACAACGACAAACACCTCGTTGGCTTGGCATGGCCACGGCAGTTTCACGCCCGCTATGGTTTTGAGGCCTTCTGTCAGTGCTGTTGCCATGGCATTGGCGTGCCGGGCATTGTCGATCCAGTGATCGTTTTCCAGATAGCCGACCATCTGCGCGCCGAGCAGGCGGCCTTTGGAGACAGTATGGCCCCCGCGCTTGCGGCGGAAGGGCATGGCCTCCCCATGGGCCTTGTCGAAAAAGATGATGGCCTCGCAGGCCATACAGCCGTTTTTGGTGGCCCCGAAGGTGACAACATCGACACCGGCTTTCCATGTCATCTCGGCAGGGGTGCAACCCAAGCTCACCATGGCATTGCCGAAACGGGCCCCGTCGAGATGGAACATCAATGTGTGCTGTTTGGCGAACTGGCCCAGCGCCTTGATCTCGTCAAGCGTGTAGATCGTGCCGGCCTCGGTCACTTGCGAAATCGACAGAGCCGCCGGTTGGACCGATTTGACAACACCGGGGGTGAAATGGTCGACCACCGGAGCAAGCGCCTCCACCGTGACTTTGCCGCCGACACCCGGCACGCCAACCAGTTTGGCGCCATCCGTGAACATTTCGGGTGCGCCGCACTCGTCGTCGAGCACATGCGCTTCCGAATGGCAGAAAATCGCGCCCCAAGGCGGCGACATCGCGGCCAGCGCAAGGGCATTGGCCCCGGTGCCCGTGGCGACCAGAAACACGCTGACCTCGTGCTCGAACACTTTTGACAGCAAAGCCTCGGCTTTGACCGTCCACTGATCGGTCCCGTAAGCGGGCTCCGGTCCGGCATTGGCGGCAATCAGCGCGGCCAGAACCGGCTGGCTCATCCCGGACACATTGTCACTGGCGAGGTTGAGAATCGGGGCCTGCGGCTGGGCTGTCATGGTCATGCTCTCCAAAAATTCAGCGAGCAAATTGCCTGCTCCGCCCGATAAAGGAAAGCACTATTTCTGCCCCTTCACGGTTTTGAAACATCACAAGGGTTTGACACGGAAAGGGAAAAAATCAGATTCTGATGTTTTGTTGCGCATAAAGTGCGAATTGAGCAATATAATGTCAAAATTTCTCGAAATGGCCGCTTGTGTGCCGATCGGTTTTCTGGCAATGTTTGAGCAGATAGGACAGTCTTGCTGTCCCATTATGCTGTCTGCTCCGGCAGGCACTCTGTTTGATATCGACTGATCACAATCAGGATCCGACTTGATGCGCAATGCTGGCACACAGACCGTGACGACCGCGACCGGAGCGAAAACTCCGCGCGCGGACAAACGTGCCACCAAAGCGCGTATCTAACGGGCGTCACCGGCATTCCCCGGCAAACGCCCGCAAGGAGCGGGCGCACAGGGAGCGCGCCCGATCAAACTCCTTCCCATCAACGCTTCCAATCGGGCCGGGACTAACCGGCCGCTTATCACTGTGACCGGATGGACCGGGCGCGAGGGCAAGATGAACCAGAAGACTGAAGCAGCGAGCACGCTTCGCGAGTTGAGTGCCACTTTGGGCCAATCTCATTCTGTGAGTTCGAAAGCCCTTACGCCGAAATCGCTCAGCTATAATGACCCGCAGCTGCCACAGGCGCAGGGGCTTTATGATCCGGCTCTGGAAAAGGATTCGTGCGGTGTCGGCTTTGTCGCCGATATGAAGCGCGGCAAGTCGCATGGCATCATCAAGATGGGCCTGCAGATTCTGCTCAATCTCGATCACCGCGGTGCGGTCGGTGCCGATCCGAAGGCCGGCGACGGTTGCGGGATGCTGGTGCAAATTCCCCACGCCTTCCTGTCGGAGGAATGTGCCAAGCTCGGCTTCACCCTGCCAGCCGCAGGCGACTATGCCGTGGGTCATGTGTTTTTGCCGCGTGATGCGGAAGGCCGCAAGATTTGCGAAGCCCTGATCGAAAAGGTCGTTGCCGACGAGGGACAGCATTTCCTCGGCTGGCGCGATGTGCCGGTCAACACGGCCTGTCTCGGAGAATCGGTCAAGCCGACAGAGCCGACCCACCGCCAGATTTTCATCGGCAAGAGCGCGGGGATCACAGATACCGATGCGTTCGAGCGTCGTCTGTTTATCCTGCGCAAGGTGATTTCCAACACCATCTACAATCTGGGCAATCCGCAGACCAAGGGATTCTATCCGGTGTCGCTGTCGGCCCGGACCCTTGTCTATAAGGGCATGTTGCTGGCCACCCAATTGGGCGACTATTTCCCCGATTTGATGGATGAGCGGTTTGAATCGGCGCTGGCGCTGGTGCATCAGCGCTTTTCCACCAACACCTTCCCGACCTGGTCGCTGGCCCATCCCTACCGGATGGTCGCCCACAACGGCGAAATCAACACCTTGCGCGGCAATGTGAACTGGATGGCCGCACGGCAGGCTTCGGTCGATTCCGAATTGTTCGGGACCGAAATTTCCAAGCTGTGGCCGATTTCCTATGAAGGCCAGTCCGACACGGCGTGCTTCGACAATGCGCTGGAGTTTCTGGTGCAAGGCGGCTACTCGCTCGCCCATGCCATGATGATGCTGATCCCCGAAGCATGGGCCGGCAATCCGCTGATGGATGAGCAACGCCGTTCTTTCTACGAATATCATGCCGCTTTGATGGAACCATGGGATGGCCCTGCTTCGGTGGCCTTTACCGATGGCCGCCAGATCGGCGCGACGCTTGACCGTAACGGCCTGCGTCCGGCCCGTTATTATGTCGACGATCAGGGCTTGGTGGTCATGGCTTCCGAAATGGGCGTTTTGCCTTTGCCGGAAGAAACCATCGTCACCAAGTGGCGTTTGCAACCCGGCAAGATGTTGCTGGTCGACCTCGAACAGGGCCGCATCATTTCCGACGAGGAATTGAAAGAAACACTGGCCACCGCCAGCCCCTATGCCGATTGGCTCAAGCGCACCCAGATCGTGCTGGAAGACTTGCGTCCGGTCGAGCCGCGCGCCTCGCGCACCGATGTGTCACTGCTCGATCGCCAGCAGGCCTTCGGCTATTCGCAGGAGGATCTCAACATCCTGCTCGAGCCGATGGCGCTGACCGGGCAGGAGGCTGTCGGCAGCATGGGCACCGATACGCCGATTTCGGTGATGTCGGACAAGTCAAAGCTCCTCTATACCTATTTCAAGCAGAACTTTGCGCAGGTGACCAATCCGCCGATTGATCCGATCCGCGAAGAGCTGGTGATGAGTCTGGTGTCGTTTATCGGACCCCGCCCCAATATTTTCGATCTGGAAGGCAATTCGCGCCGCAAGCGGCTGGAAGTGCGCCAGCCGATCCTGACCAATGGCGATCTGGAAAAGATCCGTTGCATCGGCCATCTCGAAGACTCGTTCGATACCAAGACGCTGGATATCACCTATCCGGTCGAAGCCTCGTCGTCAGGGATGGAAGAAGCGCTTGAACGCCTGTGCGAGCGGGCCGAAGCCGCGGTCAAGGGCCGTTACAACATCATCATCCTGTCGGACCGCATGGTCGGACCGGACCGGATTCCGATCCCGGCTTTGCTGGCGACTGCGGCCGTCCACCATCATCTGATCCGCAAGGGTTTGCGGACATCGGTCGGTCTGGTGGTTGAAACCGGCGAGCCGCGCGAAGTGCATCACTTTGCCTGTCTGGCCGGCTATGGCGCGGAAGCGATCAACCCCTATCTGGCTTTCGAGACCCTGGCGGCCATGGCCAAGGACTTCCCCGAGGAAGTCGATGCCTATGAAATCGAAAAGCGCTTCATCAAGTCGGTCGACAAGGGCCTGTTGAAGGTGATGTCGAAGATGGGCATTTCGACCTATCAATCCTATTGCGGTGCGCAGATTTTCGATGCCATCGGCCTGAGTGACGAATTGATTGCCAAATATTTTGCTGGCACCCATTCACGCATTGGCGGGGTCGGCTTGCCGGAAGTGGCGCAGGAAACCGTCAACCGCCACACCGATGCGTTCGGCGATGCGCCGATCTATCGCAATGTGCTGGATATCGGCGGCGAATATGCGTTCCGTCTGCGCGGCGAGGCGCATGCCTGGACCCCACAGACCGTGTCGCTGTTGCAACATGCCGTGCGTGGAAACTCGCAGGACAAGTATCGTGCCTATGCCGAATTGCTCAACAACCAGTCCGAGCATTTGCTGACCCTGCGCGGATTGTTCCGCATCAAGGACGCATCCGAGGAAGGCCGCAAGCCGGTGCCGCTCGACGAGGTGGAATCGGCCAAGGACATCGTGAAGCGCTTTGCGACCGGCGCCATGTCCTATGGCTCGATCTCACGCGAGGCGCATACCACGCTGGCGATTGCCATGAACCGGATCGGCGGCAAGTCGAACACCGGTGAAGGCGGCGAGGAAAGTGACCGCTACAAGCCGATGGCCAATGGCGATACCATGCGCTCGGCCATCAAGCAGGTCGCTTCCGGCCGGTTTGGCGTGACCACCGAATATCTGGTCAATTCCGACATGATGCAGATCAAGGTTGCGCAGGGTGCCAAGCCCGGCGAAGGCGGCCAGTTGCCCGGCCACAAGGTCGATGCCGTCATCGCCAAAGTGCGCCATTCGACACAAGGGGTCGGCCTGATTTCGCCGCCACCGCATCATGACATCTATTCGATCGAGGATTTGGCCCAGCTGATCCACGATCTCAAGAACGTCAATCCCGAAGCGGCCGTGTCGGTCAAGCTGGTGTCTGAAATCGGCGTGGGCACAGTGGCGGCGGGCGTGTCCAAGGCGCGGGCCGATCATGTCACCATCTCCGGTTTTGAAGGCGGTACAGGGGCTTCGCCGCTGTCGTCGATCAAGCATGCCGGTTCGCCTTGGGAAATCGGTCTGGCCGAAACCCACCAGACATTGGTGCTCAACGGTCTGCGTTCGCGCATTGCCGTGCAGGTCGATGGCGGCTTGCGGACGGGTCGCGATGTGGTGATCGGTGCCTTGCTCGGGGCCGATGAATTCGGCTTTGCCACCGCACCATTGATTGCCGCAGGCTGTATCATGATGCGCAAGTGCCATCTCAATACCTGTCCGGTCGGTGTGGCGACACAGGATCCAGTTCTGCGCAAGCGGTTCCTCGGTCTGCCCGAACATGTCATCAATTTCTTCTTCTTCGTTGCGGAAGAGGTGCGCGAGGAAATGGCGCGGTTGGGCTATCGGACCTTCAACGAGATGGTCGGCCAGATGCAGATGCTCGATCAGGATCGGGCCATCCAGCACTGGAAGGCCAAGGGGCTGGATTTCTCCAAGCTGTTCCACAAGCCCGACCCTGTTTACAAGGACTCGATCTATCACACCGGTACGCAGGATCACGGGCTTGAGCATGTGCTCGACCGCACGCTGATTGAACAGGCCAAGGAGGCCATCGAACACCGCAAGCCGGTCAAGATCTCCTTGCCGATCAAGTCGGTCAACCGGGCCACGGGCGCGATGTTGTCCGGCGCGATTGCCAAGCATTACGGCCATAAGGGCCTGCCCAATGATACGGTGCATGTGAACCTGAAAGGCACGGCAGGCCAGAGCTTCGGCGCGTGGCTGGCTCACGGTGTTACGCTGGAACTCGAAGGCGAAGCCAATGACTATGTCGGCAAGGGCCTGTCCGGCGGTCGCATCGTGATCTATCCGCCCAAAGAGGCAACCAAGATCGTGCCGCATGAATCCATCATCGTCGGCAATACCGTGATGTATGGTGCGATTGCCGGTGAATGCTATTTCCGCGGTGTGGCGGGCGAGCGGTTCGCCGTGCGCAATTCGGGTGCTGTGGCGGTTGTCGAAGGCACGGGCGATCACGGTTGTGAATATATGACCGGCGGCGTTGTGGTGGTGATCGGTAAAACCGGCCGCAACTTTGCGGCAGGCATGTCGGGCGGCATCGCTTATGTGCTCGACGAGGAAGGCAATTTTGCCGAGCGTTGCAATATGGCGATGGTGGAACTGGAGCATGTGCCGGAGGAAGAGGAGCTCAACGAGCGTCTCAACCACCAAGGCGGTGATCTGACCGGCCATGGTCGTGTGGATGTGATGTCGGACATGACGCGCTATGACTCGGAGCGTCTGCATCGGTTGATCGACAACCATGCCCGCTATACCGGCTCGACCCGCGCCAGAGAGATTCTGGACAATTGGGACGAGTACAAAACCAAATTCCGCAAGGTGATGCCGGTTGAATACCGCCGCGCCTTGAAGGAATTGCAGTCGCAAAACGAAAACCGGCCTTTGGCCGTGGCAGGAGAGTGATCATGGGCAAGGTCACAGGCTTTTTGGAAATCGACCGTCAGGATCGCCGTTATGCACCGGCTTCGGACCGCATCCGGCATTTCAAGGAATTCGTGATTCCTCTGTCAGAGGAGGCGACCAAGGATCAGGCCGCCCGCTGTATGAATTGCGGTATTCCTTACTGCCACAACGGATGTCCGGTGAATAACCAGATCCCCGACTGGAATGATCTGGTCTATCACGGCGGATGGGAAGAGGCCTCGCGCAACCTTCATTCCACCAATAATTTTCCCGAATTTACCGGTCGCGTCTGTCCCGCCCCGTGCGAGGCTTCGTGCACGCTGAATTTGACCGATACGCCGGTGACCATCAAATCGATCGAATGTGCGATTGTCGATCGGGCCTGGGAAGAAGGCTGGCTTGTCCCCGAAGTGGCCAGCCACCAGACCGGCAAGCGCATTGCCATTGTCGGTTCCGGTCCTGCCGGATTGGCCGCCGCCCAGCAATTGGCGCGGGCAGGCCATGAGGTCCATGTCTATGAAAAGAACGGCAAGGCCGGTGGCTTGTTGCGCTACGGTATTCCCGATTTCAAAATGGAAAAGCCCCTGATCGACCGCCGCCTCGGCCAGATGGAGGCCGAAGGTGTGGTGTTCCATTACAATGTCGAAGTCGGCAAGCAGATGGCTTTGAAAGAGCTGGTTGACAGCCATGATGCGGTCATTCTGGCAGGTGGTTCGGAAAAGCCGCGCGATCTGGCTGTGCCGGGGCGCGATTTGAAGGGTGTTCATTTCGCTATGGACTTCCTGCCCCAGCAGAACCGTCGCGTCTCGCACGAGCCTGTCAATGCCAATGAGCCGATCGTGGCGCAGGGCAAGCATGTGGTGGTGATCGGCGGCGGCGATACCGGTTCCGATTGCATCGGCACATCGGTGCGTCAGGGCGCTTTGTCGGTCACCCAGATCGAAATCATGCCCCAGCCTCCCGAAAAGGAAAACAAGGCGCTGACCTGGCCGAACTGGCCGTTGAAAATGCGCACATCCTCCTCGCAAGAGGAAGGGGCTGAGCGCGATTTTGCAGTCAACACCGTGTCTTTCACGGGTGAGGACGGGCACGTCAAGGAATTGAACTGCGTGCGGGTCGACGAGAGCTTCAAGCCGATTGCCGGCACGGAATTCTCGTTGAAAGCCGATCTCGTCTTGCTGGCCATGGGCTTTGTTGCGCCGGTGACAGAGGCCGTTGTCAATGAATTGGGTGTCAAGCTCGATCCGCGTGGCAATGTGGCGGCCGATATGGTGGCTTACAAGACCTCGGCTGAAAAAGTCTTCGCTTGCGGCGATATGCGGCGCGGTCAATCGCTGGTGGTCTGGGCCATCCGCGAAGGCCGCCAGACGGCCCATAGCGTCGATAAATTCCTGATGGGCAGCACCACTCTGCCCCGCTAAGCCTTCATGTCCCGCCGGTCACCGGCGGGACAATGGTGTTTTCAGTTTTTCAGCATATTGAGCGCGCGCGGGGTCGGCCATCCATCCGGCACCTGACCGCGCTTGATCTGTTCCTGACGCAGGGCATTGCGGGTTTTCGAGCCGATGCGCCCGTCAATCTCGCCGACATCATAGCCCAGGGCCTGCAGGCGCTGTTGGAACTCGACCCGCTCGTCTGCCGAGAGTTGCGGCATGGCGCTTGGCCAGGCCTTGGCAAAGGCTGTGCCGCCTTTGATCCGGTCACCCAGATGGGCCACCGTCAGGGCATAGGCATCGGACGCATTATAGGCGCGGATCATGTCGAAATTCTTGGTAATCAGAAAGACCGGCCCCTCGCTTCCCGCGGGGAAAAACAGTTTGGCTTGTCCCCGATGCGGCATGGGTTTGCCATCGGCGCGTTTGACACCCTGTTTGGCAAAACTGTTGAAATCCCCTTCGGTCAGGCTGAAGGCATAGTTTTGCGGCAGTCTGATTTCAAAGCCCCATGGCAGGTCCGCCACCCAGCCATGGGCGGCCAGATAGTTGGCGGTGGAGCCGATGATGTCGGGCAGGTTGGTCCAGATGTTCTTGCGGCCATCGCCGTCAAAATCGATTGCATAGGCCTTGAAACTTGAGGGCATGAATTGGGTCTGGCCCATGGCACCCGCCCAGGATCCTTTCATGCTCTCTCGCGGAGCCTGTCCCTTGTCGACCAGATCCAGTGCGATCATCAATTCATTGCGGAAGAAATCGCCGCGATAGCCGACAAAGGCGAGGCTGGCGAGCGAACGGATCACATCCTTGTCACCGCTGAAACCGCCGAAATTGCTTTCCATGCCCCAGATGCCGAGGATCACACCGCGATCGACCCCGAACCGCTTTTCAGCCTGATCGAGCAGATGCTTGTGTTGGGCAAGCAGGGCTTTGCCCTTGTCGATCCGCCCGCCACCCAAGCCGTCGTTGAGGTAGGACCAGATCGGCTTGGTAAATTCCGATTGCCTTTGGGTCAGCGCAATCACACTTGTGTCGAGTGTGACCCCCTCCAGACTGCGGTCGAGCGAGGCGGCTTTAAGACCGCGCGACTGGGCTTGCTGTTTGATTTTCTGCAAGAAAATCTGAAAATCCTCATTGGATTGCGCCAGCGCCGGTGAGGCCGCAGAATGGCCGATCACGGTCGCAATGAGCAGTAAGCAGGACAAATAGGAGCGGATTTTCAACACGGAACCTCTCATATCGAATCAACAGACCAAGGGTCAGCGTCCTGTTGTGCCCGAGGAAGGTTTGTAAATCATTGACGTTTGCCCCGCCTCCTTTTAAGCGGGCATAGAGGCCGGCCATTCACGAATGGTTCAGGCTTGTGTGGTTAATGTCTGTTTTGTCTGATCTTTTCACTCGAAATCGAGAACGCTTGAATCATGAGCCAGAGCACAAGTAAGGCAAGAATTCGCAAGGCAGTTTTTCCGGTTGCCGGTTTGGGAACCCGCTTTCTGCCCGCCACCAAGGCCGTCCCCAAAGAGATGCTGACGGTGGTTGACCGTCCGGTGATCCAGCATGTGGTCGATGAGGCCCGCGCGGCGGGGATCGAGCATTTCATCTTCGTGACAGGCCGCAACAAAGGCGCGATCGAGGATCATTTCGATATCCAATACGAGCTGGACCGCACCTTGCGCGACCGCAACAAGATCAAGGAACTCCAATTACTCGAAATCGACCTGCCGGGAGCAGGCCAGACCAGTTTTACCCGCCAGCAATCCCCGCTCGGTCTCGGCCACGCTGTCTGGTGCGCGCGCGAGATTGTCGGCAACGAGCCGTTTGCCTTGTTGCTCCCCGATATGTTGCATCATGGCGATGCACCGTGCCTCAAAGGGATGATCGATTCTTTTGACCGCCATCAGGGCAATATTGTCGCGGTTTACGAAGTGCCCGACAACGAAACCCATCAATACGGCATTGTCGGGATCGAGCAGAAGGGCGGTGATCTGGGGATCACACAGATGGTTGAAAAGCCTGCCAAAGGCACGGCCCCGTCCAACCTCGCCATTTCGGGCCGCTATATCCTGAAGCCCGAGATCTTCGACATTCTGGCGACACAGGAACGCGGGTCGGGTGGCGAGATCCAGTTGACCGATGCGATGATCACGTTGGCCAAATCGCAAGAGTTCTATGCCCATCTGTTCGATGGCGATATTTACGACACCGGCATGAAAATCGGTTTTCTGACCGCCAATCTCGCGCTCGGTCTCGCCCATCCGGAACTGGCCGCACCGTTGCGCGCCGCCATCAAGCGCATGGGGTTGTGACAGGAATGACCGGAACCAAACCCGCCGGTGCGGAACAGCTTATCCGTTCCGGTCAACAGGCTCTGGAGGCGGAAAAGGCCGGGCTTGAGGCTTTGATTGCCGCCATGTCGACCGAGACAGGCGAAGCCTTCGCCGCCGCCGCACAGATGATCGCCCGCTCCAGCGGGCGGGTGATCGTGTCGGGCATGGGCAAATCGGGTCATATCGGCCGCAAGATTGCCGCAACGCTGGCTTCGACCGGCACACCGGCCTATTTCGTCCATCCGGCGGAAGCCAGCCATGGCGATTTGGGCATGGTGCAGTCAGAGGATGTCATCCTTGCGCTGTCCTGGTCGGGCGAGACAACCGAATTGAGCGATATTGTTGCCTATGCCAAGCGGTTCCGTGTTCCTCTGATCGGTGTATGTTCGAGCCGCGACAGTGCCTTGGGCCGCGAGGCCGATATTCTGATCGTGCTCCCCAAAGCCAAAGAGGCCTGCCCCAACGGCATCGCGCCCACCACCTCCACCACCATGCAGGTGGCGCTTGGCGATGCGCTGGCGATTGCCCTGCTTGAAGCGCGGGGCTTCTCCTCGCATGATTTCCGCACCTATCATCCCGGCGGCAAGCTGGGGGCACAGCTCAAGCAACTCAGCGCCATCATGAGCACCGGCGACCGTCTGCCGCTGGCGGCGCAGGGAACACGCATGGGCGAAGCCCTTGTGACCATGAGTGCCAAGGGCTTCGGCTGTGTGCTGGTGGTCGATGCGCAGGGCCTGTTGAGCGGCATTATCACCGATGGCGATTTGCGCCGCCATATGAGCGTAGATCTGCTCGGCCAGACGGTCGATCAGGTGATGACAGCCAATCCGGCTTCGGTGCCACCCGATACTCTGGTGGCCGAAGCGCTGGAGATTGTCGAAACCCGCAAGATCGGCGCTTTGATTGTCACGCAGGATCGCGTGCCGGTCGGGCTTGTCCATGTGCTCGATCTGTTGCGGATCGGCGCGGCCTGATCGGGATCAGATCCAGCCCATCAATTCGCGCCGCATCACGGCTTCGATCACGCTCAGGCCTTCGGGCGAGGCGTTCAGGCATGGAATATAGCTGAACTGCTCGCCGCCATTATGCATGAAAATCTCGCGGTTTTCGCCGTCGAGCTCCTCCAGTGTTTCCAAGCAATCGGAGGAGAAGCCCGGCGCGATGATCGCCATGCGCTTGATGCCTTTTTTGGCCAAGGCCTCGACGGTCTTGTCGGTATAGGGCTGTAACCATTCCTCAGGCCCGAAACGGGATTGGAAGCTGATCATCATCTGGTCGGGTGTCTTGCCCAGGGTCTCGCGCAACAAGCGCCAGGTTTTGTAGCAATGGCAATGATAGGGATCGCCCAGCATCAGATAGCGTTTCGGCACACCGTGGAACGAGGTGAGGATCACCTCGGGCTCGAAATCCAGTGTCGCCAGATGGTTGCGGATCGAGGCGGCCAAGGCATCGATATAGGCCGGTTCGTCATGATAGGGCGGCGAAATACGGATGGTCGGTTGCCAGCGCATTTTCATCAGCACTTCAAAGGTCTTGTCGCAAGCGGTTGCGGAGGTGGCGGCCGCATATTGCGGATAGAGCGGGATCACAAGGATCCGGTCACAGCCCTGAGCCTGCAAAGCCTCCATCCGTGACTGGATGGACGGGTTGCCATAGCGCATCGCCCAATCGACGATGATGCGGTCGTCAAGCTCTTTGGCCACTTCGCTCATGCCCTTGGCCTGATCGCGCGTGATGGTTTTGAGGAAGGACTCATTCAACTCGTTGTTCCAGATCGAGGCGTAATCCTTGCCCTTTTTCTGCGGACGCAGGGACAGGATGATCAGGTTCAGGATCGGCCACCACAAAATGCGCGGTGTGTCGATCACACGGCGATCGGAGAGAAATTCTTTCAGATAGCGGCGCATCGGCCAATAATCTGTTCCATCGGGGGTGCCCAGATTGGTCAGCAACACACCGATCTTGCCTTGGCGCACTTCGGGATGCCCCGATGGGAGAGGGCCCACCGCGCGATTGGCGGCAATGCGGGGGTCGGGTTGGGTGGCCATGGGAAAACCTTTCATACGCGTCGTTTTTGTCTCGTCTTCATACGGTCTAAACAGAGTTTGGATTTTTAGCCACTGCAGAGTCGTTACAGCAAAGAGGACCGCACACTATTGGCGGCCTGGACCAGTGCAAGCCGCATGGTCGTGCACATCGTTTCCTCGCTGACCCGCGAGGCCTGTGTGCTGACATTGATGGCCGCCACAATATGGCCGGTCGCATTGGTCACCGGGACGGCAATCGAGCGCAGGCCGAGCTCCAGCTCCTCGTCCACATAGGCATAGCCTTGCCGTCCGGCCTGTTGGAACACACCCAACAAGGCCTGCGGATCGATCACGGTTTTGGGGGTCAGGGGCTTCAAAGTGCTGGCCGCCAGAATGGCCTGTTGGCGCTCCGGCGGTTCATGGGCCAACAAAGCGCGGCCCAGCGAGGTGCAATAAGCGGGCAATCGGGAACCGACCGCCAAGCCGACCGACATGATGCGCTTGGTGGCCGAACGGGCCACATAGACAATATCGGGACCATCCAGAATCGCCGCCGAACAGCTTTCGCTCAACTGCTCGCTGACCATTTCCAGCGCCGGAAGGATCACCCTCGGCAACGGGGTCGAGGACAGATAGGCATAGCCGAGCGACAGGACTTTGGGGGTCAGACGGAACTGCCGCCCGTCATCGGCGACATAGCCGAGATGACCGAGCGTGAACAAGGACCGGCGCACCGTGGCCCTTGGCAGATCGGTGAGCTTGGCAATATCGGCCAGCGTCATGGTTTCGCGCCCCTCGCCGAAGGCACGGATCACCCGCAAGCCCCGCGCAAAGGCTTCGACATAGGAGGGATCACGCTCGCCGGTGTTCGTCTCTGGGGGTGGGGTCATCGGGGCACTCATTGAAGCACGATCGGTTCAGTTTGGTCTTGGTTCGGAAGATCACGGTAACTTGTCAGCAAGCACTTGCCTGTGCGGTCCTCGATGGACGACCGCTTGACGGATAGGTCAGAACAGCGCAAAATCGTTCGCACTACGAATTAATGTTCACTATACGAACATAATATCCTGCTTTTGTCAAGCCCTCGCCACCAGAGGTTCCAGTCCTTTTTGGTGGGGTGCGGTGACAAAGCGGAGCTTTGGGAGGTCGTCTGATGGCTGAATTCATGTCGTTGCGGGATGCGGTGGCCCATTGCGTCCATGACGGGGACCGGGTGGCGATGGAAGGGTTTACCCATCTCATCCCCCATGCGGCAGGGCATGAGGTGATCCGGCAACAGCGCAGGCATCTCACTCTGGTGCGGATGACGCCCGATATCATCTATGACCAGTTGATCGGCATGGGCTGTGCCGACAAGCTGGTTTTCTCGTGGGGCGGCAATCCCGGTGTCGGCTCGTTGCACCGGTTCAGGGATGCGGTGGAAAACAAGTGGCCGCAACCTCTGGAGATCGAGGAACATTCCCACGCCGCCATGGCCAATGCCTATGAGGCGGGTGCCGCCAATCTGCCCTTTGCGATGATGCGCGGCTATCTGGGGGCCGATCTGCAACTGGTCAATCCGAATATCCGCTCTGTGACCTGTCCGTTTACCGGCGAGGTTCTGGCGGCAATGCCGGCGATCCGGCCCGATGTGGCCATCATCCATGCCCTGCGGGCCGATCGCGAGGGCAATGTGTTGCTGGAAGGGATTACAGGCGTTCAGAAGGAGGCGGTTCTGGCCTCCAGGCGGGCGATTGTCACGGTAGAGGAAGTGGTCGACGATTTTGGTCCGACCTATCGCAACACGGTGATCCTGCCCTCATGGACCATCACCGCCGTGTGTGTGGTGCCCGGCGGCGCGCATCCGTCCTATGCGCAGGGCTATTACAGCCGCGACAACAGCTTCTATATCGCATGGGATGCCATTTCGCGGGACCGCGACAGCTTTCTGGCATGGATGACCCGCCATGTGCTCGAACAGGGACCGGAGGCCTTTGCCGTCCACGCCTGTTCTGCCAAAACCCTTTCAGCGCAGTCGTGAGGAGCTGATCATGTCCGCCACAGCCATGCCCTATACCTCTACCGAAATGATGACGATTGCCGCCGCGCGCGCTTTGCGCAACGAGGATGTCTGCTTTGTCGGCATTGGCGCGCCGTCCGCCGCCTGCAATCTGGCCCGATTGACCCACGCGCCCAACATCACCCTGATCTATGAAAGCGGCACCATCGCCACCCGCCCGACCGTGTTGCCCTTGTCGATCGGCGATGGCGAATTATGCGATACCGCCTTGACCACCGTCTCGGTGCCGGAAATGTTCCGCTATTGGTTGCAGGGCGGGCGGATTAGCGTGGGTTTTCTGGGCGGTGCGCAGATCGACCGTTTCGCCAATCTCAACACAACGGTTGTCGGGCCTTATGATGCGCCCAAGGTGCGCTTGCCCGGCGGGGGTGGTGCGCCTGAAATTGCATCCAACTGCCAGGAAATTTTCATCATCATGGCGCAATCAAAACGCGCCTTTGTCGACAGGCTCGATTTCATCACCTCGATGGGGCATGGCCGCACCGGACGCGAGCGGCGGGCGCTGGGCATCAAGACCAAAGGACCGACCCGGCTGATCACCGACATGGCCATTTATACTCCCGATCCCGAGACCTGCGAAATGAGCGTTGTCTCGATCCATCCCGGCATCACCCGCCAGCAGATTGCGGACAGTCTGGGTTGGCCTGTGCATTTTGCAAAAGAGGTGAATGAAACACCCTTGCCGAGCGCCGAGGAATTGGAGGTGCTTCGTGATATCCAGGAGCGCACCAGACAGGCGCATCAGGGGCATTGATCGGGCAAAGGCCCGCCCCGCCGCTGTGGCAGGGCGCTGACCGTGTTATAAGAAACGGGAATCGGCGGGACAGTAGACGAGCAGGATGAAGGAACGGGCATGAGCTTTTCGGCACTGGATTCAACCTTGAGCGGACCGCTGTTCGTGCCCCCATCCATGGTGGAGATCTGGTCCGACCAGTCCCGTCTGGCCGCCATGCTGAAGGTGGAATGGGCCTTGGCCATGGCGCAGACCCAGCACGGCCTGTGTCCGCCGGGCGTGGCCGAGGCTGTGGCCGCACTGGACACACGGGATTTCGATCTGGCGGCTTTGGGGCAGGCGACGGCCTTGTCCGGTGTGCCGACCATTCCCTTCATCAATGCCCTGCGCAAGAGACTGCCCCCCGAATGTGAGCCCTATGTGCACAAAGGGGCCACCACACAGGATGTGATGGATACCGCATTGATGATGCAGGTCCAGCAAGCCATGGAGCTTGTCTTGCCGCTGGCTGTCGAGGTGCTGGCCGCGCTGTCGGCACTTGCGGCACGCCATGCCCATACGCCGTGTGTGGGACGCTCTTACGGTCAGCATGCCGTGCCCGTCAGTTTCGGTTGCAAGGTCGCCATCTGGCTGTCGGGGCTGTGCGATGCATTGGCGCCGTGGCCTGCTTTGGCCCCGACCATTCTCAAGGCTTCGCTGGCGGGCCCTGTCGGGACGCTGTCGGGCCGCTCGCCGGCCCATGGCAAGGCGGCGCAGGAATTTGCACGGCTGGTTGGCCTGTCGTTCGATCCGGTGCCATGGCATGTGCGCCGCAGTCCGGTGGTGTCACTGGCCGGATTTGTAACCCAGCTTCTTGGGGCCTTGGCCAAGATGGCGGGCGATATTGTCAATCTTGCCTCGACCGAGGTGGGGGAAGTGTCCGAACCCTTTATCGCCGGACGCGGTGGCTCCTCGGCCATGCCCCACAAACGCAATCCGGTGGGGGCCACGGTGATTCTTGCCGCCTTTCAGGCCGCCCAAGGGTTGAACCAGACCATGCAGGCCTCGTTGCTTGCCTCGCATGAGCGGCCCGCAGGAGCATGGCATGCCGAATGGCACGCGCTTCCGCAATTATTGGGGCTGGCCGCCGGTGCCTTGCATGAAGCCAGACAATTGTCCGAGGGACTGGACGTCGATGCACGGCGCATGGCTGTCAATCTCGAACAGACCCATGGCCTGATCTATGCCGATGCCGTGGCTTCCGCTTTGGCCGCCGATCTCGGAGCCAGCCGCGCCCATCATCTGATCGAGCAGGCGGCAGGCACGGTCCGCCAGACCGGACAGCATTTGCTGGAGGTGATCAGCGCTTCCCCCGATCTGCCTGCCGGATTGCGGGGCGAGCGGCTGAAAGCCCTGTTCGACCCCACACCGGCCGTGCAGGCGGCCTCCATGATCGTTCCGGCCGCACGGGCGCAAGCCATGCAAGTCATGGCCGCTCTCCACAAAAAAGGATAAACCATGCCTTTGATTGCCGTGAATGGCGTGAGCCTCTTTTATGATCTGGCAGGGCCGGAAGGCGCGCCGGTGGTGGTGTTTTCGAATTCGCTCGGCACCAGTGCGGAAATGTGGGACGCACAGGCCCGTGCGTTGGCAGGGCGATGCCGCGTCTTGCGTTACGACACCCGTGGCCATGGACGCTCCTCGACGGCGGGGCCGGTCACCATCAAATTGCTGGCCGATGATCTGGCCGGGTTGCTGGATGCGCTGTCGATTTCATCGGCCCATGTGGTCGGACTGTCCTTGGGCGGCATGACAGCGCAGGCCTTGGCCATTCATTATCCCGCCAAATTGCGCTCGCTGGTCTTGATGGCCACCGATGCCTATCTGCCACCGCAAGACGGCTGGCAGGCCCGTGCCAAGACAGTGCGTGAACAGGGTTTGGGTGCAATTGTCGATGCCGCGATGGGGCGGTGGTTTACGCCCGAAAGTGCTGTGACATGCCCTGAGAAAGTGGCCTTTGCCCGTTCGCGCTTTGTCAGCGGTGATGCCGAAGGGTATGCGCTGTGCTGTGAGGCGATCGGTGCAATGGATTTGCGCCCGCATCTGGCAGGGATCAAACAGACCTGTCTGGTTGTCGCAGGCCGTCATGATCCGGTGACGACACCCGAGATGTGCGAAGCGCTGAGTGCGGCGATTGCCGGATCCACCTTCCGTATCGTCGAAGGGGCTTCGCATCTGATTGCCATGGAACAGCCCAAGGCGGTCAATGATCTGCTGGTCGATTGGTTGGAGCATCACGGGGCCTTGTTGCCCGCGCCCCCGCGCGGTGCTTTCGAGGCCGGTCTCGCCAATCGCAAGGCGGTGTTGGGCATCGACCATGTGCAACGCTCGCTGGCCCAATCGGGACCCTTCACCATGCCGTGGCAGGATTTTATCACCCGCAATGCCTGGGGGGAGATGTGGGGTGACGAGACCCTGCCTTTCAAACTCCGCTCCTGTGTGACCCTGGCCATGATGATTGCCCTGCACCGCGAGGAAGAATTCAAACTGCATATCAGGCCCGCCCTGAAAAACGGGGTGACGCTGGAGGAGTTGCGGGCTTTGTTGTTGCATGCCTCGATCTATGCCGGTGTGCCTGCCACCAATGCCGCATTCCGCTGGATGCGCGATGTGCTGGGCGATGAGCTGGATCAGGTGACACCGGCCTGAGGCCGTCAAATACCAATCGACTGCCAAAAACCAATCACGCCCCGGAGTGGATCCGGAGCGTGATGGCGTGTGGTTATCAGCCCTCGCGGTTGTCAGGCCGCGTGCGGGATGGTTGTTTTGGTCGTGATCTGGGCGGTTTTGCGCGGTTCGATGACCGCGCCTTTGATCCCGCCGAGATGGCGCAGGCGGGCATCGGTTTCCTCGCCCATTTCCATCAGAACGGCAATGCACATCACATGGCCGATCCGCTTGGGCGGGGCCAGTGGCTCGCCCGCACAGCCGATCCGTTTCATCAGGCGGTGCATGTTCAAATCGAACACCCCGACACAATGGGTCATGCCGATCCCCATGCCGATCTCATTGCCGGCCAGCAACAATTCGATGGCCGCCCGACTGACAGCCGTCCGTTCGCCCGTCAGCGAGACATCCGAGTCGACGGCAAAGCGGCTTCCTTCCCAAATGCGCGGACTATAAATAGGCGCTCCATCGGGGAGAAGTTCAGAAAATACATCATTGATCATGGTAAAACCGGTGGTAGGCAACAGGCGGACTGTGCCGACCACTTGATCCTCTTCGCTCATTTTGAGCAAATACACCGGATCAAGTGCGTCAAAACCATCGGCTTCCCAAGTATTAATAACAGGAACATCCCAGTTCATGCGATCGTAAAATACTTTTTTTCTCAAACGATGCATTTGATCAATTTCTCTTGGGAACATAGAACGTTCATGTCCATGGATAACTCTGATCATAGCGCACCTCTCTTTAGTTGATTACCGAGGTTGCGATATTGTCTTGAAAAACCAAAATAGAATACTGATCAAAAGAGCAGGATTTAGGGTTTTAATTGTGTTGATATTTTATTTCTACTTAAGATTGTATTATCAATACTCGTTTTGATGTGGTCAATAACATCATTTGTTCAGTTGAATCAGTGCAATAGCTGTTAAAACAAGGCAATTGCGCCTGTGGCCAACGCTTTGGCAACCGCATGGGTTGTGTTGAGCGCATCGAGTTTGGCGCGGGCGTTTTCCAGATGGAATTTCACTGTCCGCTCGCTGATATTCATGATCTGGCTGATATCCCAGTCGGATTTGCCGGAGGCGCGCCAACGCAGACATTCTTTCTCGCGTTGAGACAGCAAGGCCCCGTAATTGGGGGCTTCGACACCGGCATTCAGCAACGCATAGTGGTGGAAGTGATGCGCAATCAGCAATAATTGCGGCACGATGGTGGGTCGCATTTTCTGCCATTCGACATCGGAGACATCGGACGTCACCGAAAACAGGGCGAATTCATTCATGCGCCCGCGAATGGGGAAGGACAGGCCCTGTTGGCCGATATCGAAATCCTGCGCCTCGCTGAAAAAGCGCTGGACGACACGTTGCGAGCGGTCCACCTGCGCCCAGTCGATCGGCAACAAGCCGCCAAGACCTGCCTTAACGACCGGGTCGATATCGACATAGTTGTTCTGGTAATAATGGCGTTGCCATTCGGGCGCATAGGTGACGGCAAGCAATGGGAGTGCGGTTTTCTGGGTCGGGATATTCACCGCAAGATAGGAAATATGATCAAGTCCGAGCTCGGTCAGGGCTGTTCTGAGTTGATCGGTCGTATCTTGAAGTTTGTTACTTTGTGATAAATTATCAAGAAGGGAAAATAAATCTTCAGTTTTCATTGACTCACTCCTACATTACACCAATAATATTTTTTTGTTAAATTGTAATAATTTATTTTTTTTGAATTGATCTCATGATCATTGAATCCTAAATATAAATTATTACGATCTTATTATATGAGAAAATTATGGCATTAAATATGAAAATTGACAAGTGGCAATTGGTAAGACAATAAAATGGCTTTTTATAACATGTTAGTCTGTTGATCATTCAAAATCCAATTGACACGCAGTGACTAGGTTTTTGTGCAAACTGCGCTATACCCATTCAATATGATGGATGGATGGGCTTCAGGGGCTTGCAGATGCAGTGGAATAGCAGTCGGAAAGTGGCTGTCGGCCTTGTTGCTGGCGCGGCCTTGTGGATTGCGTCGGGGTGGTTGACGGGTGATGACGCAAGTCGCCCTCCAAGCGGGGCGAAGCAGGCTCCCGCCTTGTTTGCGGTCGCGGTGGTTCCTGTGTCAGTGGAAGCACATTCGCGTGTCCTGACGGTGTCGGGTCGATCCGAGGCCGATCGGCGGACTGTGTTGACGGTGCGCGCCAATGGCACGCTGACCCAGCTCAATGTCCGGCGTGGATCGCGGATCAAAGAGGGCGAAGTGGTGGCTGTGCTGTCGGATGAAGCACGCGAGGCCAATGTCAATCAGGCGAGTGCCCGTGTCGAACAGCGCCGCAAGGAATATGAGGCCCGCCTGCCTCTGGTCGCCCAAGGGGTCATGCCGCGCCTGAATCTGGCGCAATACGAAGCCGACCTGAAAAATGCCGAAGCCGGACTGGCCGCCGCCGAAGCCGAGCGTGATCGCGGTCTCGTGCTTGCTCCGATCGACGGGGTGATCACCGATTTGCCGGTCGAAATCGGGCAGGCCATGCAACCAGGTGGGGCGATTGCCGAAATTGTCGCGCTTGATCCGATGCTGGTGGTGATCGATGTTTCCGAGCGGCGCATCGGCGGGATCAAAACCGGTGACCTCGCCCGGGTCCGGTTAGCCAATGGCGTGGAAGGGCAAGGCGAGGTGCGTTTTGTGTCCTCGCGGGCCTCCTTGCAGACGCGGACCTATCGTGTCGATCTGTCCATCGCCAACAAAGAGGGTTTGATCCCCGATGGCATTACGGCTGAAGTCGCACTCAAACTGGCGGCCGTTCCTGCCAGCCGGATTCCGCGTTCGGCACTGACTTTTGCCGCTGACGGGCAGTTGGGGGTTCGTTTGGTGGATGCGGCCAGTGTGGTGCAATTTGCTCCTGTGGTTCTGGTCGAGGATGAGGGCCAGTCTTTATGGGTCTCGGGTCTGGCCGAGGGCGCAAGGCTGATCGTGCAGGGGCAGGATTTCGTCAAAGAAGGCCAGCAGGTCACGGCCAAGCCCGCCGCGAAACCGTGAGGCTATGATGAGCAATCCGGTTGATTATGCGATTTCCCATGCCCGCCTGACCCTCGCTCTGCTGGGCTTTTTGCTGGTGGCCGGATTTTCGGCCTATGTCACCATTCCCAAAGAGGCCGAGCCGGATGTGCGGGTCCCGATCATCTATGTGCAACTGACCCAACGGGGGATCAGTCCAGAGGATGCCGAGCGTCTGCTCTTGCGTCCGGTTGAGACGCAGATGAAATCGGTCGCCAATGTCAAGGAAATGCGCTCGACCGCCTTCGAGGGGGGCGGGTTTGTATTGCTGGAATTCGAAGCAGGATTTGATTCCACCCGTGCGCTGGCCGATGTGCGCGCCAAGGTGGATGATTCCAAACGCGATCTGCCCAAGGATGCCGACCAGCCAACCGTGCGCGAGGTCAATCTGTCGCTGTTTCCGGTTCTGGTGGTGGGCCTGACCGGCGAAGTGCCCGAACGGACCCTGTTGCGTCTGGCGCGCGATGCCAAGATGGCACTGGAACAACTCCCTGGCGTATTGTCCGCCGAATTGCGCGGCTCGCGTGACGAGGTGATCGAGGTGGTGGCCGAGCCGATGCACCTCAAAAGCTACGGCATTTCGCTGTCCGATCTGACGGCAGGCACCTCCATGGGCAATGCTCTGGTCACCGCCGGTGCGATTGAGGGGCAAAGCGGGCGTTTCGCGGTGCGGGTGCCGACGCTGATCGAAACCCCCAATGATGTGCTCAAACTGCCTGTGGTGGCGAGCAACGGGGCCTCCGTGGTGCTTGGCGATCTCGCCGAAGTGCGCCCGACCTTCAAAGATGCGACATCGATCACCCGCATCGACGGCCGTCCGGCGATCGCCATCGAAATCACCAAGCGCACCGGTGCCAATCTGATCGAAACGGTCGATGCCGTCAAAAAAGCGGCCATGCAATTGCAAGCCCGCTGGCCCGAAACCGTTCATGTCACTTTTTCGCAGGACAAATCCAAAACCATCCGCGACATGTTGCATGAATTGCAAAACAGCGTGATTACGGCGGTGTTGCTGGTGTTCGTGATCATGCTGGTGGTGCTGGGCGGTCGCGCCTCGATCTTTATCGGGATCGCGATACCGGCTTCGTTTCTGACCGGTATTCTCGGCTTGCAGATCGCCGGTCTTACCGTCAACATCGTGGTGCTGTTTGCGCTCATTCTGGCGGTCGGCATGTTGGTGGACGATGCCATCATCGTCTCGGAATTTGCCGAGCGGCGCATGGCCGAAGGGATGCCCGCCGGACCGGCCTATTCGCTTGCGGCCAAGCGCATGGCCGGACCGGTGATTGCCGCCACACTGACCCGTATTGCCGCTTTTTCGCCATTGATGTTCTGGCCCGGTATTGTCGGCCAGTTCATGAAATATTTGCCGCTGACGCTGATTGCCACTCTCTCGGCCTCCCTCGTCGTCGCGTTGTTTTTTACGCCTACCCTTGGAGCCATGCTGGGGCGTGCGCCCGATACCGCCCATGATGATCGTGCCGCCAGTGACGGGCTTTATATGCAGATCGTGCGGGCTTCCCTGCAACGGCCCGGTCAGACCTTGCTGGCCACACTGGTCTTGCTGGTGTCGGTGATCATGTCTTACGGAAAATTCGGCAACGGGGTCGAGTTTTTCCCCAATGTGGAACCCGATTACGGCATTGCGCAAATCCATGCGCGTGGCAATTTGTCACTGACCGAAAAAGACCGGCTGGTGCGGCAGGTCGAGGACCGGATTCTGGCGCGTCCCGATTTGCGCACGGTCTATGCCCGTGCGGGAGAGGGGCAGAAGGGATCAGCTGAATTGTCGGAAGACACCATCGGCACTGTGCAGTTTGAATTCATCGATTGGCAGAAGCGGGCCAAAGCGCATGTGATCATGGATGAAATCCGCTCAGCGGCCGCCGATATTCCCGGTATTCTGGTTGAAGTCACAACTCCCAAAGGTGGGCCGCCAACGGGCAAGGCGATTCAGGTGCAGTTGACGGCCATTGAATCCGCTTCATTGCCCGAAGCCGCCAGACGGGCGGCCGCCCTGATTGCGGCGCGGTCCGACATTACCGATCTGGATGATGGTCTGCCTTTGCCGGGGCTAGATTGGGAGATTGCCGTCGACAAGGCCGAAGCCGCCAAATACGGTATTGCGGCTTCGCAAGTCGGCACGGCTGTGCAGTTGATTACCAATGGCACCAAGATTACCGATTTCCGTCCTGAGGGAACCGACAAGGCGGTGGATATCATCGTCCGCTTCCCGCCCCATAAATGGACGCTGGACGAGCTGGACGAATTGCGCATCACCGGCCCGCAAGGGGCGGTGCCGATGGGCAATTTCGTCAAGCGCGTCCCTGTGCAACGGGTGGGCCAGATCAACCGCGTTGCCGGCCAACGTGTGATCACGGTTTCGGCCAATGTCAAAGCCGGTGTGCAATCGGCCATTGTGCAGAAAGAGGTGATTGCCGCCTTGGCCTCTGCCGATCTGGGGTCCGGGGTGACCATCCGCATGAAGGGCGAGGACGAGGAACGCGAAAAGGCCGGTGCCTTTTTGATGAAAGCCTTCGGTTCGGCCATCTTCCTGATCTTTGCGATCCTGCTGGCGCAATTCAACCGTTTCACCTCGGTGTTTCTGGTGATGTCGGCGGTGATCCTGTCGACCATCGGTGTCTTGATCGGGCTGATGGTGATGGGGCAGTCCTTCGGCGTGGTGATGACCGGGATCGGCATCATCGCCAATGCCGGTGTGATCGTGAACAACAATATTGTGCTGATCGATACCTATGACCGCCTCAAACAGGAGGGCTGGGACACCTATGAAGCGATCATCGAGACCTGCCGCGAGCGCGCCCGTCCGGTGGCGTTGACAGCCATCACCGCGGTGTTGGGCGTGCTGGCCATTGCCTTCGGGATCAATCTGGATTTCGTCCATCGCACCATCATGATCGGCGCGCCCTCCACCCAATGGTGGGTCCATCTGTCGGTGGCCATCGTGTTCGGGCTTGGTTTTGCAACCATCCTGACGCTGATTGTCACGCCCGCCGCTTTGCTGGTGCTGGATCGCTTTGCGCTCTGGCGCGGGCGCATCAAGGGCCGGTTGATCCGCCAGCACTAATCCGACAAGCCACGCCAGATACAACAATGGCAGGGGTTTCCCCCTGCCATTTTTCGATGGACCTCTTTTAAAGGTCTTATTTTTTGTCGACCAGCGAGATGCCGTTGCGGGCCGCAACATGGTCCGACAGCATCGGGATATAGTCTTGCGCATGGCCGGTATGGACCGGAACGGCAAAGGCGTTTTTCACGGCATTGCCCATCGGATTGGCAATGCCTGCATCATTGGCCATCGATTCCAGATAGGTCATATCCTTCAAGCCGTTTTGCAGGGTGAATTTATGCGCGTCGCGGTCCCGCTCCAGCACATATTTCATGAAGGTCTGGTAGAAGCCGCAATCCATCCGGCCGCCGCGCACCACACTGTCGAAACGCTGGGGCGTAATCCCGACCTTCTGGGCCAGTGACAGGGCTTCCGCATAAAGGGCGGCATAACCCATCGAGACAAAATTGTTCAGCAGTTTCATGCGGTGGCCATCACCCGTGCCACCGATATGGATGACGCGTCCGGCCCATGTGTCGAGCACAGGCTTCAGGCGGGCAAACACCTCGTCGGTACAGCCAACCATGGTATCCAGCATGCCTTCCCAAGCCTCTTTGGGGGTGCGTGACAGCGGTGCATCGACCAGAATAATGCCATGACCCGCAAGCTCGGTGGCCAGTGCCATGGTCGAGGTGGGATCGGACGTCGAGCAATCGACGATGATCGAACCGGCTTTCAAGCCTGCGGCCAATCCATCGGGACCGCGCACAACCGCTTCGACCTGGCGCGAACCGGTCACGCATAAAAACACGATGCTGGAGGCTTCGGCCAAGGCCTTCGGTGTTTTGGCTTCCTTGGCGCCGCGTGTCAGCAGATCTTCGACCGGCGCGCGGTTCTTGTGGCCCATCACGGTCAGGGCATAGCCCTTTTCGACGATGTTTTTGGCCATGCCATGACCCATCAGGCCGACACCGATAAAACCGATTGTCTCACTCATAGACGCAACTCCCGATGATTGTTTTGTTGAGGATGAACTCTGCTTTTTAAAGGGGGAGCGGCCGGGAGCCGTTACCCCTTTTTGAGGCCTGCCAGATCACGATAGGTCAGCACAACCTGACTGTCGTCCTTCAAGCCATGGCCTTGGGCGGATGCGGCCAGAAACATCTGGTGGGCGGCCGCCGCCAGAGGCAAAGCGGCTTTCGATGCGCGGCCGGCATCCATCACAATCGACATATCCTTGACGAAAATATCGACCGCACTGGTCACTTCCGGCTCGTCCTGCACCATGCGTGGCCCGCGATTGAGCAACATCCAGCTTGAGGCGGCAGAGCCACCGAGAATGTCGAGAATGACCTGCCCGTCGATACCGGCCTTTTCTGCCAGCGCCATGCCTTCGGCCGCCGCGGCAATATGGACACCGCACAGCAGTTGGTTGACGGTTTTGACCATCGCCCCCTGTCCGGCCTCAAGCCCGACATGGAACAATTTCTCGCCCATGGCGACCAGCACGGAACGGCTGGCTTCGATGACCTCGTTCGAGGCCGCCGCCATGATGGTCAGCGTCCCGCCCTGGGCTCCGACAACACCGCCGGAGACAGGCGCATCGATGAAATGGCGGCCTGTGGCTTCCACGCGCTTGGCCAGTGCGGCCACGCTGTTGGGCGGGCAGGTTGCCATCAGGATCACAGTGGCCGCTTCCGGCAGGGCCGCCAGCGCACCGGCATCGAACAGCACGCTTTCGGCCTGTGCGATATTGACCACCATCAGCACCAGCGCATCGGCGGAATGGGCCGCCTCTGCCGCATTGGCGGCAACATGGCCGCCTGCATGGTTGAGGGCGGCCAGAGCCTCCGGTTTCATGTCAAAGCCGCGGACATGAAACTGCTTTTTGACGAGGTTGAGCGCCATGGGCAAACCCATGGCACCCAGACCGACAAACCCGATATTGCGCGGTTCGCTCATTCTTTGACCGCCCCTGTCATAGCCGAGACGTAATGCTCGACGAAGAAGGAATAGAGGATCACCAGCGGCAACGAGCCAACCAGCGCACCCGCCATCAGCGAGCCCCAGCGATAGATGTCGCCATCCACGAATTCCGAGACAATCGCCACCGGCACAGTCTTGTTCTGTGTCGAGGACAGGAAGGTCAAGGCATAGATGAACTCGTTCCAGCACAGGGTGAGCGAGAAGATCGAAGCCGAAATCAGACCCGGAACCGCCAATGGCAGAATGATCTTGACCAGGATCTGCAACCGCGTGGCCCCGTCGATCAAGGCACATTCCTCAAGCTCGTAGGGAATGGTCTTGAAATAGCCCATCAACAGCCAGGTCGAGAACGGGATCAGAATGGTCGGATAGACCAGAATCAAGGCCATCGGGCTATCGAACAGGCCATAGGCCTGAATGATGGTGGCCAGCGGAATGAACAGGATCGAAGGGGGGACCAGATAGGCGAGAAAGATCATCGCGCCCACCAGCTCGGCACCTTTGAAGCGGATCCGGACCAGTGCATAGGCGGCAAACACACTGGCAAACAGGGACAGGGCTGTTGCGACAACCGACACATACATCGTGTTCCACAGCCACCGTGGGTATTCGCTTTCAAACAACAGCTTCTGGATGTGTTTGAACGTCGGCTCCACCACCCAGAACGGGTTGAACTTGTCCATGTTGATGAGCTGGGCATCCGGTTTGATGGAGGTCAGAACCATCCAGTAAAACGGAAAGATCAGCACCACCATGATGATGGACAAAGGCAGATAGACATGGATCAGCTTGCGGATGCCTCCGTCCAGATAGGACATGCCCTCGGATGCGTCATTCACGCCTGTCGTCACCGATGCCGTATCTTGATGGTTGTGATTACTCATCGGAACCTCCCTGCTGCCATTTTCTACGTTGCAGGCCAAACCACGATACCATGATCGCGAAAAGCAGGAACGGAATCATTGCTGTTGAAATTGCGGCACCTTCGCCCAGATTGCCCGCCAGAATGGCGCGCTGGTAACCGAGTGTCGCCATCAGATGGGTTGCGTTGACCGGTCCACCGCGTGTCATTGCCCAGACAAGCTGGAAGTCGGTGAAGGTGAACAGAACCGAGAAGGTCATCACCACCGCAATGATCGGGGTCAGCAAGGGGAAGGTCACGAAGCGGAAATTCTGCCAACGGGTCGCGCCGTCCAGTGTCGCGGCCTCATAAAGCGAGGGCGATACGGTTTGCAGGCCTGCCAGCAACGTGATGGCGATAAAGGGAACACCACGCCAGATATTGGCAAAAATCAGCGACAGACGCGCATTGTCTGGACTGCCGAGGAAGTCGATATTTTCGGTGATCAGGCCCATATTCTTGAGCGACCAGGAAATGATCGAGAACTGGCTGTCATAAATCCACCAGAACGCGATGGCAGACAGCACGGTCGGCACCACGAAGGGGATCAGCACAATCGAGCGGATCAGGGATTTGAACGGCAATTTCTCATTGAGCAACAAGGCCAGATACAGGCCGACCAGAAATTTGATGACCGAAGCAATCACCGTATAAAACAGCGTATTGAACACCGACAGCCAGAAAATCTTGTCGTCGGACAGCCATTCGTAATTTTCAAGGCCGATAAATACACCATCACGGCCGATCTTGGCATCGGTAAACGACAGCCAGACACCCTTGCCCAGCGGATAGGCCAGAAACATGATCAAAATCACCGCGGCGGGCAACATGAAGGCCGCGCCCAGCCAATTGCGGTCATTGCTCAGCCTCTGCATCAGAGACCTCTCTGTGCGTTGGAACGAGGCTTGTGGCCTCCCGACGGCATTGTGGGCCATTGGGGATCTCCCGAAATTCTTGCGTGATCAGATCATGGGTCCGGTTGACCCAAGACGAGGAAAACCGCGCGGAAGCATCCTCCCGCGCGGCTTGTGGTTCAAGTCTTAGCGATAGATGCGCTTGGCCTGACGTTCGGCAATCGCGATCGCACCCTTGATGTCTTCGCGGCCGGTGCAATAGTTGGCGACCATGTCGAGCATGACAAAATCGGCAATCGCCGCCGCGGCCTTCTCGTTGACCGGACCGATACCGCTGGCAGGCAGGGTATTGCGGGCTGCGTCCTTGAACACGGCGTTCTTCGGGTCTTTGGTCCAGATCGGGTTGGCATCATAGGCCATCAACGGATGGGTCAGATAACCGCCAGCGGCTTCCAGCCAAGGATTGTAGTTTTCAGCTTCCAGCACGAAAGCCATGAAGGCTTTGGCGGCATTCGGCACCTTGGTGTATTTGAAAGCCAGCATCGGGAAGGTCAACTGCAATTCCTGCGGCTTGCCAATCGGGCCAACCGGGAACTTTGCGTGATCCATATCTTCGGCAATCGGGTTCAGGGCCTTGTCAGCCTTTGCGCCGACATAGATCGAGATCCCGTTGGCTGTCAGATGCAGGTCACCAGCCAGAAACGCCTTGTTGTTGGACGAGTCATTCCACGATGCGCAACCGGGAATGAAGGTATCGGTCAACTTCTTGGCATATTCCAGAGCCTTCACGGTTTCCGGCGAGTTGATGATGATCTTTTCCTTGTCATCAACCAGATAGGAACCATGTGACCACAACAGCCAGTGAATCCAAGCATTGCCGTCACCGGTCGCATGACCGAGCGCGAAGCCGGCTGGTGTGTTGTTGGCCTTCATGGCCTTGCAGAGTTCGAGGAAGCCATCGGTCTTGTCGGGGAAGGTCGAGAAACCGGCCTTTTTCATCGACGAAATGCGATAGTTGATGTAGCCGCCGTTGATCGCGGTCGGAATGGCGATCCACTTGCCCTTGGCTTTGCAGGTGGCTTCGGGAGCGGGGAACCAGCCACCGTATTTCTTGCCGAGATAGTCGGCGACATCGCCCACTTCAAGGCACTTTTCAGGGAAAAGATGCGGCAGGGAGTGCAGACCCCATGCGATATCGGGACCCTGTCCGGTGTTGGCGGCCACAGAAGCCTTTGGCTGCATATCATCGAAGGATTCGTTGGAAATGTTCATTTTCACGCCAGTGGCCTGGCTGAAAGCGGCAACGATCTTCATAAACTGATCGTCTTCGGCCTGCACGAAGCGCTTCCAGCGCAACACGTTCAGGGTTGCATTGGCTTCGGGCTTCCATTTCATGGTCTGTGCCCAGGCCTTTGCAAAATCCAGCAGGCCTGTTGCGCTCATGGCGCCGACAGCGCCTGCGCCTTTCAGCAGATTGCGACGGTTCAATGTGGTCATATCAAATACTCCCTAGGGGTCAGAAGGTTGGTCTTTTTGTGACATGTCCTGCCACCGGCATGACATGTCTATTGTTGGTCTTTTTACTACGGGTTTCCCCGTAATCAGTCGATGCGCTTGCCGCTGGCGGCATCGAACAGATGCACCAGATCGGGGTCGGGCAAAATCTTGATGGTTTCGCCGGGCTTTGCGGTAATCCGCTCGCGGAACACGCAGATCATTTCTTCGCCCTTCAGGCGAACAACGACCTGTGTTTCCGAGCCGGTCGGCTCAACCACAACCACTTCCGCTTCCACGCCCTGATCGGACAGGTGGATATGTTCGGGGCGGATACCATAGACAATGGCCTGGCCCGGCTTTGCCGCACCCAGCTTGCCGAGCGGCAAGGTTGCGCCCTTCTTGCTGGTGGCGCTCAATTTGCCGGCATCATCCACCGTGCCATGCACGAAATTCATCGACGGCGAACCGATAAAGCCCGCCACAAACAGGTTGGCCGGACGATCATAAAGATCAAGCGGCGCACCCATCTGCTCGACGATGCCGTCATGCATGACCACGATCTTGTCGGCCATGGTCATGGCTTCGATCTGGTCATGGGTCACATAGACGGTGGTGGTTTTCAGGCGCTGGTGCAATTCCTTGATTTCGGTGCGCATCTGCACGCGCAGTTTGGCATCAAGGTTGGACAGCGGTTCGTCGAACAGGAACACCTGCGGATCGCGCACAATGGCGCGGCCCATGGCGACACGCTGGCGCTGGCCGCCCGAAAGCTGGCGGGGGTAACGGTCCAGCAGGTTTTCGAGGCCGAGAATACCGGCGGCCTTGTTGACGCGCTCGGCGATTTCTTCCTTGGGCGCATTCCGCAATTTCATGGAGAAGGCCATGTTGTCGGCCACCGTCATGTGCGGATACAGCGCATAGTTCTGGAACACCATGGCGATGTCGCGCTCTTTGGGCGGGACATCATTGACGACACGGTCGCCGATGGCGATTTCGCCGCCGGTGATGTTCTCAAGCCCTGCGATCATGCGCAACAAGGTGGACTTGCCGCAACCCGAAGGCCCGACGAGAATCACGAATTCACCATCATTGATCTGGATGTCGACGCCATGGATCACCTGGGTGGCTCCATAAGCCTTCTTCACGCCGCGGATTTCAACGGACGCCATAGTCTCTCCTTAAACTCCGGTTACGGCTCGATGGCACGTTTTTACCGGCTTTTTCCTCACCTGCAAAATAGTCTTACCAGAAAGTCTTAAACGAGACTTGTCCAAAAGGCTATCTTTGTCCATCATTGCATGAGGGGAGAGGAA
>CANGOE010000002.1 GCA_947455455.1 Hyphomicrobiales bacterium
CCCAACATGGGTATCGGCGGCATAACACCCGCTCAGAAGTTAAAATTGGCCGCATAAGTTCTACTGCAAAACCCCTTTAAAAAAGGGGGCATTACCGGATTATTATGTATTTTAGGACTGCTTATTTAGGAATATAGTCCTAGTACACATATGGTACACACGCAGTTTTTAGCACTGTAAGCACTTGATAAATAAGAACTATTTCTATCCTCAAGTACGCGAAGCGCTAAGTCGGGTTTACCCTCCTTCGCTTTGTTTTTCTGGACCACACCAATACAGCGCCATCGGATGCACAATCCGGTGGCGTTTTTTTGTGTCCTTTCTATCCGCACAAAGACAACCAAAGCGCCTCTCCCGCAGGAGGTGGCCTTGGCATCGGAGAACCGTGCCATTCCGGCTGTCAAAAAAAGAATTTAATATTTAATTATTAAAATACAAAATTAATTGTTATCCTGAATAGAAAATTATAAAAAAAGGATAATAATGTGATTCATAAAATTGAAATTGATATTAAAAATTCTGTCGATGATCTTGGTAAAAATGGCTATTCAATTTGTGAGAATATGATCTCTCCGGAAATTATTACTTTACTGATACAGGAATTAGAAAACCGCGAAAGAACCGGCGACATCAAAGCCGGTCTGGTGGGACGGGGCGAAGCCAAAACAATCGACGGAAAACAGAGAGACGTTTTATCAAGCTGGATCGGCAACGATACCGCGGGGGAAAAATATTTTCTGGATTTTGCGGAACAGATAAGGCTGTCGATCAACCGCAATTTGATGTTGGGCCTGTTCGAATTCGAATCCCAATTTCTTCATTACCCGATCGGCGGCTTTTATAAACGCCATGTCGATGCGTTGAAGGGCAACCGAAACCGTATCGTGTCCATGGTGGCCTATCTCAACCAGAATTGGAGCGACGCAGATGGCGGCTCGCTGGCCATATGGGAGAATGACCAATCATTACGGCCCGTCATCGAGGTCATGCCCACCGCAGGCACCGTTGTGCTGATGCTGTCCGAAGACATTCCGCACGAAGCGCGGTCGGCTTTGCGGGAACGGCGGGCCATTGCCGGATGGTTTCGGGTCAACCCGTCCTCGGCAGGCCAAATCAATCCCTCTCACTGAGCGGGCTGTTGGCGTTCTATTGCAAGCCCAGCGCGTGACGGGCGGCAATCCGGGCGAAGACCAGTCCGGGACCGATGGTAATGCCGGGAGCGGGATAAGTATCACCCATGATCGATTGCATGTCGTTGCCGACGGCATATAAGCCGCCAATCGGTTGCCCCTGCCCGTCAAGCACCTGTGCATGCGGGCTGGTGGCAAAACCGGTCGAGGCCCCGATATCGCCGGGATAGAGGCGGACTGCGTAAAACGGCCCCTGTTGCAACGGGCCGAGATTGGGATTTTTGCCGCTCCATGCCGGATCGCCCAAATTCTGCTGATAGGCGGTTTCACCGCGATGGAAGTCGGGATCGATCCCGGTATCGGCATAGCGGTTGATCCGCTCCACGCTGGCTTGCAACCCTTCGGCCGGTATCGATAGTTTGCCGGCCAGTTCCGCGAGGGTGCGACCTTCGGTGAGGTAGCCGTCGGCCAGAAACGGGCCAAGCCCCTTGCCGCCGGGGCGTACCATGCCGATGCCATATTTGCGCAAGGCCGTGGCATCGCAAATCAGAAAGGCCGGAATGGTCGGGGTGGACTTGTGGGCTTCCAGCATAGCCAGCGCGAACAGATGGTAAGATGTGCTTTCATTGACAAACCGCTCGCCTTTGGCATTGACCGTGATCATGCCGGGCTTGGCACGGTCCATCACAAAATGCGGGAACACCGCCGTCGTGCCATCAGCGCGTTTGCGCATGGAGACCGGGGCCCAAAAGGCGTGGGACGTCTTGTTCTCTCCGTAGACCCCGCCAACCGCCTTGACCAGATCATGCGCCTGACCGGTATGACCGGGGGCGGCGGGTGACCAGCTGGCTGGAACATCGGGTAACAGTTGCGCCCGCAGATCAGGGTGGCGGTTAAAGCCGCCGCTGGCCAGCACCAGTCCTTTGGCCACACGGATCTCGCGGGTGATCCCACCGCTTTCAATCTCGACCCCAGTGACCCCTGCCGTCCCCGTCCTGATGCTCCGCACCGTGGTATCGAGCGCCAGCGTGACCTTGTCATGTTGCGCGAGCGAATGGAGCAACCGCGCCACATGCGCATTGCCCATCACAAGCCGCGTACCGCGCGGCCAGACCAGCCGGTCGCGCGCATGGCGCATCAGGATTGCCACCGAATGTTTGAACGACGTCCAGTTGCGGGTCATCCCGAGCAGATGGTTGATATCGGTACGGTCCACCATCATGCCGCCCAGCACGGTGAATTCGGGGATCGGCGGGCGCAATAGCCTGAACAGATCGCCAAGCAGGCGGCCATCGAACGGCACGGGCTCCAAGGCCCTCCCGTTCAGGGTCGAACCCGCCAGATCGGACATATAATCGGGATGTTTGGGATAAGGACGATATTTCAGGGCCGATTGCTGTTCGGCCTGATCGACTGCGGCACGGCCATTGTCGAGGAAAGCCTGACGGTTGGCCCGCACACTGCGGTCGCCCACTGCATTGTCGAGATATTGGGCCGTGCGGGCCGGCGTATCATCGGAATTGACAGCCGCCTCGTGATGCGAGCCCGGTATCCAGCTCGTGCCTGCCGACCATGCGGTTGTGCCGCCGACAAAGGACGTGCGTTCAACCAGCAGGACGCTGGCACCTTCCATTGCGGCAAACAAAGCGGCCGCCATGCCCGCACCACCGGCACCGATGACCACAAGATCGAAATCTGTCCGGTGGCCGAGCGGTTCCATCCCCCGGTCAAGCAGGTTCATGTCCATGCGCCTCAAGAAGAAAGTCCACCATCAGATCGCGCACACGCGCAAACATATCCGCGCCGGTCATTGTGTTGCATCCAACGGTCCGAGCCGTTGCAATCATCGGCGGCACAGCCGGCACGGTGATCACACAGCCGACGAATTGACCGGATGTAAAATGGTGCGACTCTACCGGATGCGGATCATCCGGCTTCATCCCGATCGGGGTGGCATTGAGGACAATATCGAAGCCGCGGGGATCGGGACTGCCGATCGATACTTTCCCCAAGCCCAGTCCCGCCAACCGTCCGGCCAGCGAATCCCTGCGCGCATGATCCTCGTCATGGATCGCCAGCCCGGATACACCCGCCGTCATCAGCGAATAGGCAATCGCCGATCCGGCCCCGCCCGCACCCACCAGCAAAGCCCGCTGGCCCTTCGGATGACAGCCTTTGGATATCATCGCTTCGACATAGCCCATGCCGTCGAACATATCGCCATGCCATGTCCCGTCGGCATTGCGGCGCATGGTGTTGACCGCGCCAAGAAATGTGGCCCGATCGGAAGCCGTAGCGCAGAAGGCGAAGCAGGCAAATTTATGCGGGACGGTGGCAATCAGCCCATCGACATTCCTGGCCTTCGACATGTGCTTGACCCAATCGGGCAGATCGGCGGGTGTCACATGGGCAGGCACACACAGGGCATCCCGTCCGGCATCGTGAAAAGCCTTGGACACGCCTGCCGGAGATTTGACCTGGGCAATCGGGTCACCCACGATGAAGTGAAGCCGGGTTGCCCCACTCAGATGCATCGGATCGGCGGGCTGTGACATTGCGCACTCGCATATTGGAGAAAAGCAGGAAAGCAACAGGCAGAATTCGCCCGCAATCGGACCAAGGGACCAATCACGGAAAGCACCACTTTATGCAAAACTGGAATTAAATTCAACTCTTGAATATTTTTCCGGTTTTATTACAATGCGCCCGATATCCTGTGCCCGACATCCCGTGCCATTGCCGATGGCGTTTCCAACCAAACCAGCTTTGTGAAAGGCCGATATGAACGGCGTTCTGGAACGAACCCTCGCACTGCTGGAATTGCTGTCGCATCATGGCGAAGGGCTGGAACTGGCCGCCATTGCGGACCGATTGGATATTCCGCGCAGTGCCGTGCACCGCCTGCTGGCTGATCTGGTCAGGCTGGGCTATGTCCGGCAAACCCGTGGGCACGGGGATTATCTGCTGACCACCAAGCTGGTATCGATGGGCCTGTCCTATCTCGGCAATACCGGCATCGTCGATATTGCACAGCCTTTGCTCAACGGTCTGGCAGACAGGTCGGGGGAACTGGTGCGCCTGTCGGTGGTCGACGGTGAACGACTCACATGGGTTGCCCGTGCACAGGGCGCGCGGCAGGGTTTGCGCTACGATCCCGATATGGGCAGTGATGCGCGGCTGTCATGCTCCTCGTCGGGTTGGGCCTGGCTGTCGACGATGACAGACGATGAGGCTGTGTCGCTGGTGGCCAGACAGGGTATCGGCCAGCCGGACCAGTTCGGTCCTCTCGCCCCCACCTCGCTTCAACAGGTGCTCGAGGCGGTCCAGACCACCCGCAAGCGCGGCTTCAGCATGACAACCGACACCTACACCGCCGGATTGGCGGCGATGTCGGCTCCCGTGCGCTTTGCCGGACAACCTGCCTTCGGTGTCTTGACGATTGCCGGACCCACGGCGCGTTTTACCCGCGAGCGGATGGAAGACCTCGCACCCGATTTGCAGGCCACAGCCCAGCAATTGGCGACCCTGAGCGGGGCTTCTCCTTTCTTCCGGGTGACAAACGAGACCGGCCGATTGGCTTCCGATGATGGCCGCAAACCGATTTATGCCGATTGAGATGGACAAAACGGCTCCCGACACACGCGATTGCGACCTGCTGGTCATCGGCTCCGGTGCGGGCGGATTATCGGCGGCAGTGACTGCGGCGCATTTGGGCCTGAAAGTGATTGTTGCCGAAAAAGATCGTGAATTTGGCGGCACCAGTGCTTGGTCGGGCGGCTGGATGTGGATTCCGCGCAATCCTTTGGCCGTGGAGGCGGGCATTGTCGAGCCGATCGACAAGCCGCTGGCCTATCTGCGGCACGAACTGGGCAACCGCTTCGATGACAAACGCGCCCGCACCTTTCTCGAAAACGGCCCGCGCATGGTGGATTTTTTCCGTCGCAAGACAGCCCTGCAATTCATCGACGGCAATGCCATTCCCGATTTCCATGGCAACAGCCCCGCCTCTGCCACAGGCGGACGCTCGGTGTGCGCCGCACCGTTTGATGGCCGCCGTCTGGGTGAGGATCTTTACCGTCTGAAACCGCCCTTATACGAGACAACCCTGTGGGGCATGGGGATCGCGTCGGGGGCGGAGTTGCGGCATTTCCTCAACGCGCTCAAACAACCCGCATCGTTGAGCTATGTCGTTAAAAAAGTCCTGCGGCACTGGCGTGATCTTGTGTGGCACCGGCGCGGCACGCAATTGGTCAACGGCAATGCGCTGGTGGCCGCACTGGCGCGCTCGCTGTTTGATCAGGGTGGAGAGATCCTGCTCGACAGTCCTGCCACGCGCCTGCTCGGCACCGATGACCGCATCACCGGCGCTGTGCTGTCGACCCCGCAAGGTCCCTTGCATATCCATGCCCGTTGCGCCGTCTTGTTGGCCAGTGGCGGCTTTCCGCATGACCGGAGCCGCAAACAGGCTTTACTGCCGCATGCCCCGACCGGAACTGAACATTGGTCGGCAGGCAATCCATCCAATCAGGGTGACGGTTTGCGACTGGGCGAGCAGGCGGGCGGGATGGTCGCCGGTGATCTGGTTCAGGCGGCGGCCCTTGCCCCCGTATCGCTGGTCCCGCGTGCCGATGGCCAGGTTGCGCATTTTCCACATCTGATCGAACGGGCCAAACCGGGCCTGATTGCTGTGACCGCAACCGGACAGCGCTTCGGCAACGAGGCCAATTCCTATCACGATCTGATGCAGGATTTGCTGGCCGCCACCCCTGCGGGACACAAGCCCGAAGCCTGGCTGATCTGCGACCACACCTTCTTGCGCCATTACGGATTGGGGGCCGTCAAACCCGCCCCGATGCCTGTCGGCCGCTGGTTGAAAAACGGCTATCTCAAGCGCGGGCAAACCTTAACCGAGCTGGCGCAAGCCTGCGGCATTGATGCGACAGGCCTACAAGCCACCCTTACGCGCTACAACGCCATGTGTGCCGATGGACAGGATCTGGATTTTGCCAAAGGAAGCACCGCCTATAACCGGATACAAGGCGACAGTCTGTCAGCCGGACGGCGCGGCCTGCCCAATCCCTGCATGGGTCCGGTTGAAACGGGGCCGTTTTATGCCGTCAAGATCGTAATGGGCAGTCTGGGCACCTTTGCAGGTTTGCAGGTCAATGACCGTGCGCAGGTGCTTGATGCCACACAACAGCCGATTGCCGGTCTCTATGCCGGCGGCAATGACATGACCAGCATGATGGGCGGACACTATCCATCAGGCGGCATCACGCTCGGCCCCGCGATGACCTTCGGGTTCATCGCCGCCCATCATATGGCGGGACTGGATCCGGCCGATAGCCCTCTCACACCGCCTGCTCATTATTCATCGAGGAATGACACCATGTATTACGAACTCGCCACTATGACCCTGCCCTTCGGCACCGCCGGACAGGCCGCAACCCATGTCGAAGCCTATGCCGCAAGCCCTGAAGCAGGCGGCGAATTGCTCGGTTGCTGGTTCAGCGATATCGGCCAGCTCAACCAGATGATCGTCTTGCGCGGCTTTCCCACACGCGATGCCCTGTATGCGGAACGTGCCCGCACCCAGAACCATGCCAGCCCGTTCGGATGCGGCGAGATATTCCAAAGTCTGGACCTGCAAAGCTATCAGGGGTTCGGCTGGATGAAGCCGGTGCGCCCCAGCGCCGAAAGCGGCATCAAAGGCCCGGTCTATGAAATCCGCACCTATGGCATCAAGGCAGGCGGTGTCGAACCGACCATTGCCTTGTGGGAACAGTCCGTGCCTGCCCGCGAAAAGCTCTCGCCCTGCGTCATCGCCATGGTCGCGCTGGATGGCCCGCTCCGCTTTACCAATATCTGGGCCTATGAGAGCCTCAATGCCCGCAGTCAGATCCGCGCCGAAGCGGTGGCGCAGGGTATCTGGCCACCCAAAGGCGGCCCCGCCCATCTCACAACGGCGATGACCTCGACCATTGCCATGCCGACAGCCGTCTCGCCGCTGAAATAAAGACCGCAGGATGTCGGGGAGACAGGCTCCCCGTATTCCTCATTGTATTGGACCGGAGCTCCCATGAGCCGCCTTTATTCACTGGCCTATCTGACCTCGCACCGTTGCACACCCGCCGAGGCCGTGCGGATTGCGGCTGAGACCGGCTATCACATGGTGGGCTTGCGGCTTTGGCCCAATGCACCGGGAGCCCCCCAACAGCATCTGTTGGGCCAGCCTGCCGCTTTGCGCGAAACGGTGGCCGCCATGCGCGATACCGGTATCCGCGTGTTCGATCTGGAGATCATCCGGCTCGACGAAACCTTTGATCCGCACCGTTGGGATGCGCTGTTCGAGATCGGGGCAACCTTGCAAGCCAAAGCGGTTCTGGTCGCCGGCGATGACAGGGACGAAACGCGCCTGAGCGACCATTACGCGCGCCTGTGTGAAACACTCCAGCCGTTCGGCCTGACCGCCGATCTGGAATTCATGCCATGGACCGCTGTGCCGAATGCCCGCGCGGCCCTGCACATCATCAACCGTGCGGGAAACCCCGCCAATGCCGGTATTCTGGTCGATGCACTGCATGTCGGACGCTCGGCGACAACGCCGGAGGATATCCGCGCCATTCCGCGCCATCTCCTCCATTATGCCCAGATTTGCGATGCGCAGGCTGGCTTGGCGTTCACGACCGAACAGATGATCCACACCGCCCGTTGCGAGCGTCTCATGCCGGGCGAAGGCACCATCGATCTTGACGGCCTTTTTTCAGCCCTGCCCGCCGATCTGCCGGTCAGTGTCGAGATCGTCAATTTTTCCCGCGAAACCGGCATCTCCCCCGCAGATTGGGCCGCACAGTGTCTGGCCCATAGCCGGAGCCTGATCCAGAACCTTGCCTGAGAACCGACAGGACAACGCTCAGGAGGATGGATACATCCGGCAACCCGGCAGAGGGCCCAATTGTTCTGCAAACCGCCGTGCTGTTTTCAGGCCAAACGGTGTCGGTTGCAAAGCACAGCGGCGGTCATGGTCCACATCGATACCGGAGCGCCATGCGGCAATCCGCTTGCCATAGACAACCAGTGTCTCGAGCGACTGCATGACAAACACCACGGTGGGCAGGATCCGTGCATATTCGGCTTCGGCCTCCTCGATGGCCCCTGCGGCAAACATCCGGGCAATCTGTTGGTGTTCCAATGCGCAATCCGGCGCGACAATCATGCCGGAACACCCCGCACGGAGATTGTCCAGCAATTCCATGCCGCCGCGACCGTTGAGGACAGGAAAGCCAGAACCGACCTGATGCACGGTACGCTCGATGATCACAACCGGCGCCTCGCCTTTCATGAAGAGCAGATTGGGACACCGCGCCCTCAATCGGGCCAAGGCATCCGCATTCAAACCGACACCGAGAAATTCAGGAGCATTCTGGATGCCCGCAGGAATTGTCGGGTCCAGTGCTCGCACTCCGTCAAGCACGTCAATGAAAAAGGCCTCAAGCTCCGGCTCGGCGATGGGGCTTCCGGGACGGGATGGCGGCTGAAGGATGAGGAAATGCGCCCGCGCCTCAATGGCCACACGGGCAAGATCCAATTGCTCTGCGACTGTGGCGCCACTCAACGTCACAGCCATCGGCGCAGTTCCTGCCAGATCCTGCGCAACCCAGTGGATCAGCTGATGCTTCTCCCCGACAGACAGTTTGTTGACCTCGGTTGCCAGACCAAGAACGGCAACCCCCGGCGCGCCCGTGCGCAATGCGATCTGGACCTGCAGACGCATGGCTTCCCGGTCAAGTTCGCCGGCGGAATTGAAATAGGCATACAGAATGGGCCAGATACCTTGCATGGTCATGTCTTCTTCCGGTTGGGAGGGTTAGTGGGAATCGCGTGGCACATCCGCCCCGCTTCCCCCCACAAGGACTTCAAGATCGGCGCCCAAATGGGCTTGCTGGACACCCTCGACATAGATTTTCTGCCAGCCGCGCAGAGGCAGGGACGGAGCAACCCACAGCGCCTTGCGCCGCGCAAGCTCCTCATCGCTGATCTCGAGATGCAAGCGCCGTCCGGGCACATCAAGTTCGATCATATCGCCGTTTTGCACCAAGGCCAGCGGACCGCCAACCGCCGCTTCGGGCGACACATGCAACACGACCGTGCCATAGGCTGTCCCGCTCATCCGCCCGTCGGAGATACGGATCATGTCGGTTATGCCCTTGCGCAGGACTTTGGGAGGCAAAGGCATGTTCCCGACCTCGGCAAAACCGGGATAGCCTTTGGGTCCGGCCCCTTTGAGGACCATGATGCAATGTTCATCGATATCGAGTTGCTCGTCATTGATGCGGGCGTGCAGATCCTCGATATTTTCGAAAACGACAGCCCTGCCACGATGCACCAGCAGTGACGGAGTGGAGGCCGACGGTTTGATGATCGCGCCATCGGGGGCCAGATTGCCCTTGAGGACGGCAATACCGGCTTTGTCCTTGAAGGGAATGTCCAGTGGCATGATCACTTTGCGGTCATAACACTCGGCTTCAGCATTATTGGCACCAATGCTCGCTCCGTTGACGGTCAAGGCTTCCTGATGGATCCATTGCCCGAGTTCACGGATCACTGCGGGTATGCCCCCGGCATAGTACAGATCTTCCATCAAATATTCGCCGGATGGCTGGAGATTGAGAAGACAGGGGATTTCGGACCCGATTTTATCCCAGTCTTCGAGTGTGAGCGGAACACCCATGCGACCGGCAATCGCCAACAGATGCACCACGGCATTGGTTGAGCCCCCGATCGCGGCATTGACCCGAATGGCATTTTCGAAGGCTTGGCGGGTCAGGATCTTGCTCATGGTCAGGTCTTCTTTGACCATCTCCACAATGCGTCTGCCCGACATATGGGCAAGCACCTGACGGCGGGAGTCGACCGCGGGAATCGCCGCATTATGCGGGAGCGACATGCCCAGGGCCTCGACCATAGAGGCCATGGTCGAGGCAGTCCCCATGGTCATGCAATGACCACGGGAACGGTTCATGCCGGACTCCGCATCGATGAAATCCTGCATGCTGATCTTTCCGGCACGCACAGCCTCCGACATCTGCCAGACACCGGTCCCGGATCCAATGACCTTGTCTTTGTAGCGACCGTTCAACATCGGGCCACCGGATATGCCGATGGTTGGCAAATCACAGCTGGCCGCTCCCATCAGCAATGCCGGCGTGGTTTTGTCACATCCCATCATCAGGACAACGCCATCAATCGGATTGCCTCGGATGGATTCCTCGACATCCATCGAAGCCAGATTACGGAACAGCATGGCTGTGGGGCGCAAGTTGGATTCCCCCAGCGACATCACCGGAAACTCCACAGGGAACCCGCCCGCCTCATAAACGCCGCGCTTCACATATTCGGCAAGCTCACGGAAATGGGCATTGCAGGGGGTCAATTCCGACCAGGTGTTGCAAATGCCGATCACCGGCCTGCCATCGAAAAGATGGTGTGGCAAACCCTGGTTTTTCATCCAGCTGCGGTGGATGAAGCCGTCCTTGTCGGCTTTGCCGAACCAGGCCTGACTGCGAAGTCCTTTTCCGCCGGATTTTGTCATGGTGACCTTTCGCGTGAAACAGCAGACCCGTAAAACATCAATCAAATGATATGTTTACATTGAACATCCTGTAAAGGAAAAGTCGGCGGCGGTCCCAAACCCGCCGGGAAATGCCTTCAGGTGTTCCGGATATGGCCGTCCACGACCTCGATGATCCGGTCGCAACGCTCGGCCAGAGACCGGTTATGTGTGACGATGATGAAGCAGGTGCGGCTTTTGGTGTTGACCTCGCGCATCAAGGCAAACACATCATCGGCGGATTTACTATCGAGATTGCCGGTCGGCTCGTCGGCCAGCACAATCTGCGGGGTCATCACCAAAGCGCGCGCCAAAGCAACGCGTTGCTGTTGGCCTCCCGACATATCAGTTGCCGGATGGTCGGCCACCTTGGTCAAACCCACCCTGTCGATCAGATCGCGGGCGCGGGCCTCGCAGGTCAGATCGGGAAATCCACGGTCGACCACCATCGGCAACATGACATTTTCAAGGGCGGTAAATGCGGCAATCAGATGATGGTATTGAAACACAAAGCCGATGCTTTCCCCGCGCAAACGGGTCAGAGCGGCATCATCGAGCTGGCCGGTATCCTGCCCCTGAATAAACAGCTTGCCACTGCTGGGCCGGTCCAGCAGGCCGATAATATTCAACAGCGTGCTTTTACCGGACCCCGAAGGCCCCATAATGGCGACAAACTCGCCCGCCTCCAATGTCAGATCGATCGCGTGCAACACCTCGGCCTGCGATGGTTCGCCCGCATGATAGACCTTGCCGATCCGTTCAAGCCGCAACAGGTGATCAGCCACGGATCGCCACCACAGGATCGAGCTTGGCCGCCCGCAAGGCCGGAGCCATGGCCGCCAACAAGCCCGTCAGAGTTGCCAGAACGGCGGTATAGACGAAAAGTTGCTGTTCCAGCACCAAAGGAAACAGCTCGCCGCCGTCAGACTGCCGGGCTACGGAATGCCAATAGACCAGCCCGCCCGCCCCCAGCACCGCCCCCACCAACGAGCCGGCAAAGCCCAACAAGCCGCCCTGCAACAGAAACAGGCGGATGATCTGCCCGCGCGTGGTGCCCATGGCCCGCAAAATCCCGATCTCTTTCGACCGCTGGATCACCGAAACCACCAATACGGCGGCAATGCCGAAGGCCACCGACAGGCCGACAAACAGCCGGATCAGCGTATTCGTGGCCTTTTGCGCCTGAATGGCCGAAAAGAATTGGGCATTGGTTTTGATCCAGCTCTCGGCCACCACCCTGTGCGAGGCCATGATGGTTTGGGCCATGTCCTCTGCCGCATAAATGTCGTGGAGGCTGACATCGAGCGAGGTGACCCCGCCGATCATACCCATCACCGATTGCGCCGTGCGCAAGGCGACATAGGTACTGCGCTGATTGGCCGATTTGTTGCCGAAATCCAGCAAGCCGATAATGGTCAATACCCGCTGGCCGTCATTGGCCGAGGTGATATTGATCTTGTCACCGACCCGCGCGCCCAATTCTCTGGCCAGTTCGATCCCGATCAGGATGCTGTCACTGGTCAAGCGCGGGTGCCCTGCCACCACATAATCAGGGATTTTGACAATCCGGAAATAGGTATCCGGCTCGATCCCGACAAGCGTGATGGACCGGCTCGCCTCGCCACGGATGGCCAGCACCGATCCCGATATTGTCGGAGAGACGAAGGTGATATTCGGCTCGTCCCGCAAAAGCCGGACAATGCTTTGCCATTGGTCGATCAGGGCAAGCCGCTGGCTGGGACGTTGCACCGTCGCATCCTCAATCTCGCGGGCAGGATCGCGCAGGATTCGCGCCACCTGATCGGGCGCAATGACCTGAATTTGGGCCTGTGTCGTCAGCACGCGCTTCAGGATATTGCTTTCGAGACCGGCCAGCATGGCCGACATGAACACGATCACACCGACCCCGATCGACACGCCCACCACGATAAACAGGGTTTGCAACCGCCCCTCATAGAGAAAGCGCACGGCAACAATCCATTCGAGCGGCAAGCCATACGTCATGGCAGGACCGCCCTGACACGTTGGCCCGTGATGACACCGGCCCCGACAGGGATCACCGCATCACCGTCAGCGGCCCCGTCCACAATTTCGTAATAGGCCGCGCCATGCACTCCGATCCGCACCGGCTGTTTGACCGCCCGTCCCTGTTTGATCCCCAAAATCCAAGGCCTGTTACTGATCGCATCATGCACCCCCCGCGCGGACACGATCAACACCTGATCCCGCCTTGCCACTTCGATATCGACCGAGACCGTCATATCCTGCCGCAGGTAAGAAGGCGGATCATCGACCGTCAATTTCACCTCGACGGAGGCGCGGGACATATCGACGGCAGGATTGATAAACGCCACTTTGGCCGCAAAGGTCTGGTCCGGATAGGCATCGGCGGAGGCCAAAGCGGATTGGCCCAAGCGGAGCAACCCCAGATTGCGCTCGTCCAACTGGATCACCAATTGGGTTTCCCCGTCGGGGGCCAGCACCAGCAAAGCCTTGCCCGACTGGGCCACCATGCCGCGCTCCACCATCCGCCTGATCACAACTCCGTTGCGCGGCGCGGTGATGCTGGCATAAGCGAGGCGCGACAAGGCCGTATCCAGATTGGCGCGGGCCTGGGCAATCTGGGTTTGTGCGAAGACATAATCACTGCCACCCGGACTGGCATTGTAGACCTGCAACTGTGCCGTGCGCACCTGTGCTTTGGCCACTTCCAGATTTTTCTGCGCACCGTCCAGCGATGAAAAGGAGGCATAGCCTTTGGCAGTCAGATTGTCGGTGCGCTCGAAGGTCTTTTCGACCTCAAGCAGGGTCGCTCGCGCCCCGATCAGGCTTTCTTGTGCGGCTGGCAGGGTCATTTCGTTGAGCTGGCGCATATGGGCTTCGGCCTGATCCAGATTGCCTCGCGCCTGCACAACCCCAGCCTTCAACTCGCTGGCTTCGAGGCGGACAAGAATTTGTCCCGCTGTGACCTGCTCGCCCTCCCCGACCAGCACATCGGCGACAATACCGGTAATCTGGCTCCCGATATCGACACGATACGGGGTCTCGAAATGGCCACTGGCCACCACCGATTGCACCAGATTGCCGCGTTTGACCTGCTCGACAACCACCGCAGGGCCGAACAGCATTCGTGCCACCTGCCAGCCAGCAAACAGCACAACCACAAAGGCTACGATCAAAAACCAACGATAGGACCACAGCAAAGCCAGCATGGAATACCGGCTCTCGGCTTTGTCCATTTCAATGTGACTGGCCATCGAACAACAGCATTGCAGTTGCGCTTACATGATCGGAATCAATCGGCATGGGTTATCTCCAGTCACTGGAACGCTCGTGAACCAGTTCAATAAAAATACAATAAAGATAATGATCAATAATATTAAATTTAATATTCAATATTATGTAAAAATTACGAACAATAAACATAATATATATGAAAGATACGTTTTAAATATAAATGACAAATTTAATTTTATATAAAATTTTAAATTTTCAAAAGACTATTTATTACATAACCATTGAAAGGTGCACAGGTATCATGCGCTACAAAATGATCCAGACAGGTCTTGATGTGATGGGTCTGGTGCGCGCCGACCAATGGTTGTCGGGTTTGGGCATGGCTGGCCTGAAGCAGGGCCGTGGATTGATCCTGACACTGCACAGGGTCAGGCCGCACCAAACCGGTGCGTTTGCACCGAACCGGTTTCTCGATATCACGCCCGAATTTCTTGATCACAGCCTTGGCTTCTTCCGAAAGGCCGGTTTCGAACCGCTTTCGATCGACCAATTGCCGGAACGGCTCGCCACCACAAACCGACAGACAAAGCCATTTTTTGTCGTCACCTTTGATGATGGCTACCGCGATGTGCTGGACCATGCCTGGCCGGTCCTGCGCAAACACCAATGCCCTTGGACCATCTATATCACCGGTGCCTATGCGCAAGGCCAGGGCCGTATCTGGTGGCTGGAATTGGAAGAGGCAATAGCCGGGCAGGATGCAATCAACCTGCAGATCGGCCCCCGCCCCGTTACACTCAAAACACAGTCTGTAGCTGAAAAAGCCAAGGCGTTCAGATGGTTGCGCAACCTCTTTTACAAGACACCCTCGCGCCAATGGCCCGCATTGCTTGACGACATACGGGCGCAATCAAGCGAGCCATCGCGCCAAACGCCAGCAGTCCTATGCGCCAACTGGCAGGATCTGGCCGCCCTCCGCCATGATCCGTCCATCACCATCGGGTCACACACACTCACCCACCCCATCCTGTCACAGATTGGCGATGCGCAAGCCAGGCAGGAGATTGGCGCGAGCAGGCGCATGATTGCGGAAGCGCTCGGCACCGCGCCCCGCCATTTTTCATATCCCTCAGGCGGCGCAAACAGTTTTTGCCGGCGCGATATCGAACTCGTCGCCCATGCAGGCTATCAAACAGCCGTCACCACCCGACCGGCCCATCTTTGGCCGATCAACAGCGGGGATCCGACAGCCCGCACCTCCCTGCTGACCCTGCCGCGCATTTCGCTGAACGGACATTTCCAGTCCGATGAATGGCTAAGGGCTATCGTATCGGGGTTGCCGTTCCGGCGATCCTGACCAAGCCTGCCCGTTTTCTGCCTTCACGGTTTTATCGTCACCGTTTTTGCCGGGCCGTCACACCGTCCGGGATCGATAAAAGCACCATAATTCAATGAATGTAAAAACCCATGCGGAAATTGAATATCAATAAATAAAATTTACTTCGTATTTTAATTATACACAAAACACCCATTAATTAATTATTAATAACAAGTTCATGCCTCATCAAAATCAAATGATGATGTATTGATTATTACTATTTTAGGAGGGTTTGATGTTTAATAATTTCCGAAACATGAAGAATTTTAATTTAAAATTGAAATTCAGGAAATTCATAAACAAAAACATTCAATTCTTGGGTCTGGCCAGCAAAAGAACATGCGACATTGTTTTGGCCTTTACAGGCATAGTCTTGACCCTTCCATTGTTCATCGCAATCGGTCTGCTGGTAGCCCTTGATGGCGGCCCGGTCTTTTATTCGCATCAACGCATTGGCAAACAGGGCCGTAGCTTTGGATGCCTGAAATTCCGCACCATGATTTTGGGTGCGCAGGACTGTCTTGAGGAATACCTCTCCTATAATCCAGACGAGCGGCACGAATGGGAACACCATCAAAAACTGATGTTCGATCCGCGCACCACTGCGATCGGGCTGTTCCTGCGCAAGTCCAGTCTGGATGAATTGCCACAGCTGTTCAATGTCCTGATCGGCGACATGAGCTTTGTGGGCCCGCGTCCGGTCACACAGGCTGAATTGTCGCATTTTTACGGTCGAAAAGCGCGGTTCTACACCTCGATCCGTCCGGGCATTACCGGACCCTGGCAGATCAGCGGCCGCAACGAAATCGGTTACAGCCAGCGGGTTCAGCTCGATACTCGCTACGCGCTTCGCCACTCGTTCCTGAATGATCTGGTGATTTTGATGCGAACCCCCGCAGTCATCCTGTCCGGCAGAGGAGCACGGTAATATGGGCAAGATCGATGATGTCGACACCATGCAAGAAACCTCGGAATTGACCAGTTCCAAAGGCATCCATTTCACCCAAACCCCGATCCCCGGCCTGACATTCGGACGCATCAAAGCCCCCGGCACCCATGCGCCGGAAGCTGAAGCCCCGATCAACCCCGCTATGACCGGGCACAAGACCATCAGTATCTTGATGTCCACCTATGCGGCTGAAAAGGCGACACATCTGGCCCAATCGCTCGAGAGTGTCTTTGCCCAGACCCTGCCCCCCAACCAGCTTGTTCTGGTGCTTGACGGCCCGATCCCGCCAGACCAGCGCAACGTGATCCGCCGCTATGAAAGCGACCCGCGCATTGCCACCGTTACCCTTGTCAATCTTCCGGAGAATGGCGGGCTGGCCAAAGCCATGAATGCGGGATTGATGGCCTGCACCGGCGATTATATCGCCCGCATGGACTCCGATGACATCTGCCTGCCGGACCGCCTGAAACTGCAGGCCACCTATCTGCAAAACCATCCCGATATCGACCTTGTCTCGTCATGGGCCGAGGAGTTTTTTCCCGGCGACCAACCGTCCAAGGTCAAGGTATCACCGGTCAATCATGAGCATGTGTCGCAAGCCCTGCGCTGGCGCAATGTGATCATCCATCCCACCATCATGGTCAAAGCGACTGCTTTGAGGGCGCTGGACGGCTATAGGAGCCGCTTTGCCTATCTGGAAGATTACGATCTGTTCATGCGGCTGGTCCAATCCGGCTACAAAATCCACGTTTTACCGAAAATCCTGTTGAAGGTCCGCACCAGCCTTGATCTTTATGGCCGCCGTGGCGGGTTAAACTATTGCCTGACCGAAATGTCGTTCCGGTTTGAATGTTGGAAACGGGGTTTTCTCAAAACCCATGAATTTCTGACCACAACCGGACTCTACATGCTGTTCCGGATGCTATCGGGTCCTTTGCGGCAATATGCCTATTCCATTGCCCGCACCGGCCTGTCCGAGCCCAAAAGCCACAATGACAATGTGTCCCCTACCCCTTGGCTACAGCCCGATCGCTGGCGTGCATGGGCCATTCCGCCGGTCAAGGCCACACAGGCCAAAGTGATGGACCTGCTGGGACTGGTCGAAACCAAATCGAAAAAGAACCGCTACACCCGATTTGCAACCGGCTTCAGCATCGTGATGCTGTGTGTGGCTCTGGCCTGGCCGATGTTGCCGCGCCGCTATGCCACAACCTCGTCGGTCATCCTGCACCAGACCGAGCAGGAGGATGCACAGGTCGGTTTGCGGCAAGGTATTCTGGATGACGGCGCGATCCAGTCGGAAATCGACCGCCTGTCCTCACCCGTTATCATCCATCGCGTGATCAACCAGCTCGGTCTGCTGGAGGACAAGGCGTTCCATCACGGCGGCCTGTTCTGGAGCAAAGCAGAACCCGTACAGGTGATGGAAGCCCTGCGCGAGCGCATTTCAGTGGTCCGCGAGCGGCGATCCTATACGTTGAAGGTCAATTTCTGGCACCCCGACCCCGTTTATGCCGCCAAAATTACCAATGCACTGGTTTCGACCTATCTCGAAGACCAGATTGCCCGCAAGCAGGAGGGCATCCAGGCCCAAACGCGCAGGCTGGAAGAACGCGTCGCCCAACTGCAGGCCAGCTATCAAGCGGCCCAAATCGGTGTACGTGATTTCATGGCCTTGAACGGTATCAGTGACCGGGCCGACGGGTCCGATTTGCAAGGCCAGCTCAATTCGCTCAGCACTGAACTGGCACAAGCCCGCGCCCGCAGTATCGAGTCACAGGTCCGCGCCGAAGCGCTCGGCCAGATGCAATGGGCCGGCACTTTGCTCAATGCCCCCGAAGTGGTGGCATCCCAACAGGTGCAACGGGCGCGTGACATGCTGGCAGTCGTCTATGCCAAGCCTGCGGCTTTGGCGACAGAGACCAGCAGTCTCAAATCAACCATCGAAGATGAAGCCGTCCGCATCATCAGCACGGCTGAACACGAGGCCAAAATCTGGCAGACCCGCAAGGAGCGGTTGCAAAACGAGATCGAAACCGTCCGGGCCGAAATGGTGACGCGCCGGATCAACGAAATGCATCTTGATGAATTGCGACGCACCGCCCAATCGAACGAAACCTCCCTCAACGAGACGTTGGCCAAGCTCAACAACCAGCTTGGACGCACCAGAGCCATGCAACCCGATGCCGATATTGTGGCCGTGGCCGAAGAACCCTTGAAGCCTGCCACTCCCAATGGCTGGATGGCCCTGATCGGCACGCTGTTTGTCGCCTCAGCCGCGGGAGGCTTGGCCGCAATGCGCCCAAGGGCTTTTGCCCGCTCGTTGCGCCGCACAGCCATGGCATTGCGCAAAGGGGGCAAAGCGATCAATCCCGCTCTCGATCCCGACGGCGCGATCCCACCCGCGACATGCCACTCAAATCGGGAGCAAACGGCATGACCGAATGCATGGACACCGAAGTGGCCCGCTCTTTCCAATCCCTGCTGGCTGAACCCCGTCACCGCCTGCGCGTTCTGTTCTGGCATTGGGGGCGCGGCGGGGCGGGTTCGAAATTCACCTTCGAACTGGTGCGCGCCGCCCAACAGATCGGGGACATCGATTGCTATGTATCGGCGGTGGCCGATTGCGAATTGGCGGATCTGGTCCGGTCCCTCGGCGAGCCTTTGCCGCTGTGCGAAATCACAACCTTCAAAGGCAACAAAGCGACCATGACGGGCAAACTGGCCGCGCTTTACGGGCTGACAGGGCTGGCGCAGATCGGCCAGCAATTCAAGGAATTTATCGCCCGACACCAGATCGATCTGGTGGTCTGCACCATGCCTGCCATCTGGGATGCGGCCGTGTTCGGGGTGATCCGCACCATGCAACTGCCTTTCATTCTGGTGGTGCATGATGCCACGCCGCATCCCGGCGACAGCTATCCGCTCCGCCACCTCACCATGCGCCGCGAAATGGTGGCCGCTGACGGGCTGATCGTGCTGTCCGACCATGTCAAACAGCAAGTGATGGCCCGACACGCCATTTCCGCAGACCGGATCTGGACCTTGCCGCATGGGGCGTTTGAATTCGGCGTGAAAATGCAACGTCATCTGGATCACAGCCGCCCGACCCGCCTGCTGTTTTTGGGCCGGATCGTGGCCTATAAGGGGCTTGATCTGTTGCTTGGGGCCTATCGGCTTTTGCAACAGCAAGGGGCCAATGTCTCACTGGAAGTGATGGGATCGGGCGATATCAGCCCCTATGCCGAACAATTGGACGGATTGTCCGGCGTCACCCTGATCAATCAATGGGTCGACGAGGCCGATATCGGTGCCGCGCTGGCGCGCAATGATGTGATGGTCATGCCCTATCGCGAGGCCAGCCAATCGGGCGTTGCCGCATCGGCGGCAACCGCAGGCATGCCGATGGTGGCCACACCCGTAGGCGGCTTGACCGAACAGATCATCGACGGCACGACCGGCGTGATCGCGCCCACCGCCTGCGCGAATGGCGTGGCAACAGCCATCCGCCGTTTGATCGACGACCACGCACTCTATGCCCACTGCTCGGCTGGCGCGATGGCCTATGCCGAACAGGAACTGGGCTGGGGACCGATTGCCCAGCGCATGGGTGCAATTGCGCGCGATGTCGTGTCCCGCAAACTGATTGCGGAATACGAATAATGTCCGCGCTCGGCACCCCTCAATCGGCCATCGGACCGGGTGCGGCCACCCTGTTGCCGGGCTGGCTGTTCCGCCCTGCCGGTTTCGGTCTCTTGACAACGGGACTGACACTGGCCGGTGCCGGAACCTCCTTGCTTGCACCGTTATTGCTCGATCCGGTCGGGTTCGGAGCCTTTGCACTGGTCTCGACCGTATTACAGCTTCTGGCCGCCTGTGATCTCGGCATGTCCCAACTGGCTGACCGCCGCATGGTGCAGGAGGCCTCCAACCCTGTGGCCCGCGAGAACGGGCAGGATGACATTCTGGCCCTGCGCTGGTGTGTCGCGCTGGTGACTGCGGGGGTGATCGCGCCACTGGCGGTTGCAACTGTCTGGTGGACCCATGCCTTGCCGCCACTGGCAACAGGTTGCGCCATTGTCGCCGCCGCCGCCTTCATGGCCAATAATGGTCTGGTCTCGTTCTACCGCACCAACGCACAGCCGCAGGCCTTCATCCGCACAGCCCTGCTGATGCAATTCGGGATGACCTTGCCGCGTTTGGCCGGCCTGATGCTGGGCGGTGTCAGCGGTTGTTTTGCGGCTCTGGCCGTGTGGTATCTCGGTCTGGCCGCCCTTGTGGTGCGTCCGCAACCGTTGCGCGGTGCGCGTCTGATCCAGACGCTGAAAGCCGGATTGCCCCTGTTCGCCTTTAACGGCTTATGGCTGGTCTATCTGGTCGCGGGCCGCTGGATTTCGTGGAGCCTGTCGGCCAATGGGACCGAATTCGGCCTGCTGGCCTTCGGATCGAGTTTCGTCCTGATCGGGACCGGCCTGATCGCCAATATCAGCCAGATGCGCTATCCGCAGATTTTGCGGGCCGCCAGCCAATCCCTGCCGCAAGCCAGCCGCATGATGGCGCGGGATCTGTTGATCCTGAGCCTGCTGGTCACAGGCGTGACAGGTGTGGCCATTGCCTATGCCGATCCGCTGATCGAACGGTTGTTTCCCCATTATTATCCGGCTCTGGCCGCCAGTCTGGCTGTTTCCTTGTCGGGTCTGCCCCTCGCCCTTGTCGGCTGGACCCTGCCGCTGACCATGAGCCTGTCGCGCCATATCCTGCGCGATGCGGCTATCCTTTTTTTGCCCGTATTGGTCTGCCTCGTGCCGATGATGGCGCTGGGGCAACGTCTGGGTGGTATTGAAGGGCAGGCCTGGGCCTTGGTGGCCAATGCCGCCCTGCTGGCTGGCGTGCAACTGGCCCTCTTGGTGCGGATCGGTGTGTTCAGCCGTGTCTTGTGCCTGAATGTTCTGGTCCTGATGGGCCTGTTGCTGGTGATGATGACAGCCGGAGTTACACGCGCACGGACGGAGCCCGCAAAGCCCTATCACCGCCCCGAAACGAGCCGATTGACCTTCGAGGATGATTTCAAAACCCTCAGCCTGTGGGATGGCCATACGGGCCACTGGTTACCGCATTTCCCCGATGGCCGCCGCACGATCGTCACCAATAAAGAGCGGGAATTTTACATCGACCCGCGCTCGGACGACCCCTTGAGCCACTATGATCCCTTCAGCGTGGGTGACGGCCTGTCCATCTCTGCACGTCCGCTTCAGCGGCAGGACAAACGGCTGGCATTGGGGCTCGATTATGCCTCAGGCATGCTCTATAGCCAGCCCGCTTTCCAGCAAACCTATGGCTATTTCGAAATCCGCGCCAAAATGCCGCGCGGTCGCGGTTTGTGGCCTGCCTTCTGGCTCGTTCCGGCCGATCAGTCGTGGCCGCCGGAAATCGATGTGTTCGAAGTGCATGGCCACCTGCTCGAGGGCTATTGGGCGACGGTGCATATGACACCGCAAGCCAACCGCTTCACCCATCGCTGGCAGGACAAGCTCAGCGAAACCTCGCAATTCCGCATCCATACGCCCGATCTGTCGCTCGATTTCCATGATTACGGGGTGGAATGGAACCCAAAGGAGATCATCTGGACCTTTGACGGCCAGCAGGTCGCCCAAATCCCGACACCGGCGGAATTACACAAACCGATGAGCATGATCGTCAATCTGGCCGTCGGCGGCACATGGCCGGGGCCTCCCGATGCCTCCACAGTCTTTCCCTCGGCCCTGCAGGTTCAACACATCCGCGCTTACCAATTCAACACTGACCAAGAGGTGCCACAATGATGACTTTCACACGCTCCACCGCCAAAAAAGCCCTGCTCTGGTCACTGGTCTGTGTGATAGGGGGGACATTGACCGGACCCGCACCGCTGAAAGCCGCACCGACCAACTATCGGCTGGATACCGGTGATATCATCGACATCGATATCTATGGCATTGCCGAATTCAAACGCCGTGCCACCGTCAATGTCGATGGCGATCTGGCCCTGCCCTTTATCGGGGCGTTGCATGTATCGGGCCTGTCACTGGCCGAATTGCGCCAGTCGATTGTGACCAATCTGATGCAGTTGCAGGTGATCCAGAACCCGCAAGTGACGGTGGAAATTGCCGAGCACCGCCCCTTCTATATCAGCGGCGATGTGTCCCGCCCCGGCGCGATCCCCTATCGCAAAGGATTGGCCGTACGTCACGCCATCGCGCTGGCCGGCGGGTTCGACGTGGTGCATTTTCGCACCGACAATCCCTTGATGGTCACCCCCGAATTACGGGCCCGCCAGCAGTCGCAATGGCTGGATCTGGTCAAAATCGAAGCTCGTGCCGCCAGCATCGAGGCCGAACTGGCAGACCGGACCAGCTTCGATCTGCCCGCGTCCTCCCTGCCTCCGCATGTCGCTCCATCGGTGGTGGTAGACATTGTACAGGCCGAACAACGCGCCCTCAAAGCCCGCTTGCAGGAATGGACCATGCGCGTCTCGTTCCAGCAGGACCGGATCAACCAGATCAAAAGCAATATGGCCGATCTCTCGCTCGGATTACTCCAACAAAGCGAAGCCTTGACCTATCAGGCCACAGCCGTTGAGCGCGTCGCCGACAATGTCGCCAAGGGGATCACACCCGTCAATCGCGGAGCCGAGGAGCGGAGGGGTCTGGCGCAGATCAAGGCCCAGGAAATTGAAAACCGCTCGAAACTGGCCCAAGCCCAAGCCGAATTTGCCAGTGCCGAACGTGAATTCGACCGGATGAAGGGCGAGCGGACCTCCGATCTCAATCACGCTTTCGAGGAGGTCACCATCACCCGTGAAAAGGTCCGGCTGGAGCTGAAAGCCACACAAGAAAAACTGCTTTATGCGGGGGCTGTCAAATCGCAGATGGGCCGCGATGCGACACCCGACATCCTCATCTATCGGGTGGTCAACGGCACAACGACCATGATGACAGCCGATCCCGATACGCAGATCCAACCCGGCGATCTGCTCGATGTGATGATCAATCATAAGGCCGCCAGCGCCAATACCCAATAGCACCTGTCTCAATCCCTTGATGCCTCGGTCCCGATGCATCCCACTTTGCCTGCAGGAGCCAGCGCCTATGTCCAAAACAACGCAGAATGTCCTGTCACTGGTGACAGCCCCTTTGCAGACATGGGGGTTGATCGGCCTGATCCTTGCGGCAGGCCTTGGCTGGCTTGTGAGTGTACTCCTGTTCGATCATATGGCCCTGCTGGTCCCGCTCGGCCTGTCGACGGCGGCTTTCGGGATCTGGTTTCTGGTTCAAGCGGCTTCAGGCCGCATCTGGGCGCTGTCCTTGATGACCGCTTTTGCACTGATTGTGCCGAATATCAGTTTTATCGAACGCGATTTGAGCGAATCCACCAATCTGGATGCCCAAAAGGGCTTGAAACTGGTGCTGTGGCTGGCGATGGGCCTTGTGGCGGCGGCACGCTGGCCGCATTACAAGCATCTGCTGGGCAATCGGCTTGTCGGCGCGTTTTTGCTGTTCAGCCTGCTGGCCTCGCTGTCAACCCTGTGGTCCCCGACACCGGCCTATACGGCGGCAGGCGGCCTGAGCCTTGTAGCCAGCCTGCTGTTTTGCTGTGCGATTGCCGCAGAATTGCCTGAGGAGCTTTTTTTCAAAACCATTGCGGCATCAATGATCCTTTATCTGGCTTTGAACGGGGTGGCGGGGTTGTTTCTGCCCAGCATATCATGGGCGCACTCGCTGGGGGATGAGGAGACTGCCCGATTGGCCGGTGTAGCCAGTCATCCAAATGTCTTGGCCAAAGAAATTGCCTCCTTCATCTGCCTTGCCATTCCTTTGGCCTTGGTCCGCGACAAACGGCGCTTGGCGATCGGGCTTGGGCTGGCCGGATTTATCGTGATTGCGCTGACGGGCAGTCGGACATCGCTGATTGCGATTGTCGCCGCTTTTGCCATTCCCGCTCTGTTTCAAACGCGCCATGTCCTTGGCCCCATGGTCTGGGCGGGAACCCTTTTGGTGGGGACGTTCATGGTTCTGATGGCGACCGGCCTTGTGGCTTTGCCTGCCAATCTGTTGGCCAGCATGAGCAGAGGCGGTGACGGATCGGAAATTCTGACCATGACAGGCCGCACCGAATTATGGGGCTTTGTCTGGGACAAAATCCTGCAAGCGCCTTTGTTGGGACACGGCTTCAACACCGCCCAAACCGTGCTCAGCATTGATTGGTGGGGACAGCCGGATGCCGCCGTCGGCGCGCATAATATGTGGTTGCAGTCGTTGCTAACCCTCGGAATCGTCGGCACGATCCCCTTCACCTATTGGCATTTTGCGATTGCCAAACAAGGGGTCAACAGCACCCGGATGCTTTCAAGCCATATCGGCATTTACATTTTCTTTCTCGGTTTGGCCGAAGTCGGCATTGCCGCCCATCCGAGCATTCTGACCTATGCGGCCTTTCTGGCCATAGCCCGCGATGCACAGGCCCATTCTCCCATGTCCATCGCCTCCCCCTCAGTGTGAAACAAGGAGTCCTCCCGCCATGGCGCAAGCGATCAGAACCAATCATTACACGCCTTTTGAAACCGGCATGCGTCCGTGGGGCTATTGGACCGTGCTCGATAGCGGAGCGGGCTTTTGCGTCAAAAAAATCAAGGTCAAACCCGGCCAGCGCCTGTCCCTGCAATATCACCACCACCGAAGCGAGCATTGGCTGGTCATCGAGGGAATCGCGAAGGTTGAAATCAACGGCCAGACAAGCGTGCTGGAAGCCCGCCACCATGTGGAGATCCCGTTACTGGCCCGCCATCGGCTTTCCAATATCGGGCTGACCGATCTGGTCATACTGGAGTTGCAACAAGGCGACATTCTTGACGAGAGCGACATCGTCCGCCTCGCGGATGACTACGCACGCAATTGAACCCCCGATTTCCAAGCCCAGTTTTCCAAGCTCCAGATTTCATAGCCATTGAAAGGAAAAACCATGACAATCCTGATCACGGGCGGCGCGGGTTATATCGGCAGTCACATGAGCTGGCTGATGCATGACAACCATCAGGATGCTGTCATTCTTGATGATCTGTCGACCGGCAACATCAATCATGTGCCGCGCAATATGCGCCTTGTGGTTGCCGATATCGCCGATGAAGGCGCGGTCGAACGTATTCTGCGCGACCATCAGATCACGGCCATCATCCATTTTGCCGCCAAGATCGTGGTGCCCGAAAGCGTGGCCTTTCCGCTCGATTATTACCGCGACAATACCGCCAAATCCCGCACGCTGATTGCACTGGCCGTCAAACACGGCGTGAAACATTTCATCTTTTCCTCGACCGCCGCAGTCTATGGCGACAGCCAGGACCCGGTGGTGACCGAGGAGAGCGCCAAAAACCCCGCCTCCCCCTATGGCCGTTCCAAATTGATGGTGGAATGGATGCTGGAGGATGCGGCCCGGGCGCACGGGTTGCGCTACGCGATTTTGCGCTATTTCAACGTGGCCGGAGCCGATCCGCTGGGCCGGACCGGACAATCGACCCGCAACGCCACCCATCTGATCAAGGTCGCCTGCGAGGCCGCTCTGGGCAGACGATCCGAATTGCTGGTCTATGGCACGGATTACCCGACCGAGGACGGCTCCTGCGTGCGCGATTACATCCATGTGACCGATCTGGTGGATGCCCATTACCGGGCTCTGGATTATCTGCAAAAAGGCAATCCCAACACCGTCATCAATTGCGGTTACGGGCGCGGTGCCTCGGTGTTCGATGTCATCGAAACCGTCAAACTGGTGTCGGGATGCAATTTTCCGGTGCGTCTGGTGGACAAACGCGCCGGTGATCCGGCCTCGCTGGTCGCCAATGCCAGCAAGTTGCGCACGACGCTGGATTGGGTGCCGCGCAATGACAATCTGGCCACGCTCGTCCGGCATGCCTTCGAATGGGAAAAGAAAACAGGCCAGGCCTCCCGTGCCTGAGAGAACCATTGCCCCCTGCCATCATCACCGGAGGATAAAACCATGCTCGATACCAGTCATATCATCCTTGTCTGCGACGCCAAACGCGGCCTGATCATGCGCAATCAGGGAAACCAACCACTGCATCTCGAGCAGGAATTCCACAACGATCTTGCGGCCACATCCCATCAATTGGGCAGCAGTCCACCCGGGCGCACCAGCAACAAGGTCGGCCCCGGCAGTGCGGTTGCGACCACCAATTATCACGATCAGGAGAAAATGCGTTTCATCCAAACGCTCGCCAAATCATTCATAGCCTATGCACAGGCCCATATCGATGCGGCCATCATCATGATCGCCCCGCCCAAATCGCTGGCCCTGTTGAGGCAGGCCACCGCCGTGGATTTCAAACACAGGAATGTTACTGAAATCAACAAAGACATTACAAAAAATACGATAGAAGATATGAATCACTTTATAAATAAAATGATCAAAAAATAAAATTTAATGCAATATATTTCGTTTATTTTACAGCAATTAATATCCATTTTGACTTTTTAAATATCAGATTTTCATCTGAATAGTTACGCTTTCAAAATCGACATCCAATGGCATGCCCCTGACACCATGGAGGAGGTTTATATGGCACACTATTTTGACAATATTGAACATATAGCCGGCGCAAAAATTCCGAATGTCTCGCGGATTATTACGTCGGAGCCATCCTCTGAAAGTTATTGCGATGATATATTGGCGCAAATGCTTGATGACGGATTGCAAGAGCCGTGCATCGCCAGAGCGGATTTCTCGCATGCGTTCCTGTTTTCATCGATCATGACAGGCCGCTCGAATGTAGAATATATCCTGGATACAAGCGGCGGCTATACAGGACTGGAGGATCAGGAAACACGGCTTCCCATCTTCATGTTCAAAGCCAAAAACAGATTGCTGGGATACTATATCGACGACGTCAGTCCCAAAATTTCATTCTCCATTGATGTGGACCCTGCCGGCATTGTGACCTTCTTGCAGGAACGTCCCGTTGTCTGTTTCAGTGTCAACAATCTGGTCACCAGAGCCAGTTTTAATTCCGACAATCCATTGATTGTGTTGAGGTCCTCGCTCAAATTCCGCGATGTCAATTTTATTTCCCACCAGATCGATATTACCAAGCACTTCAATTTCAAAAACAACTATCCGGTGATCATCGCCGATCAGGATTTTCAAAACAATTATTACGAATTACACAATGACAAAACGATCATTCTTTAGCCCCGATCAACGGGTCACTTCCGATCCTGCCTTGGTTATTGCGCACGATTATTCAAATCCCGCCTATCAAAACAGAACACAGATACAAAAAACGGCCACACTGGTTGTGGCTCCTTTCGCGCTTCACGATGCCGGCCTTGCCGATTTGGCACCCCATTACAGCCTGATGGACACATTGCAATCCAATGGCATTGACAGGATGAGCCTGATCGAATGGGTTTCTGCCACACCCGAAACAGCGCATCACAGCATCAGCACGCAACTCGCACTGCTCGACCGGATGGTCGACCATCACGGCGGCCGCACCAATCTGATCGGCCTGTGCCAAGGGGGCTGGCTGTCGTTGATCTATGCGGCACTGTTTCCCAATAAAATCCGGCGGCTGGTTTTGGTCGGCGCGCCTGTCGATTTCCACGCCAACCTGCCCGTGGCCCTGCGCCGGGCACAGGAATTCTCGCAGAGCCTGAGCGGTCTCGGGCTTGCAGATTTTGGCTTCACGCAGGCCTGTGATTTCTGGACGGGGCAATGGGCCACATGGACACGGCAGATTGTCCGGGGCGGCGATATCCGCTGGCTTTGGCCCTATGATCTGGAGCGGGACAGGAACATTGCCGAGGCCCTGCAAATCCCCAACACCCACCCGCCGAAGATCCGCGCACAGGCGATCAAAGCCCTGAAAAACTGGGACCAACGCCTGCTTGATCTGCCAGCCCCCTATTTCTGGCAAGTTGTACATTGGCTCTACCGCGACAACCGGCTGGCGCAAGGCACTCTTTATGCTCTGGACCAGCGCGTCGATTTGCGTGCCGTGACTTGTCCCATCTACCTGCTGGCGGGCGAGACCGATCATATTGTGTCACTGGATCAAATTAGCGCCACCATCGGACTGGTGGGCACCCCGCCCGAAGCCATCACCATGGCCCGCGCCCCTTGCGGACATCTGGCTTTGTTTATGGGTCACCAGACCCTGACCCGTTTCTGGCCGCCTATCGCACAATGGCTTCGGGAGGACGATGACACGCACAAAATTGATCGAAAACCAAACAATTCAAATTAAATATTCGTGATTTTCATATGATCATCCAAATAGATATTTGAATCTAGGCGCTCGACATATTTTCCATAAATTGCGGAGCACCTAATGAAAAACAGTCTTATTGCGATCACACTCTGCCTTTGTCTTGGAGCTTGTGCGAGTGCCAGAGACGAGCGGATGGGTCAGGGTGCGCTGATCGGCGGTGCGGGTGGCGCCCTCATCGGCGGTGCCGCCTCGGGCACGCCACAGGGAGCCATAATCGGGGGCGTTGCCGGAGCGGCCGTGGGGGCCGTCGCCGCCGATATGACCCGCACTCGTCGCCGCAGTCACTGCTATTACAGCGAATATGACCAGCGCCGCATTTGCCGCAACCGATGAGGTTGAAGAGGGGATGGTCTGACAGTCACCTGTAATCGCATAGACATAATACGGGAACACTGCGCCATGGATCGGGATTGGGCACAATGATGGTGCAAAAGCCATTATAGGGATGGCTTTTCTTATTGACCGATCCGGTTTGACCGTTCATTGCAAAAAGCCCATCATCACAAAGGTGTCCCTATGCTTGTGCGTTGTCTTGCGTTTGCTCTGTCATTGTTGCTGTTGAACCATCCTGCCCTTGCCAAAAATTTGGCCTTTCCAGAGAAAAATCCGATTGGAACAATTGTGCTTCCGGACAGCTGGAAGCCGAGAGAGATAGAATTCGGCTGGGAAGCCAAATCGCCGAATGACGATATCTATCTCAGCATTGAAATGATCAATGACAAGCTCATCAACAAAGTGGCGAATTCCAATGATGCTTGGATGAAAGACAATAAAATCCAGCTAAAACCCAACCCGATTGTTGAAGACCTCATGCTGGGCGGCCTGTTTGCCAAAGCCTTCAAATATCAGGCCACCGATGAAAACGGGCCGACCGTGATCTATCAGGTGTTTGTGATGGCCGGAAAAGGGGCCGCATTGATCACCATCTGGGGCTCGGAAGAAGAGCAGAAAACCAGAGAAAAAGAATTGAACACCATCATGAACAGCATCAAAGCCATCAACTGACGGCAACCGATTACACATCCGGCCTATCGGGCGAACAGCCTGGGGGCCGGACACTGTCTCGGCCTTGGACCAAAGCCCGTCAGACAGGGCAATGCCGGACAGAAGGGGCGAATGCCCCTCTATCGATCAGACCCAACCACCATCCACAATATACTGCTGGGCCGTACAGGCGGAGGCTTCTTCGGAAGCCAGAAACACCGTGAAACGGGCGATTTCGGAGGGCACCAGCTTGCGCTTGAGGCATTGGCGCTTGAGCAATTCCTGCTCGCCGTCCGGTGTCAGCCATTTTTCGATCTGCCGCTCGGTCATGATCCAGCCCGGTGCAATGGCATTCACACGCACATTATAGGGGCCATAATCACGCGCCAGCGAGCGTGTCAGTCCCAAGACACCCGCTTTGGAAGCCGAATAGGCCGCCATGCCGCCCTGTCCGGCCAGCCACGAGGTCGAGCCGAAATTGACGATCACCCCCTCATTGGCGGCGATGAAATCGGGCAGGACTGCCTGGGCGGCAAAAAACTGGTGCTTCAGATTCACCGCAATCCGGTCATCCCAATAGGCGGACGTGACGGTTTCGGTTGGGTGACGCTCATCATGTGCTGCGTTGTTGATCAGGATATTGACCGGCCCATGCTGGGCCTTGGCCTCGGCGAAACCGGCTTGCAGGGCATCAATATCGGTCAGATCCAGCTTGAAGAAATGGGCTGAAAGCCGTTCTGCGGCCAATTGGCTGGCCAATGCATGACCGGCGGACTCGTTGATGTCGAAAAAGATCACATGCGCCTTTTGTGCGGCGAAAGCCTCGACAATCGCTTTGCCGATCCCCGATGCACCGCCTGTCACATAAACGATTTTACCTGCCAGATCCGGATAAATCGCAGCCATCTTCTCACCTCTCTTCCATCACAGGACCGGTTGAATTGGCATGGTACAGCCATTTTGGAATGCACGCTGTCATCCAACCGACCCGATCCTATTCGCTCAACGAACGCATCTTGCAAAAGCGTCTTGATCCGCACCATAAATAAATGAGTTGCGTACGTCAAATTTTGATGTCACATTTCCCGAAAGAACATCAATGGGGAGTGAAGGGTTATGACTGTCTTTCGTCGTTTATTGAGCTCTGCGGTTGGATTGGCCTGCCTTGCCGGCACGGCCTGGGCGGATACCACGCTCAAATGGCTCCACATCGAGGTCAATCCCAATCAGGTCAAAATCTGGGAAGAGGTGGCACGCGATTTCGAGGCCAAGAATCCGGGCGTGAAAATCGAGATGCAATTCCTCGAAAACGAGGCTTACAAGGCCAAGGCGCCGACCCTGCTTCAATCCAAGGACCGCCCCCATATCATCTATAGCTGGGCTGGCGGGGTATTGAAGGCGCAGGTCGAGGCCGGCGTTCTCGAAGACATCACCGCTCAGGTGACCCCCTACAAGGACCAGCTGTCGGCGGCGGCAGTGAAAGCCTTTACGGTGGACAACAAGATTTACGGATTGCCGCACACCGTCTCGCAAGTCGGCTTCATGTATAACAAGGAGCTGTTTGCCAAGGCAGGCGTTGACGGGGCCAAGATTGCGACCTGGGACGATCTGCTGGATGCCGTCAAAAAGCTGAAAGCCGCCAATGTCACCCCGATTGTGGTCGGCGGGGCGGATAAATGGCCCTTGCATTTCTACTGGACCCATCTGGCCGTGCGGCTTGGCGGCAAAGCCGGATTTGATGCCGCTCTGAAAGGCGAGAATGGCGGTTTCGAAGGGGATGTTTTCCAGAAATCGGGCGAGCATTTCAAGCAGTTGGTTGATCTGCAACCGTTCCAGCAGGGTTTTCTGGGCTTCAAAAACCCGCAAGCCGTTGGTGCCTTCGGCGATGGCAAAGGGGCCATGATTTTGGCGATCTCCTCCTTCTACCATACGCAACGCGCCTTGGCGGCGGACAAAGCCGGCCTGTCGGATGACAAAATCGGCTGGTTCAACTTCCCCGTTGTCGCAGGTGGCAAAGGCGAGGCCTCCGATACGCTGGGCGGTGTCAATGGCTGGCTGGTGACCAAGGGCGCACCGAAAGAGGCGGCGGAATTTGTCAAATTCTTCATCTCGGATGCGGTGCAGAAGCGTCTGGCACAGGGCAATTTCCTGATCCCGACCTTCAAGGGAGCCGAAGCAGGTCTGGGCAGTCCCTTCATGCGCAATATCGCGCAGAACATTGCAACCTCGAAATACCACCAGAACTTCTATGACCAGGATCTCGGTCCCTCGGTCGGGCGTGTGGTCAATGATGCGACGGCCGAACTGGCAGGTGGCACCATGACACCCAAACAGGCCGCCAAAGCCATTCAGGATGCCTTCAAGCAGGGCAATTGACCATCAAGCCCGGCCCTTTTCGCAAGGGCCGGGCTTGCCTGCCTCACGGCAAACCTCCCGCGGCAGAACGGATAATCCGGACATGATCCCCTCGGCGACCATCAAGCACCCTGTGTTACCCCAATGATCATGCCCCGCAAACCTTATGATGCCGGCAAATTATCGGCTCTTTTGCTGTTTTTACCCCCTGCTCTGCTGTTGTTTACAGTGTTTGTGGTGATGCCGATCGGCGAGGCCGCGTGGTATTCCGGCTTCAACTGGAACGGTTTCGGCTCGCCCAAAAACTGGATCGGCTGGGACAATTACCGCTTTGTCTTCGACAACAAGGCCTTCGGCACCGCCTTCAAAAACAACCTGCTGATCATTGTCGTGTCCTTGCTGGTGCAACTGCCATTGGCGCTGTCGCTGGCGCTGATTCTGGCACGCGCCTTCAAGGGTGCGGTCATGTTGCGCATGCTGTTTTTCATGCCCTATATTCTGGCAGAAATTGCCACGGGTCTGATCTTCAGCTTCATCTATGACGGCGATTACGGATTGCTGGCGGCCATTTACCGACACTTCGATGCCCAGGCCCCCCATCTTCTGGCCAGCCCCGACACGTCGATGCTGGCGATCCTGCTGGTGATTGTCTGGAAGTATTTCGGCTTCCATATGATGCTGTTCATTGCCGCCTTGCAGGGTATGGACAAAAACCTTGTCGAAGCGGCCCGCGTGGACGGGGCAAGCCGCTGGCAGATTTTGCGGCACATCATCATTCCCCTGCTCTACCCGACCATCAAACTCTCGATCTTTTTCGCCATTATCGGCTCGTTGCAACTGTTCGACCTGATCATGCCACTGACACGGGGTGGTCCGGCGGATTCCTCGCATACGATGGTGAGCTTTCTCTACAATTTCGGCGTGATGCGGATGCGTGTCGGCTTTGGCAGTGCGGTCGGCGTGATCCTGTTCGTGGTCTGCGTCACCTTCGCCTTCAGCTATAAAAAATGGTTCATGCGCGATGAAGACTGAAGAAGCATTCAGCGAAAGCGGACTGGATTGGGCCGCCTTTCTCAAAGCCCTGTATTTGCTGGGCGTGGTGCTGTTTGTGGCCACACCTTTGGTGGCAACCGTCCTGGGCGGTTTCAAATCGCTGGGTGAATTGCGCACCAATCCGTTCGGCCTGCCGCAGGTATGGGAATGGAAGAATTACACCGATATCCTGCTGTCGCGCCGTTATTGGCAGCTGTTGCAAAATTCGCTGATCATTTCGACACTGACGGTCATCCTGACCCTGATCACCGCCTCGATGGCCGCTTTCGTATTTGCCCATATCAGCTTTTTCGGCCGCACGATGATGCTCAACTACATCACCATGGGCCTGCTGTTTCCGGCCGCAACGGCGATTTTGCCCTTGTTCATCAAGGTGCGTGATCTGGGCCTGCTGGACCACTATCTCGGCGTGATCCTGCCGCAAGTGGCCTTTTCGCTGGCCATGAGCATCCTGTTGCTCAGGCGGTTTTTCAAGGAGCTTCCCGAAGAATTGCTGGAAGCCGCTTTGGTTGACGGTTGCAGTTACCTCAACTTTTTCCGCTATGTCACCCTGCCGCTGTCGCGGCCCATTCTGGCGACCGTCGGCACGATCACCTTTGTCCATAGCTGGAACGCCTATCTCGTGCCCTTGGTGATGCTCAATTCGGATAGTCAATATCCCTGGCCGATGGGCATCATGATCTATCAGGGCGAATTTTCCGCCGAATGGCATCTCATTCTGGCTTTCATCACTCTCACCCTTTTGCCGACCATCATCCTGTTTCTGTTTGCCCAAAAGCACATCGTGGCAGGGCTGACTTCGGGCGCGGTCAAGGGCTGACACAACATCAACATCAAGGAGGAATTCATGAAAAAGATCGGTATCGGTGTCATCGGCTGTGGTGTGATCAGCAAGGCCTATATGACCGCCATGAAGCAGTTCGACCACATCGAATTGCGCGCTGTCGCCGACATGCGGAGCGAACCGGCCCAACAGCGCGGCAAGGAATTCGGGGTGCCCGGCATGCGCGTCGATGACATGCTCAAACGCGATGATATCGAGATTGTCGTGAACCTGACCGTGCCGCTGGCCCATACCGACGTCAGTCTGGCTGTGTTGCGGGCGGGCAAACATGTCCATTCGGAAAAACCGTTGGGCGTGAACATGGTCGAGGCGCGCAAGGTGATGGAATTGGCCGCCGAAATGAACCTGCGTGTCGGCTGTGCACCCGACACGTTTCTGGGTGGCGGCCACCAGACAGCCCGCAAGCTGATCGATGACGGGGCCATCGGCACACCCATCGGTGGGTCGGCCTTTTTCATGTGCCCCGGCCATGAACGCTGGCACCCTGCCCCCGGTTTCTATTACCTGCGTGGCGGCGGACCGATGCTCGACATGGGGCCCTATTACATCACCAATCTGATCCAGTTGCTGGGTCCGATCCGTTCGGTGATGGGCAGTGCCACCCGCACCCGTGCGCAACGGCTGATCACCAGCGAGCCTTTGAAAGGCACGGTTATTCCGGTCGAGGTATCGACGCATGTGACGGGCCAGCTCGAATTCGAAAGCGGCGCGGTGATCTCGATCACCATGAGCTTCGACGTACCCAAGCACAAGCATACGCCGATCGAAATCTACGGCAGTGAAGGGTCCATTCTTGTGCCCGACCCCAACCGCTTCGGCGGCGAGGTCCAGGTGGCCCGCACGGGCGGCGAATGGGAGGTGCAACCCCATACCCATGCCCATACCGACGGTGAATTCCGGTCGATCGGGGTGGCGGATATGGCTTCGGCGATCATCCATAACCGTCCGCACCGCGCCAGCGGTGCCTTGGCCCTGCACGCTCTGGAGGCGATGGAAGCCTTCCAGATCTCGTCGGATGAGGGCCGCCGCGTCATGCTCGAAACCACCGTCGAACGCCCGAGCATGTTGCCCGCAGGCATGAAGAACGGTCACATCGATTGATCACCCGATCACAACCCATGATTGTTAAGACTGGAATTTAAAGGAAGGATACCGCGATGCGTAAGGCTCTCATTGTGTGGGGAGGATGGCCCGGCCATGATCCTGATCTGTGTGCATCCATCTATCGCGAATGGCTCAAAAAAGAAGGGTTCGAGGTCCGGATCGAAACGGAAACGGCGGCTTTTCTCGACCCCGCATTGATGGACTATTCGCTGATCGTGCCGATCTACACCATGGCGAAGATCGAAAAACCGGAAGCCCTGCATCTGTGCGAGGTGGTCAAATCCGGTGTCGGCCTCGCAGGCCATCACGGCGGCATGTGCGATGCCTTCCGGGATTCGGTGGATTACCAATTCATGTGCGGCGGGCAATGGGTGGCCCATCCGGGCAATATCATCGACTACAAGGTCGACATTACCCGTCCCGATGACCCGATCATGCAGGGGATCGAGAGTTTCGAGCATCGCTCGGAGCAATATTACATGCATGTGGATCCCGCCAATGAAGTGCTTGCCACCACCACCTTTACAGGCGATCACAGCCCGTGGATCGATGGAGTCGTCATGCCGGTTGTCTGGAAAAAGCGGTTCGGCCAAGGCAGAGTGTTCTTCAACTCGCTTGGACACCGCGCCTATGAATTGGATGTGCCCGAAATCAGGACCATGATGATCCGCGGATTGTTGTGGGCGGCGCGTTAATGTCCGCAGGGGCCAAACAATCGTTTGAACGAACACGGCTTCAGGATGTCGCCCGCAGTGCGGGTGTGTCGCTGGCAACGGTTGACCGTGTGGTCAACCGGCGCAATGGCGTGCGTGAAAAAACGATACGGCGGGTTGAGGAGGCGATGGACCAATTGGGCTATCGCCTCGACCCTATGGCCCGCCGACTGGCCCGCAATCAAAGTTTCCGGTTCCTGTTCATCCTGCCGACAGGCACCAACAGTTTCATGATGCAACTGCGCGAGCAGGTCGAACGCACCGCCGAATGGGCCATCAGCCAGCGCGGGTTCATCGACATGATCGAGGTCGATGTGTTCGATGCCGAAGCGCTGGCGCAGACGCTGGATCAACTCGACGAAGCCTATCACGGTGTCGCAACCGTAGCCCTTGATCATCCGCGCGTGCGGGTGGCGATTGATGATCTGGTCCAGCGGGGAATTCCGGTGATCACGCTGGTCTCGGATGTGCCCTATTCACGCCGCCTGCATTATGTCGGCGTTGACAATCCGGCCGCCGGACGGACAGCGGCGAGCCTGATGGGACGTTTTCTCAACAAGCAGGAAGGCTCGATCGGGATTCTGGTCGGGTCGCTGGCCCTGCGCGATCATGCCGAGCGCCATTTCGGCTTCAATCAGGTGCTGGCGCATGACTATCCGCATCTGAAAATGTTGCCGGTGGTCGAAGGCCGCGATGATCTGGAACTGTCGAAAGATCTCGTGACGGAGATGATCGCCAAAACCCCCGACCTGATCGGCCTCTATAGTGCGGGTGCGGGCAATCGCGGGATTGCGCAAGCCCTGACGGAAAGCGGCAAAGCCGGTCAGGTGGTCTGGATCGGCCACGAGCTGACACCCCATACCAGACGCTTCCTGTTTCAGGGCACGATGGATGCCGTCATCAATCAGGATTCGGGCCATGAGGCCCGCTCTGCCGCACGCCTGTTGCTGGCCCATTGCTGGGGAGAGCCGGTGCTGGAAGATCAGGAACGGATCCGCATCGATATTTTCATCAAGGATAATATCCCCTAGCGCCATCGTGCGACATGGTCAGCCTCACGCGATCCCGCGAGATGTTTCGGACCGGCTTGCAACGCATTGAACACCAACAAGGAGTCTCGAATGTCGGGTATCCCCCTCTCTTTCGCACCCCTGCGTTTCGGTATTTTGGGAGCGGCCAATATCGCGCGGGAATTTATGGACGGGGTCAAACAGTCCCCGCTTGTCACAGTGCAGGCCGTCGCCTCGCGCGATGGCACCAAGGCCGCCGAATTTGCCCGCACCTATGGCATCCCCGACCACCATGCCAGCTACGAAGCCATGCTGGCCGATCCGACGATCGAAGCGGTTTATATCCCTTTGCCCAATGATCTGCATGCCGAATGGGCCATCAAAGCGGCCCAAGCCGGCAAGCATGTCTTGTGCGAAAAGCCCCTTGCCGTCGGCCTGTCGGATGTCCAATCCATGTTCAGGGCCGCGCATGAAGCGGGGGTCAAGCTGGCCGAGGCCTATCCCTATATGGCCCAGCCGCAAACCATCACCATGAATGACCTGCTGAATGAAGGGGTCATTGGCCCGATCCAGACGGTTTCCGCCGCCTTCGGCTTCGGTATCGTCGCCCCTGACGGCACCCCGATTGCCAATCCCGCCAATATCAGACTGCGCCCCGACAGGGCGGGCGGCGGGTTGCTGGACGCAGGCACCTATGCCGTATCATTGGTCAGGTTGGCGGTGGGCGAGCGCCCCTTGCGCGTCATCGCCAGCGGCCGCTACACCAAAACGGAGGTGGACCAGACGGTGGTGGCACTTCTGGAGTTCCCCTCGGGCACACTGGGCCAGATCTCGTGCTCGATGTCGGCCTCCTTCCATCGCAAAGCGTTGATTGTGGGCAGTCACGGGGTGATCGAAACCGATTATTCCAACCATGCGCCCGCCGATGGCCGCCTGCATTTGAACATCAAACGCGGCGTGCCCAAAACAATCGGCTTTGAAACAACAACCGTCAGCGCGGCCGATGGCTTCAAACTCGAAGCCGAAAGTTTTGCGACTTGGGTCCGGACCGGCCAAGGCTGGACTGGAGCCAGCGAAGCAGTCTCCCTTGACGTCGCCGCAACCCTCGAGGCCATTGCCAAAAGCCTGGCCAGCGGCAAGTTTGAGGATGTCACACAATAAAGGGCGCTTCCCCCTTCCAGAACAACCAACCGCTCTCAAAATTGAAGCCCTCCGGCTTGGTGGTTCCCAGTCAATCCGCTATGGCTTGCGTCAACAGGTCAGCGGGGATGGGTGAGGATGCATTCGGCAGGGATTGACGGCTTCTTGTTGGGCGGCGGCCTGATTATGGCCATTGGCGCGCAAAATGCCTTTGTGATCCGCCAGGGCCTGCTTGGCCGTCATATTGTCTGGATCTGTCTGTTTTGCGCGCTCTCGGACACCCTGTTGATCTGGGCTGGCGTGTTCGGCTTGTCCGCTCTTGCTGAGGCTCTGCCGCTGTTTGTATCGGTCATGACCTATGGTGGCGCCGCCTTTCTGTTTTATTTCGGTCTTACCGCAATGCGCCGCGCGTTAAGGCCCGTTGCGGCGGATTTCGAGGCGGCCGATGCCCCGACATTGATATCGTCCTTGCTGGTCTGCGCCGGCTTCACGTTTTTAAACCCGCATGTCTATCTCGATACCGTCATTCTGGTGGGAAGCGTGGCAAATGCGCGCCCGATCGACGAGCGCAGTGCCTTTGCCTTCGGCGCGTCGACGGCCTCATTCCTGTGGTTTTTCAGCATCGGCTTGGGGGCTGTCCTGCTCAAACCATGGCTTGAACAGCCCCGCATCTGGCAATGGATCGACGGCCTGATTGCGCTGGTGATGTTCGTGCTGTGCGGCAAGCTGTTGATGTCTTGATGGTCGAGGGGCAAGGAACAAGGGGCAAGCGGCAAGGACCAAAGCGGCCGGCCGCCCTCAAGCCCGTTTCTGGACAGCAAACCCGACCATCGCAGTCAGAACCACAAACACCCCCAGCACCTGCATGGGCGAGATGGCCTGATCCAGAATGAAAAAGCCCATCAGCAAGGCCGATACAGGCTCGAAATTCATCACCGCCGCATTGTCGAGCATGCCGAAGCGCGGCATGAACACGAAAAAGCTGATGATCGCGATGGCATAGAGAACCGACACACAGGCCAGCGCAATCCAGCCGGTGTTGTCCTGCGGAAGCGTGAAGCCATCCTGCACGATACCGATACCACCCATCAGCACCACGATGATCGACATCATGCACAGACTGCGGACACGGCTGTCGACAATGATCAACCAGCGCTGGGTCACCATCATCACCGTTGCGAAGGACAGGGCGGCCGCAAGCGCCAGCATGATCCCGCGCAACATCACAACGGCATCGGTTTGCGCCGAAAGACCGTAGAGATTGAGCGCGAGGCTCAAGCCCAGCAGAGCCACCGGCATAAACAGCAATGTCCGGTTGGAGGGTCTGCGCCCCTCGATCCCCCACGACATCAAGGCAAAAATAAACGGGAAGGTATTGAAGGTCAGAAGCGCAAGTCCGACCGGTATCATCGACACAGCGGAATAGATGCACAGGCTCTGGATCGTCAGCAGAATGCCGGTGGCCAGCAATTTCAACCCGACCCCTTCAGGCAGGGCCAATGCCACACCTTCCAGCTTCAGCGCGACCAGCAAAGCAAAGGCCGTAAAGGCCGAGCGCACAATGACCGCCAGCATCACACTGGTGCCATGGTCGAACGCCACACGGGCCGACACGTGGTTACTGCCGAAGGTGCAGGCAATCAGCATCAACAACAGCACGATCTGCCAACGGGGTCTGGTGGTATTTTGCATCTGCGGGGGATCTGACCTGACTGGAGGAAATGAAAGAACCGGGACGGCTAAGCCAGCCCCGGCTCTTGCTGATCGGGATGAGTTGGCCGCAAGGGCCAATCGGTTACTTCATCCACTTCTCGACGATACGGTCATATTCACCGCTGGCTTTGGCCAGATGGAGCCATGTGTCGAACCATGCTTTTGTCGCCATATCCCCTCTCGGCAACATATAGCCCATTTCGCCATATTGGAGGGGCTTGTCGGGATTGACCGCGCACAGGCCGGGACGAATTTTTTGCTGTACGATCGTCTCGATCGACTCCGAGATCATGACATCGGCATTGCCCTTCAGGATTTCGTCGAAAATTGTGACGTTGTCATTGAAGACAATGACTTTGGCCGCAGGCAAATTCGTGCGGACAAATCGCTCATTGCTCCCGCCGGGATTGGTGATCACGGTCACGCTGGCTTTGTTGAGATCGGCAACGGTCTGGAATTTGGAGACATTCTCGCATTTGGTAATGGGGGCCTTGCCGTTAATCATATAGGCTTGGGTGAAACCTGCACGTTTGGCCCGCTCGGTCGACACGGAAATACCGCCAACCGCGACATCGCAACCGGCCAGAAAGTCATCCATCAATTTCGGCCATGAGGTTTTCACCATCTCGACCTCGACACCCAGCGCCTTGGCGGCGGAGGCAATCAGATCGATATCGATGCCCTCGAATGTGCCATCGGCTTTGGCCAGTGAGAACGGCTTGTAATCGCCAGGCGAGCATACCTTGATTTTGCCAGACTTGATCATGGCATCAAGCCTTGAGCTGTCCTGCGCTTGCGCCTGAGGCGACAGCGCCAGCATCTGCATCACAAAAAAACTTATTACTGCAATCAGTTTCATTGGTCCCGCCCTTGATCAGGTTGATGTGCCGAAAAATCCCTACTGGAAATCGAGTATTCACAAATATAGCGGCCTTGTCACCCGCCAACTTGGCGGCTGGTCTGTTATCCCTGATGTTTTCATGATTGAAATTCTCAACCAACATCCGCTTGATTTCAAAGCATTTTGCATATCCACTGCCTTTCAAGTCCGATGCAAAGCGGCATGAAGGGGAGAGACAGGATGACACAGCCAGATGGCCCGGCTTTGGTGATGGGGTCGCCCCCCTTTTCATATCGTCCGTTGGAGAATTGGGGCCATTTGCCGCCCGGGATCGAGCTGAAAGATGTCGCCGGCATTGCGGTGGATGACAAGGATCACGTCTATCTGTTCAATCGTGGCCAGCATCCGGTTGTCGTGCTCGACCGGCACGGCGAATTCAAAACGAGTTGGGGACACGGCCTGTTCGTCAATGCCCATGGCGCGCATATCGGGGCGGACCAGTGCATCTATCTGACCGACAACGGCAATCATACGGTCCGCAAATTCAGTCTGGATGGCAAATTGCTCCTGTCGATCGGCAACGAGGGCAAACCGGCTCCCTTTATGAGCGGGGAACCGTTTTGCCGGTGCACCCATACGGCGCTGGCGCCCAATGGCGACATTTATGTCTCCGATGGCTATGGCAATGCCGCTGTCCACAAATACGACCCGGCCGGCAACCACCTGCTGTCATGGGGCAAGCCGGGATCGGGACCGGGCGAGTTCAACCTTCCGCATAACATCTGTTGTGATGCCGATGGCTGGGTCTATGTCGCCGACCGCGAAAACCACCGCGTCCAGATTTTTGACGGCCAGGGCCGCTACCAATCGCAGATCAACAACATGCACCGGCCCAGCGGGCTGGCCATTGTGCAGGGCCAATGCCCGTGTTGCATCGTCGGCGAGTTGAAACCCTATCAACCCGTCAATCGCCTTACCCCGAATCTCGGGGCGCGGATCAGTTTTGTGGACCACAACAGCCAGCTCGTCTCGCGGCTTGACCGGGGCATGGGAGCGGGATCGGAAGCCGGACAATTTATCTCGCCCCACGCCATTGCTTTGGATTCGCATGGCGACCTCTATGTCGGCGAAGTGGTTGAAGCGGATTGGAAAGCGGTGTTTCCCGACGAGGACATGCCGGACAGGCCCCGCCGGTTTCAAAAATTTAAACGGTGCTGACAAGCGCCTTCATCGCTCATTCTGCTGGGCATTACGGCCGATCCATTCCATTGACGGGGTGACGCGCCCCTGTGATCATGCAAACCTGAAGGCCTTGTTGCGGGTAGATCAAAGGGTTGACCATGTCGAGAGAACAAGCTGTTGCCAAAGCCCAAGCCTATTTTGACTCAGGCCTGATGAAAACCGATCTGACGCGACTGGTGGCGATCCCCACCGAGAGCCAGAACCCCGATCGGGCCGATGAATTGCCCCGCTACATCAGCACCGAAATGATCCCTTTACTGGAAAGCATGGGCTTTTCCTGCCGGATCCTGACCCACCCCAAGGCCAAGGGGCCGTTTCTGTTTGCCGAACGGTTCGAGGCCGAAGGCCTGCCGACCATTTTCGGCTATGGCCACGGCGATGTGATCAGGGGGCTGGATAAAGACTGGCATGAGGGCCTGTCGCCATGGACCTTGAAAGAAGTGGGAGACCGCTGGTACGGGCGTGGCGTGGTCGACAACAAGGGCCAGCACCTGATCAATCTTCAGGCTTTGAAATGTGTGCTGGAATTGCGCGGCGGGCTCGGTTTCAATGCCAAATACCTGATCGAAATGGGCGAGGAAATGGGCTCGCCGGGCTTGCGCGAATTGTGCATGGAACACGGGGAATTGTTGAAGGCCGACGTGCTGATTGCCTCGGACGGGCCAAGGCTCAATCAGGACCGGCCGACCATCTTTTTGGGCTCGCGCGGCGGCATGACATTCGATCTCGAAATCGATGCCCGCGAGGGTGGACACCATTCGGGCAATTGGGGCGGTATTCTTTCGGATCCGGGCATCCAACTGGCCCATGCGCTGGCCTGCATCACCTCCCCCACCGGCCAAATCCGCATCCATGAATGGGTGCCCAAAGAACTGCCTGCGGCGGTCCGGCGGGTGCTGGTCGATTGCGAGATCGACGGCGGCAGTGACGGCCCGACCATCGACCCCGATTGGGGCGAACCGGATCTGACCCCCGCCGAACAGGTGTTCGGCTGGTGTTCCTTCGATGTGCTGGCCATGAAGGTGGGCAACCCGGAAACGCCGGTCAATGCCGTGCCGCCCAAAGCCTGGGCGCGGTGCCAGTTGCGGTTTGTGGTCGGCATCGATGTCGAGGATATTCTGCCCGCCTTGCGCCGCCATCTCGACCGGCACGGTTTCGGGATGGTCACGGTCAACCAGAGCCGCGACGAGGTGTTCCATGCCACCCGCCTTGATCCCGATGATGCGTGGGTGACATGGGCATTGGTCTCGCTGGCCCGCACCACCAACAAAAAACCGGCCCTGTTGCCCAATCTGGGCGGCTCGTTGCCCAATGACATTTTCTCGGAAATTCTGGGTCTTCGCACCATCTGGGTGCCGCACTCCTATCCGGGCTGTTCGCAACATGCTCCCAACGAGCATCTTCCTGTTGCCATCGCGCGCGAGGGGCTGGGCATGATGGCCGGTCTCTATTGGGATTTGGGAGAAAACGCACCTGCCCTGTAAAGCGACACGGCACAGCCTTGATTCATGGCATTTGCCCACATCATCTCCCCTGATCCGGCATTTTTTGTCGGGACAGCCACCCTTCGGGATGCTAGCCTTCTGCCATGACACAATTCATCTTCCGCCGCGCTTTGCTTGCTTTGTCCGTTGTGCTGACGGTGATGGCCATGGCGTTTGTGCTGACGCGGCTGTCGGGTGATCTGGCGATCTCGATTGCCGGACCGGGCTCGACGCAAGCCGATGTCGAGGTGATCCGCAAAGCCTACGGGTTGGACAGGCCGGTGCTTGTGCAGTTTTTCGACTGGACCCGCCTCGCGCTGACCGGCGATTTCGGCAACAGCTTTTTCTTCAAAGACAAAGTCTCGACGCTGATCGCGCAAAGAATGCCTGTGACCTTCACACTGGGTTTTGCAGGCCTTGCCCTTGCCCTGATGATCTCGTTGCCACTGGGGATTATCGCGGCCCTTTATGAAAACACCTGGATTGACCGCACCGCCTTGTTGCTGGTGATGGTCGGGCAAGCCATGCCGAGTTTCTGGCTGGGACTGATCCTGATGATCGTGTTCGGGTTGCAACTCGGCTGGTTGCCGATTTCGGGGACCGGAAGCTGGCAGCATTTTGTGATGCCTGCCATTGTGCTGGCCTTTACGGCCGTGCCCGCGCTGACACGCCTGATGCGTTCGGGCATGATCGATGCGCTCGGCTCCGATTACATCCGCACCGCACGGGCCAAGGGCCTGAGCCGTTCGAGTATTATTTTCAAACATGCCTTGCGCAATGCGGCCATTCCGGTGGTGTCGATTGCCGCTGTCCAGCTTGGTTTCATGCTGGGTGGCTCGATTGTGATCGAAACGGTGTTCGCCCTGCATGGTGTCGGCTATCTGGCATGGGAAAGCATCTCGAAGAATGATTTTCCGGTGGTGCAAGCCGTCGTGCTGGTGCTGGCCAGCATCTATATTGGTTTGACGCTGGTATCGGATATTCTCAATGCCCTGCTTGACCCGCGTTTGAGGGGGGCTTGAGCATGCCGCGTCTGACACAAATCAGTTTTGTCATCGGGCTTACCATTGTCGGACTGGTGTTTGTTGCGGCCGTGATCGGGCCTTGGCTGACGGGCCATGATGCCTTTGCGCAAAACCTCAACGCCCGCCTGATCCCGCCGGTCTGGATGGAAGGCGGCTCAAGCCTGCATTGGCTCGGCACCGACCAGTTGGGCCGCGACTATCTGACCCGCCTGTTATACGGCGCGCGCATCTCGCTGTTTATCGGAGTTTTGACGGTCATCACATCCGGTCTCATCGGCACCAGTCTGGGCGTATTGGGCGGTTTTTACGGCGGGCGGATCGATGATGCCGTGCTGTTTCTGATCACCTGCCGGCTGTCGATTCCGGTGGTGCTGGTGGCGCTGGCGGTGGTGGGGCTGATCGGATCGAGCCTGACACTGGTTGTTTCGACGTTGGGCCTGCTGTTATGGGACCGCTTTGCCGTTGTCGCACGCGCCACAACCATGCAGATCCGCTCGCTCGATTATGTCAACGCGGCGTGGTGTTCCGGCTGTTCGCCGCTGGACATCATGCGCCATGAGATCCTGCCCAACATCTCAAGCCATTTGCTGGTGGTCTGCACGCTGGAAATTGCACTGGCCATTTTGCTGGAGGCCTCTTTGTCGTTTCTCGGTCTCGGTGTCCCCCCGCCTTTGCCGTCGTGGGGGCTGATGATTGCCGAGGGCAAGGACTACATGTTTTTCAGCGCATGGGTGATCATGATCCCGGGTCTGGCGCTGTTTACGCTGGTGCTGGGCATGAATATGGTGGGTGACGGATTGCGGCGGGCGTTTGGCACACAGGTGATCAAATGACGCCGATCCTGGATGTCCGCAATCTGGCCGTACGCTTTGGCCCGACTTTGGCGGTCCGCAATGCCAGCTTTACGGTGCAAAAAGGCGAGACCCATTGCATCGTCGGGGAATCGGGTTGTGGAAAATCCGTGACCGCACTGGCCATTATGAACCTGCTGGCCCGCAATGCCCGACGCGATGCCCAAGCCATCCGGTTCAACGGGCAGGATATGCTAGCCTATTCGGACCGGCAGATGGAGGATGTGCGCGGCAACCGCATGGCGATGATCTTCCAGGAGCCGATGACCAGCCTCAACCCCTCTTTCACCATCGGTTCGCAAATGATCGAGGTGTTGCGCCGCCACCACGCCACCACCCGACATGAGGCCGAACAACGGGCGATTGCCCTGATGCAACGGGTGGGCATTACCGCCCCGCATATGCGGCTTGGCCAATATCCGCATCAATTATCGGGCGGTTTGCGGCAACGGGTGATGATTGCCATGGCGTTGATGTGCGATCCCGAATTGCTGATTGCCGACGAGCCGACCACTGCGCTGGATGTCACCGTCCAAGCCCAGATCTTGCGGTTGCTGGCCGAATTGAAACAGGAATTGGGTTTGGGCATTTTGCTGATCACCCATGATCTCGGCATTGTGGCGCGGGTGGCGGACCATGTGTCGGTGATGTATGCGGGCGAGGTGATCGAGTCCGGTCGCACCGCGCAATTGTTTGCCAATCCCGCCCATCCCTATACCCGCGGCCTGATCGACTGCGTGCCGGTGCCCGGCAAAATCAGGCCGGGCGAGGCTTTGGGGTCCATTCCCGGCACAGTGCCGGTGATGAAAGACGGTTTTTCCGGCTGTGCGTTCCGGTTCCGTTGCCCGCAAGCCTCGGAGGTCTGCACCCAAGCGGTTCCGCGCCATGCGCTCGGCTCCGACCATATCGTCCATTGCCATCTTGCGCCCTCACAGGGAGCAGGCCAATGAGCCCATCCCCCGCACTGGTGCTTAAAGATCTATCCTGCACCTTCCATGTGCAGGGCGGCTTGTTCCAGCCTGCCCGGCACGTGCGTGCGGTCGACCAGATCAGCTTCACCCTCGAAGAAGGCGGCGTGCTGGGCATTGTCGGCGAGTCAGGCTGTGGCAAGACCACCTTGGCGCGGATGATTTTGGGCCTGCAAAACCCGACATCCGGCGAGGCATTCGTGCATGGCCAACGCCTGTCGGAAATGGGCAGACGCGCCCGCGCCCGCTTGATCCAGCCGGTGTTTCAGGATCCGTTCTCCTCGCTCAACCCCAAGCACCGCATACAGGACATTGTGGCCCTGCCCCTGCGCGCCCAAGGATGTTTCGAGCCGCACGAGATCGAGCGCCGGACTGCGGCCATTCTGGAACGGGTCGGCCTGTCCTCCGAGCAGGGCCGCCGCCTTCCTGCCCAACTCTCGGGCGGCCAGCGCCAGCGTGTCGCGATTGCGCGCGCGCTGATCCTCGAACCGCGCATTGTCGTGTGTGACGAGCCGACCTCGGCGCTGGATGTGTCGGTCCAGGCACAGATTTTGAACCTGCTGGGCGAATTGCGCCGCGATCTCAACCTCACTTATGTGTTCATCAGCCACAATCTGGCAGTGGTCGAACATGTCGCCACAGATGTGATGGTGATGTATCTGGGCCGGATGGTCGAGCGCAACACCACCGCGAGCCTGTTCAAAGAGCCGCACCATCCCTATACCCAAGCCCTACTCGCCAGCGTGCTGACACCGGAGCCGGGGCTGGGCCTGCCCGATGTCGGCTTGGGCGATATCATGCCCGATCCGGCCAATATCCCGTCGGGTTGCCGCTTCCATCCGCGTTGCTTGAAAGCGCAAGCGCAATGCGCCACCCTGTCTCCACCGACCCGCTCCATGCCCGATCAGGGCATGGTCGAATGCCATCTGTTCTGATCTTATCCATTCACCCTCGTCTTGAAGGACATGCCATGCTCAGAAAATCGGTTTTCAGCCTTATCGTCGGGGCCACCTTGTTGGGCGCAAGCCTGTCGGGCGCGCAGGCCCAGAAATCCAGCGACACCCTGCGCATCGCCATGCGCGATGCCCTGACCAATGTCGATCCCTATTACAACAATCTCAGAACCGGCGTGGTGATGTCGCATCAGGCTTGGGACATGCTGGTCTATCGTGATCCCGACAGCTTCGCGATCAAGCCGTTGCTGGCGACCTCGTGGACATTGGTGGATGACAAGACCATCGATTTCCAACTGCGCTCCGGTGTGACCTTCCATGACGGCAGTCCGCTGACGGCCGAGGATGTGGTCTATACCATCAATCTGGTGTCATCGGCCGACAGCAAGGTCTCGGTGCCGACCAACACCAACTGGATCGAAAAGGCCGAAAAGACCGGCGATCTCAGTGTGCGCGTCACTTTCAAAAAGCCCAATCCGGCCGCACTCGAATATTTCGCGCTGGTCGTGCCGATCTATCCGAAAGCCTATCGCGAAAAGGTCGGCGCGGATGGCTATGCCAAGGCTCCGATCGGGTCCGGTCCCTATCGCATCAGCAAGTGGGAAGCAGGCAAGGAAATCACGTTCGAGCGGTATGAAGGCTATTGGGCCGCAAGCCCCAAAGGCAAGCCGGCCATCAAGACCCTCTATGTGCGCTTTGTGCCCGATGCCACAACCGAAATGACCGAATTGCTGGCCCAGCGCGTCGACTGGATCTGGAACGTCAATCCCGACCAATTCGACAATCTCGCCAAAATGCCGACCCTTCAGGTCACCCGCAAGGAATCAATGCGGATCGGCTATCTCTCGATGGATGCGGCGGGCCGTTATGGTGCGGGCAATCCTTTGACCAACCAGAAAGTGCGTCAGGCCATTGCCCATGCCATCGACCGCAAAACCATTGCCGAAAAGCTGGTGACGGGCGGATCACGTGTGCCTTTGGCCCCGTGCTACCCCGGACAATTCGGCTGTGACAGCACCGCGGCCACCACCTATGACTATGACCCCGCAAAGGCCAAGGCCCTGTTGGCCGAAGCAGGCTTTCCGAACGGGTTCGAGACCGAACTGGTCAGCTATGTCCTGCCGCAATGGACGGCCTCTGTGCAAGGCTATCTGCAGGCTGTCGGCATCAATGCACGGGTGAGCCAGTTGCAGATCCAGGCCGCTGTGGCCCGGTCATGGGAAGGCAAGAACCCGCTTTATATGGCAAGCTGGGGCTCCTATTCGATCAATGACGTGTCGGCCATCATGCCCAACTTCTTCTCGTTCGGCGGTGACGACTATGCGCGCGACCCTGAAATGAAGCGGATGCTGGAAGAGGCGGGATCAAGCATCGACCCCGAATTCCGCAAGAAGTCCTATGCGGCCGCCATCAAACGCGCCACCGAGCAAGCCTATTGGTTGCCTCTGCACACCTATGTGACCACTTACGGCTACAGCAAGACCCTCAACTTCACCCCCTATCCGGATGAACTGCCACGGTTCTATCTGTCCAAGTGGAATTGATGGTCTGAGCAACAAAACGGGCGCAAGCATCCTTGCTTGCGCCCGTTGTCATGTCAGTCGTGTTTATTTCAGGCCTGCCATGCCTTGATCTGGTCCACCAGAGCCTGCGTGGAAATGCCGTAACGGTCATGCAGGGTCGGCAAGGCACCAGCGGCGAGAAACTCGTCCGGCAGGCCGATATGGCGGAATTGTGCGGCCACACCGTTCAACATCATATGGCGGGCGACCGCTTCGCCCAAGCCGCCGACAATGGTGTGGTTTTCCGCCACCACCACCATGCGTCCGGTTTGTCGGGCCTCTCTCAGGATCGTTTCGGTATCAAGCGGCTTGATGGTCGGGACATGCAACACCGCGACATCGATTTTGTCGCTTTCAAGATGTTTGGCCGCTTCCAAGGCGCGCATGGTCATCAGACCCGTCGAGATGAACAGCACGTCGCGGCCCCCGCGAATGACCTTGGCCTTGCCCAGTTCGAAGGTGTAATTATACTCGTCAAGCACCAGCGGCACCTGCCCGCGCAACAGGCGCATATAGACCGGTCCCTGATGGGCGGCCATGGCGGGAACCACCTGCGTGATCTCGCAAGCATCGCACGGATCGATCACCGTCATATTCGGCATGGCCCGCATCAAGGCCAGATCTTCGGCGGCCTGATGGCTTGGTCCATAGCCGGAGGTGAGACCGGGCAAGGCGCAGACGATTTTCACATTGCGGTCTTCCTCCGCAATGGTCTGATGGATGAAATCATAGGCCCGCCGTGTCGCAAACACCGCATAGGTGGTTGCAAACGGCACAAACCCTTCGGCGGCCAAACCGGAGGCCGCACCGAACAACAGCTGTTCGGCCATGCCCATCTGGTAATAGCGGTCGGGATAGGCCTGCCCGAACAGATGCAAATCGGTATATTTGCCGAGATCGGCGGTCATGCCGATAATATCGGTCCGCGTCTTGGCCAGTTCGACCAGAGCGGTTCCGAACGGCGCGGCTTGGGTGCGCTGTCCTTCGGAGGCAATCGAGGCGATCATCGCCGAGGTGGTCAGGCGCGGTTTTGAAGTGCTTGGCACCGGCTTTGTCATGATTGGCGTCCTTCTTCCAGTGCGGCCAGAGCCAACTGCCATTCGTGCGGATCGACACGGATAAAGTGGTTTTTCTCCCGCGCTTCGAGGAACGGCACCCCTTTGCCCATCAGCGTATCGGCAATGATGATGCGCGGCTTGGCTTCCGCATTGTCCTTGGCTGTATCGAAAGCCCCGACCACCGCATCGAGATCATTGCCGTCGATGCGCTGGGTAAACCAGCCGAAGGCTTCCATTTTCTGCACCAATGGCTCGAAGGCCATCACTTGCGTGGACGGACCATCAGCCTGCTGGTTGTTGACATCGACAATGGCAATCAGATTGTCGAGCTTGTAATGGGCCGCCGACATCAGCGCCTCCCAGACTGCCCCTTCATCCAATTCGCCATCGGAGAACAGGATATAGACACGGGCATTGGACTTTTTGCGTTTGAGGCCCAAAGCCATGCCCACCGCAATCGACATGCCGACACCGAGCGAACCGCCCGACATTTCCATGCCCGGCGTATAGGAGGCCATGCCGGACATCGGCAAGCGGCTCTCGTCACTGCCATAGCTGTCCAGCTCCTCGGCGGGAATGATGCCCGCCTCGATCAATGCGGCATAAAGCGCGATGGCATAATGGCCGTTCGAAAGCAGGAAACGGTCCCGCCCTTCCCATTCGGGATCTTCGGGCCGATAGGTCATGGCGTGGAAATAGGCGACAGCCAGCACATCGGCAATATCCAGCGCTTGCGCGATATAGCCTTGGCCCTGCACTTCCCCCATCAATACCGCATTGCGGCGCACGCGATAGGCCCGTTCGGCCAGATCACGATTGTGCCCTTTCAGATTGCCCACATCTCTCTCCTGCTCAACAACGCCCTGTCGGGGCATGAAACCGAACCCATCAATGGATGAGCATGCCGCCATTCACATCGATCACCGTACCGGTCAAATAGGACGACAGGTCGGAAGCCAGAAACAGATAGGCCCCCGCCACATCGCGCGCCTCGCCCAGACGGTTGAGCGGGATGCCCTTGATAATATCGGCACGCATCTCGTCGGTCAGCTTGTCGCCGGTAATATCGGTCTGGATCAGGCCGGGGGTGATGCAATTGACGCGGATATTGTCGCTCCCCAATTCGCGCGCCATCGCCTTGGCCAAGCCCAGCACACCGGCTTTGGCGGCCGAATAATGCGGACCACCGAAAATACCGCCACCGCGTTGGGCCGAGACCGATGACATGCAGGCAATCGACCCCTGTTTGCGCGACCGCATATGCGGAATGAAGGCCTGCGAGAGATAGAGCACCCCCGACAGGTTCACATCCAGAATCCGGTGCCAATCGGCTTCGGTAATATCCATGGTTTTCACAGGCTGGGTGATGCCGGCATTGTTGATCAGAATATCGATCTGCCCGAATGCCTTGATGGCCTGGTCGGCCGCCTGACGGCAGGCTTCGGCATTGGTGACATCGCAGGCCAGCCCGATATGGTCCGCTCCCAGTTCAGCGGCCGCCTGCTGTGCGGCCACACCGTCAAGATCCAGTATTGCAATACGGGCTCCGTGTTCGGCAAACAGGCGCGCCGTGGCCAACCCGATACCGCGACGGCTGGCCGCCCCCGAAATGACAGCCGTTTTCCCTTTGAGCAACATTTCCTCACCTCTGAATGATTGTTCTTTCTTGATCCGATCATCCCTTAAACCGGCAGGCAAGGCAAACGCAAACCGATTGAATATCCTGCGGCCCTATGCTGTGATCAGGCTGTTCAGGACAATCCATGTTGAAAAATCATTTGAGGGGGAACGGTCATGCCAAGATGGCAACAATTGCTGATGCTCGCCATGGTGTTGTGTATCGCCGGTATCGGGGCACAGGCCGCCGATGGGCCGGTCGCCAAAGACGGGGTCTTTCTCGCCCGCGCCTTCAAGATCCATAGCGGCGAGGTGATGGACGAGGTCAAGCTCGCCTATAAAACCATCGGCGACCCTAAAAATCCGGCTGTGCTGATTCTGCACGGCACGGCCGGATCAGCACAGAACATGCTCGGCGAGGGGTTCGGCGGGCAGTTGTTCGGCAAAGGGCAGGCTCTGGACTCTGAGCGTTATTTCATCATCCTGCCGGATGCGCTGGGGGCAGGCAAATCATCGAAACCTTCGGACGGGCTGAAAGCCAAATTCCCCGCCTATAATTATGACGATATGGTCGATGCCCAATACCGGCTGGTCACCGAAGGCTTGGGGATCAAGCATTTGCGCCTTGTGCTCGGCAATTCGATGGGCGGCATGCATACATGGGTTTGGGGGGTGCGCTATCCCGATATGATGGATGCCCTGGTGCCGCTGGCCTCGCAACCGACAGCCATGGCCAGCCGCAACTGGATGATGCGCCGGTTGATGATCGAAACCATCAAGGCCGATCCCGACTATCAAGGCGGCCATTACACCACCCAGCCCAAACTGGCCCGCCTAGCCAATGTCTTTTATGCCACCGGCACCAATGGCGGCGATTTGGGTTGGCAGGGGCAGGCCCCTACCCGTGCGAAAGCCGATGCGCTGGTTGACAAAGCCCTTGCCGCCCCTGCGCCAGCCGATGCCAACGACTTTATCTACCAGTGGCAGTCCTCGGCCGATTACGATGTGTCACCGCAATTGGGCCGAATCAAAGCCCGCTTGCTGGCCATCAATTCCGCCGATGACGAACGCAATCCTGTCGCCAGTGGCTTGATGGTCAACAGCATCAAACAGATCAAGCGGGCCAGACTCTATCTCATTCCGGCCAGCACTGACACGCGCGGACACGGCACGACCGGCTCTCAGGCCCAATTATGGGCCCCGGAACTGAAAAAATTCATGGCCGGCCTGCCGAAACCCTGAGCGGATCAGGTCATTTTGGCCAGATCGGCTTTCATGGTTTGGGCGGGATGACCCGCCCATTCCAGCCACATGGCGGCGGTCCACGAGAAGTCGCGCCCCCCCAGACCATCGCCATTGCGCGGATCAAAGGCTTCCCTGAAGCCGTGGGTCATGATGCTGGTGGCCGAGGTCTGGCGCAGGCTTTCGGCGGCCTCCGCGAAACCGTAATGGGCCAGCCCGTCGGCAATCATCCGGTTGACGACAATCCAGACCGGTCCCCGCCAATAGCGCCGTGCATCGTAACTGGCATGATGGGGGTCGGAACTGGGGACCATGAAGGGGGTGTCGGCCTGCCATGCGGCCATCAAGGCCATCAGGCTATCGGCCTCCTGCCGGCTCGCCACTTTGGCATAAAGCGGCAGGAACGAGGCCGAGGTTGCGCAAGGGGCGAGTTCACCCGTCACAAGGTCAAGCGAACGATAGGTGCCGTCGGCGGCTTTCAAGCGGGCAAAGGCTTTGGTGGAGCGCGCAATCCAGTCCTGCAACTGCTGGGCTTCGGCCTTGCGGCCCAATATCCCGGCCAGCTCCAGCAGATCATGGTCAGCCCGCAGTAAAATGCACTGGATGCCGAGATCGCAAACCCGCATCGACAGGTGGCGGGCCACCGACAGCCCGTCCCAGTTCAACGCTTTGGCCTCTTCGACCAGCGTCATCACACGGTTGTAGAACAGATCGGTCGGCCGCTCGGACGGATCGACAATCTTGTTGTCCTTGCGCAAGCCCGACACATCGACAGTGGGAATGATGGCCGATAGCGGACCATCCCAATCGGGTGAATTGTCACGGCCGGTCTCCCATGGATGCACCACCGTCACCAGACCGCTGGCCTCGGGATCGCGGATCGTATGCCACCAGTGGTGCGAGGCAAAGATCTTGTCGAAGACAGCACCGAGCCGGACCAAAGCGGCCTGCCGGTCCGGCTCAAGCTCAAAAATCATCCGCGCCGCGGTGGCGGCCACAGGCGGCTGGGTAATGCCTGTGGTGGGGGGCTGGTGATGGGTGCCCCAAGCCGATGGACCGGGATAGTAATGATCGGCAGGCGCATGGAACACAATGCTCGGCACCATGCCATCGGGCCATTGTCCGACAAACAGGGTCTCAAGCTCCTGCCATGCGCGCGCGCAATCGAAGGTCGCAAAGCCCATCGCGACAAAGGCCGAATCCCAGTTCCACTGGAACGGATAGACCGAATGATTGGGCACGGTATACCCACCACGGTCATTGCGCCGCAAAATATCGTAAGCAAGATCGGTGCAGGCTTGCGGGGTCATCGGCTGTGTGTGCGCACTCATTTTTACAACGCTTTCCCTGTCTGTGTATCCATCACCACCACGCGGGCCGCATCCAGTTGCAAGCCGAGTGTCATGCCCCGTTCAATCTCGGCCTGCGGTGCGGCCACAACCCTGACACGCTCGCCCTTGACCATGCCTGTCAGCAACAGATGCGAGCCCATCGGCTCGATCACCCTGACCTCGAAGCCAAGCCCCTGATCGGCCTTAACCAATGCCACATCCTCGCCGCGAAAACCCAGCAAGACCGGCCCTTCATGGGCCAAGGGCATGGAGAAACCCGCGCAAGCCAACCTGCCGGCGGACGCTGTCATAGACAGGAAATTCATCGGCGGCGAGCCGACAAAACCGCCGACAAAGGTGCTCGACGGTTTGGAATAGATGCGGGTCGGCGTATCGATCTGTTCGATCACGCCTTTGTACATCACCGCGATCCGGTCGGCCAAACCCATGGCTTCGGTCTGGTCATGGGTGACATAAAGCGTGGTCGTGCCCGCCTCTTTCAGCACGCTTTTCAATTCGGCCCGCATTTCGAGCCGCAACAAGGCATCGAGATTGGACAAAGGCTCGTCCATCAGCAGGACGGCCGGTTCCACCGCCAGAGCCCGCGCCACGGCGACACGCTGGCGCTGGCCGCCCGACAATTTGGCCGGATAGCGATCGAGATAAGGCCCGATCTGCAACAAATCCGCGGCCCGTTTGACCTGCCGCTGGATGGTCGCCTCGTCACGCTTTTGCATCCGCAGGCCGAAAGCGACATTTTCAAACACCGTCAGATGCGGAAACACCGCATAATTCTGGAACACCATTGCCAGACCGCGCTTGGCGGGCGGCAGATCCGAGACATCCTGATCGCCGATCAGCACCCGCCCCGAACTGCGCGTTTCAAGTCCGGCGATGATCCGCAACAAAGTGGTCTTGCCGCACCCCGAAGGACCGAGCAAAGCAACAAATTCCCCGTCCGTCACGGTCAGATCGAGATGTTCGAGTGCCATTGCGGCCCCGAAGCGCTTGCTGACACCTTCAATCGTAATGGCTGCCATGGCTCTGCGCCTCCCTCAGCGGCTGGTCACGCCCCAGAGGGCGAACAAATAGCGGCGCACCGCAAAGATAAACACCACCGACGGCACGATCAGGATGAACCCGCCTGCAAAACGGTAATGCAGGGGAGATTCGGACAGGACTGTCAGCAGATAGGCCGTCAATGTCCGTTGCTGGACCGTCAGAACCGAGGCGGCAAACACCTCGTTCCAGGAAATCACGAAGGCAAAAATCGCCGCCGCCGCCATGCCCGGCAGAGCCAGGGGCAACACGACTTTGACAAAGGCCTGCCAGCGGGTACACCCGAACACCCAAGCCGCCTCCTCCAATTCGCGCGGAATACCGGCAAACAGGCTGGCGGTGATCATGGCCGCAAACGGCAAAGCCAAGGCGGTATGCACCAAAGACACGCCGAAAGCGGTATCATAGAGGCCGACACGGATGAACAGCACCGTCAAAGGCAGGGCCAATATCGCCAGCGGAAAAGCACGGGTCAGCAGGATCATCAGGCGGAACAGCGTCGCGCCCTTGAATGAAAAGCGCGCCAGCGCATAGCCGGCGGGTGCGCCCAATAACAGGGCCATCACCATGGTCAGGCTGGCCGCCAGCACCGAATTGAGAGCGGCATTCCAGACCCCGTCGATTTTCAGAAACACCGCCAGTTGATCGAGGGACAGGCTGGCAGGCCACAGGGTTTTGGGCCATTGATAGACAGCCGGACGGCCCCCGAATGCCCCCAGTCCGATCAACCCGATCGGCAGAAGCACCCAGACGCACAGCACCGCCACGCCCGAACCATAAATCCAGCCTTTCACGGAACCGATTGACGGTTTTGTCATGCCTGTGCCTCCGGCTTTTCGCGCAACAACCGCAGATAGACCGCCGTCGCCGCCAGCGAGATCACCATGATCAGCACCGCATAGGCCGCCGCCACACTGTAATTCTGGTTTTCGCGTTGCCAGACATAGGCCTCGCCGACCAGCACCGGAATATTGCGGCCGCCGATTGCATACACAGCGGCAAACACCTCAAAGGCCAGCACCGTGCGCAAAATCAAGGCCGATTGCAGGCTGGGCTTGAGCATCGGCAATGTGACACGGGTGAATTTTTGCCAACGCCCCGCACCGAAAATTTCGGCGGCCTCGCCGAACTCCTTGGGGATCAATTGCAACCCGGCGACAATGATCACCAGAACCACCGCCGTCGACCGCCAGATTTCGGCCACCACCACCGCGATAAACAGCGTGACAGGCGTTTCGGCATTCAACCAGGCGGTCGGGCTGTCGATCACCCCCATATGGAACAACAGCGTGTTGAGGTAACCGGTATTCTGCAGGATCGCCAACCAGACCAGACCCGCCGCCAGATCGGAGACCCCCAAAGGGATGGTCCAGATCCACAACACCAATTCGCGGCCCTTCTGCATTTTCTGCAACATCAGCCCCATGCCGATGGCCAGCATCATTTGCAGGGGCACCACCGTCAGAACCAGCATGAAGGTGTTGCGGATCGAGACGTTGAAATTCAGATCATTCAGCATCCGCTGGTAATTGCCCAAAAACCCCGCCGTACCGCCGTCAAACGACAGCACGATTGTCTGGACCAGCGGCACAGCAAAAAAGACCGCAAGAAACACACTTGCCGGAGCAATCAGCATATAGGGCAACCAGCGTGAGGTCGGCATGGTGTGTTGATATCCTCAAGAGGGAAAGTGGCACGCGGACCATGCCCGCGTGCCGGTTTGTTCAAGCCTTATTTGACAGGGCAAGCGCCTTCGCTGGCCTTGTCGGGAGCCCAGCAAGGAGCCTTGGTGGCCGCCATGATCGAACGCATGACGTCGGCTTGCGCATCAAGCGTGGCGCGGACAGGCTCGTTGCGCAGGACAATGCGCTGGAACGTGTCGACATAGACCTTGTTGAACTCGCCGCCCTTGTCACCCAGACCGACCGGCAACAAAGCCACTACGGCATCCTTGGCTGTCTGGGTCTTGGCCACGCCTTCGGCCAGCAGTTTCACACCCGGTGACAAGGTCGCAGGCAAAGTGGCATTGACCACCGGGAAGAAGCCAACTTCGGAAGCCGTGATCAACTGGGTTTCCGGCTTGGTCAGATGCAGGATCAGATCGGCCGCACCCTTGCGGTCGGGGGCGCCTTTGGCAATGGCCAGACCTGCAATCACCGGCATATAGGAGCGACCCTTTGGACCGGCTGGCGGGGCAACCACCAGATAGTCATTCGGGGACTGTTGCAAGGCATCCTTGACGCGGGCAATGTGATCCCATGCCACCCAGACTTCACCCGCCATCAAAGGCTCCTGCATGAAGTCATAAGAGGTTGAGTTGGGGTTGGATTGTGCCCAGACGGCCTTGAAATCGTTCCACATCGCTTCAGCCTCGGCCGAACGGTATTCGGTCACCATCGAAGCGGTGTAGGAAGGATAGAGATTGCCCTGCAGGAAGCGGGCGAACAGACCCTTGGGGCCAACCGGGAAGCCGAGACGGCGCTGTCCGGTTTTCTCGTTCATCGCTTTGCCCCATTCAGCCAGTTGCTGATAGGTCAGCGCATTCACATCGGCCCCTGCGGGCAGGAAAGGCAGGGCCTTTTTGTTGACCACCATCACATAGGTGGCCTGCATCCACGGAATATACATCTGCTTTGAAGTGCCGAGCTTGCCCAACTCCATCAGACCGGCGGGAATCCCGCGATCCTTCAGATTTGCGGCAACATCATCGATGGCATCCAGCGCGCCCATCGGCAACAGCGGTTGCAATTCGCCATGCAAAGCGCCGACCAGACTGATCGTGTGCTTGTTGGCCTCGACCTCGGCTTTCATGCGCACGGTAAACGGTGACGGCTCGTCAACCACATAGCTGGTTTTGGGCGCACCCTTCAAAATCACGTCGCGCACTTTCTGCGCCTCGTCGATCGGCCGCAACTGGGTCGACAGAAAGATCAGATCCTGGGCCTTGGCCACGGGGGCCGTGCCTCCCAGAGCCAAAGTCACAACGGCGGCAACGCCGGCGAGTAGAACAGTTTTACGCATGTCTCGTCCTCCACGGATTAGGGTCATTCTTGGTCTTTATCGGGTTGGTGGCGGTGCTGTGGATCCACGTTCGATCAGACGCACCTCTCTGATATCGTGAACGGGTGTGGCTTCGGGGGTCTTGATGCGCGCGAGCAACAGCGAAGCCAGACGCTCGCCGGTATCGGCGGGCGGCAATTCCATCGTTGTCAAAGCCGGATCGGTACGCGCTGAAGCAGGCAGGTTGTCATGGCCGATCACCGACAGATCAGCGGGCACGCTCAGTCCCAATTCCCTGGCGGCTTTCAACACGCCGTAAGCCATGCGGTCGGTGGCGCATATAAGGGCGGTCGGACGATGCGCACCGGCCAGCACATTCAGAGACACCGCATAGGCAGGATCGGTTTCGGCCGCACTTTCAATCGAGTGCGGCACAAGCCCCGCCGCCTGCATCGCCGCCTCGTAGCCATTGCGGCGCAAGGTCGCAAAGGTAAAGGCCGAAGGGGCCGCCAGATGCACAATATGGCGGTGGCCTAGGGCCAGCAATCGTTCGGTGGCCACGCTGAAGGCCTTCATGCCGTCGCCGTCGAGCAGGGAATAATCACCCGCCACATCCGAACGGCCCATCACCACAAAAGGCGTATCCGTGGTCAGCAGATAGCGGATCCGCGCATCGTCGCGCCGCGCACGCACGACGATGATGCCGTCAGCGCGGCGGCCTTCGACAATCCGCCGATAGGTTTTGATTTCCTCATCGCCCGGAGGTGCGGCCAGCAGGGTCAGATCATATCCGGCTTTGACAAAATGAGGCCCCATCGCCGCCAGCAACTCGATATAGAGCGGCTCGCCGAACCGGCCATGGGCCGTGGGCAGGACCATGGTCACCACTTCGGTCTGCCCGCGCCGCAAACGCCGCGCCGCCGCATTGGGACGATAGCCGGAGGCTTCCGCCGCCGCCCTCACCCGCGCCCGTGTCAGCGCCGAGACATCGGTATAGTCATCCAGCGCCCGCGACACTGTCGTGATCGACAAGCCCAGTGACTGTGCCAGTTCCCGAATGGTCGACATGATGCGCCCTTGTCCTCACCCCGTCCGATCCCGGCAATGTTGATTTTTATCGATGAGCCGGTGAATCCAAAACGTTTTGGATTTTGATCAGATCCATTATTCTTGTCAAGACACATCCTGCAGTTACGGCGTTTGGAGAGCGGGAATGACCGGTGGGCAAGACACACCCCAAGCCTGCCCCGTGACGTGATAGAATAGTCTTTCGAAATGCGTTTTATTGTAAAACGTTCAGATATATTGCGATATTCTTCGCAGTTTAAATAGATTGCCCTTCGTCTCCGACAATATCCTGCCTGCTCATCTTCGATGTGGTGACGGGCGGGCATCTCATGACAGTCAAACGGCAACAGGCAGGACGATCAATCACACGATCCGTGCTGGTTATAGGGCTCTTGCTTCTTCCGCTCTGGCGGGGACAGGCAAAAGCGACCGTGATTACAATGGTCTGCCAAGATCCCTTGCGGCACTATTCGATTCTGTTTGATGACCGCAGCGGTGTGCTGATCTGGAAAAGCGCCTTTACAGAGGTGCAATACCAGTTGCGCCGTGTCCATTATGACAAAAGAAAAATCACCGTGTGGGGTCGCACCCGTGATTATGGCAATGATTACTTGATGGAGATTTCGGACAAATCGTGGATCAAATATTTTTACGGAAATGGAAGCGATGAAACCGATCCATGCACAATTATCAGTAGAAAAAACTAAATTGAACAGCCTTTCGGTAAATTCAATTGAACAAACATGATCATTTTAAACATCGAAATTGACCAACAATATTTTATCTTTCCAATCCTGAATTCAATCAATATCAATGTGAACAACAAGAAAAAATGATCATGGCTCCTATTATGCCGTTTTTTCTTGTTTTTCTCAAATATTACTGCACTTGGCACCAAATAAGGCATTCCCAACGGACAGCCACAACAAAAATAACCGAAAAATGCTTCATTTTTCAGCGCTCTCTAATCACGGCATAATATAAGAGGGTTTGAAATGCCCTGTTTAATCCCTCTTGATTTCGCCTCACTTTTGATTCAATCCAGTAACATTCTGAAAAAGTTGAAATTTCAATGAAAATTCATGAAACGAAAACGGATGACCTGTTTTTTGAAAAAAAACCGCATAAGAATTATTGATTAATCAATTCAACTCAATTATGTCGATTGTATTGAGCTTTATAGTCTTGATGAACTTTCATGTTTTGGAGAAGAAAATGGAACCCGAACACAATCATTACCAGTCAGACATCGTCGAATTGGCCGCTGAAATTGTTGCCAGCTATGTGGCACATAATTCAGTACCAGCGAGCGATCTGGCCCATCTCATTCATAACGTTCATTCCGCCCTCACCTCGCTGGGTCAACCCGTGGTTGAGGAAGTCAAGCATCAGGAACCTGCTGTTTCGGTGAAGAAGTCGGTCACTCCCGATTACATCATCTGCCTCGAAGACGGCAAAAAGTTCAAATCGCTGAAGCGCCATCTGCGCACCAAGTACGAAATGAGCCCTGAAGAATACCGCGCCAAATGGGGTCTGCCGTCCGACTATCCGATGGTTGCGCCCAATTATGCCGCCGCGCGCAGCAATCTTGCGCTTGCCATGGGTCTTGGCCAGAAGCGTCAGGCCAATGCAGGCCGCAAAAAAGGCTCCAAAGCCTCCTGATATCGGGGGCCTTTCCGGCCCTTGTCCAAAATTTCAACCCGAAACGGCTTGGCTGTTTCGGGTTTTTTATGGTCTCTTCCCGGCAAATCATCCTATGCTGTTGCTTGATGAATTTGGATCGGTTGGGGGATTACAGCGTGAGCATGGCATTACCGTCCTATGATTTGCCAAAAACCAACCGGCAGGTGCAACTGGTGCGCCGGCCACAAGGCGTGCCGCTGGCCGATGATTTCGCGTTGTCGACCCAAGCTGTTCCCGTGCCCGGCAAGGGCGAAATCCTGATCCGCAATCTGTTGCTGTCGGTGGATCCGGCGCAACGGGGCTGGGCTTCGGCGGAGGCCAATTATGCCAGCCCCGTGGCTTTGGGCAGTCCGATGCGGGCCTTGGCGATCGGTGTGGTGGTTGAAAGCCATGACGAGGCCTATCAGGCGGGTGATTGCCTTTACGGATTTTTCGGCTGGCAGGACTATGCCCTGACCACGCCGGACCAGATCGTGCTGAAACTCCATCATGCCCTGCCGTTGGATGCTCAACTGGCGCTGTTCGGCATCAGCGGAATCACTGCCTATCTGGCTCTGACATTGTGTGGCCGTCCGTTGGCGGGCGAAACGCTGGTGGTCTCGACTGCCGCCGGATCGGTCGGCAGTTTTGTCGGCCAGCTGGGCAAAAGCATGGGGTGCCATACAATCGGATTGACAGGCAGTGACGAGAAAGTCGCCCGTTGTCTGGAGCGTTACGGCTATGATCAGGCCGTCAACTACAAGACGGCAGAGCTCGAAGCGACCCTCAAAGCACTGGCTCCCCAAGGGGTTGATGTCTATTTCGACAATACCGGAGGTTCGATTCTCGACACCGTATTGCGGCAGATGAAAATAGCAGGACGCATCGTGCAATGCGGCACGGCCTCGGTCGGATCCTGGACACCCGCCCCGACCGGTCCGCGCAACGAACGCGAAATCATGACACGCCGCCTGACATGGAGCGGCTTTATCGTGCTCGACCACCGCGCCCGCTATGCGCAGGCCGCCGATGACATGGCCCGCATGGCCCTAGAGGGGTCACTGGTTTACGACACCCATATCCTGCAAGGGCTGGAGCAGGCGCCACAGGCTTTGTCACTGCTCTATGGCGGGGGCAATCACGGCAAATTGATGATTGCCCTGTAACGGCAGGACGGATGCAACCATCCGTTGCAAAAAACACTTGAAACCCAACCTCAACTTTGGTCTGCTTGAGGCAGAGATCAACCAACACATCACACAAGACCATGCGCCCACGACTTCGCACCGTTTTATGTTCTGTTGTCCTGATGCTGTTTACGGGCGCGGCCATGGCCAGCGCTCCGCCTCCCCCGCCTGCCAAAAAGAAAGACGAGAAAGAAGGGCCTGTGCCGGGTCTGACAGGCGCCAAGTTGCTCAGATGCGATCCGGGATTCTATCCGTCCGGCAATGCCTGCAAACCCGCCCGTCCCGGCACCTATGTGCCCGGCGGGGCGACGTTCCCCATCCTATGCCCCAAAGGCACAACCTCGGAAGCCAAGTCGCGCTCTTTGGGGGAATGTGTGCCGACCAAATAAGGCTCAATCGCCCGGCTTGAACGGCTCTTCCTTGCCGGCGGGCACTGTGGTTTCGGACACGGACAACAGCATGGCCAAAGTCACATAGGTTCCGGTCACGGCAACCAGATCGACCACCTGCTGTTCACCCAAAATCTCTTTGGCTTCGGCAAAGCGCGCATCCGAGACCTTGTAGTCGCGGCACAATTCCATGCAGAAATCATAGACCACCGCTTCATCCGGCTTCATATTGGCAGGGCGGCGGCCCGCTTTGAGATCAAGCGCAACGCTTTCGGGCAATCCGGCTTTCAGCGCGATGGGGAAATGGGCGTACCATTCCACCTGCGAGCGCCACAGCTTGCCTTGGATGAGAATGGCAAATTCGCTCAAACGCATATCCAGCGAGGAATTCCAGCGCAGGTAATCGAGCAGATCGATCATCCGCTGGGCAAAGACCGGCGAGCGCAACATCGAATTGTAGGGGCCACCGATACCGACACTCGAGACCTTCATGATCTGGTCGGCCACAACCCGCTGTTCGGGACGCAACTCTTCCAGCACGAGTTGCGGAAAGCGGGGTGGTTTTACTGGCTGTGTCATCGTTTCGTCCCTTGGGTTTATGGTTGAATTGCTCTCAAAATCCGATCGTTGCGCGCCCGCACCGCATGACCTTGTGGATCAGGTCGATCTGCATCAAATCCTCGCCGACCATCACCGGACCATCAAAAATCTGGCGGATCTCGCGGATGAGCGCGCTCTGGTCGGTGGCTGGCGGCACGATATGGGTCAGCAACAAGGCCCCCACCATAGCCTCGTTGGCGATCAGGGCGACTTGATCGGGGGTGCAATGGTAGGATTGCACCGCCCCGACAGTCGCGGCCGAACGCACGCCTGCTGTCACCGGCATATCGCGGGACACAAACACCTCCTGCACCAGCAGATCAGCCCCCACCGCCGCCTTGGTCAAAGCGGGACAGGGGGCGGTATCGCCCGAGAACACCAGCACACGGTCATAGGCATGGAACCGCAATCCGAAGGCCGGCACGACGGGCCGATGATCGACCTCGAAGGCCTGAATGGAGAAATGGGCCTCTTCCTGATCCGACGGAAAGATCACCGGTCCTTCGAGCAATTCGGCGAAATGGACTTTCAAACCGTCTGCCGAGGGTCTTTGCTCGTGGAGTATCCGCAGATGCACCTCGTCGGCAAAGGCTTCGATCTGCTTTTGCATGTGATTGATAGCGGATTGGGGGGCCATGACCCGCCATGGACGCTGACGGCCCTGATGCCAGCTCGACACGATCAACTGCCAGAAATCGATCAGGTGATCGGAATGGTAATGCGTCACGATCAACAGATCGATATCCGCCCCGCGCGTGCCTGCCGCCACCAGTTGCTGGCTGACACCCGATCCGCAATCGATCAGAATATGGCGCCCGGCCACCTGCACCAGATGTGCGGGCCCAAGACGCGAGGTGGTGGCCACGGGACAGCCCGTGCCAAGACAGGTAAAACGGAAATCGGTCATAGGGTAGTCTTTTTATGATGAGATCGGGCAAGCCGGACAGGCAGAGCATAAGACATGACCCGATCCGGTCTGACAAGGTGGATTTATCGGCATGGCAGACCGGTGCATCAACAGCATCAATTTATATTTTTTTAAGATTTTGAAGCATCAACCGTTAATATGAGCACGACCGGTCAAGATGACTGCCTTGAAAAGACCAAATTTCAGGCATTTATTTTTACCGAGCCTGTATCGCCTGTATGAAATAGTGAAGCTGGACATTCAAACTTGTCGCCCTCTTTGAGCAAGTGTGAAACCGATGACACGAGAATCCTATCGCGACACCGACCAGCACAGCCACAATGATGTGGTGTGGAACTGGCAGATTCTGGCCGAAGTGGGCAATATTCAAGCCCAGCTCAAGCTCGGCCTGATCTATGACCACGGCGATGAGACCATCCGCGATCCGTCCAAGGCATTGAGTTGGTATCGCAAGGCCGCCGATCACGGTAGCAGTGATGCCCAGTGTATTTTGGGGCTCAAATATTACAAAGGCCGGCATGTCGAGGTCGATTATCTTGAGGCCGCGCATTATTTTCTGCTGGCCGCCGATCAGGGCAATGCCGATGCCCAACTGTTTCTTGCGATGATGTTCGAGAGCGGGCAAGGCGTTCAGCAAAATATCGAGGCGGCATTTTCGCTCTACAAGAAGTCCTCCCTGCAAGGCAATGCGTTGGCGCAATTCAGTCTGGGCATGCTCTATGAGCAAGGGGCGCAGGCCGCCTTTGGCAGTCTGGCTATTCCGGCTGACCGCGCCCGTGCGGTGGCCTGTTACCGCATTGCCAGCGCATCCGGCAATCTGGCGGCACGCGGCTATTACGAGGCGCTGGCTGATCAACTGTCACCCGAAGACCGGACCATGGCCGAAAGCTATGAAACCATGCTCGATATTACCGGTGCCGAGAGCATCAACCATTTTGTATCCCACAGCAGTATTCTGACCCCGCTTTTGAAAAAGAAAGCCAAATCGGGCTATCGCGCCGGGATGGTGTGATTGCCCCCCATTGGGGCGATGCCTGCCCTTTATTTTCTGCATTGGACAGCCAAGAGCCCCCCTTCTACTGTAGCCCCCTGATACAAGTAGAAAACAGGGTGGCAAACGTGTCCGAGAATGGCCGAGGCTGGGTACCCAGCGGCATGATTCTGCCCCTGGTGATTGCCAGCGCCCTGTTTCTGGAAAACATCGACGGCACGGTGCTGGCAACCTCATTGCCGGCCATCGCTGTCGATTTGAATGTCGACCCGATCATCCTCAAACTCACTTTCACCTCATACCTGCTGTCACTTGCAATTTTCATCCCGATCAGCGGTTGGGTCGCCGACCGTTTCGGGGCGCGCAAGGTGTTTTGTGCGGCCATTACGGTTTTTACCATCGCCTCGCTGTGCTGTGCCTTTACCAGCAGTCTCGGCGGCTTCGTCGCGGCCCGTTTTCTTCAGGGGATCGGCGGGGCGATGATGATGCCGGTAGGGCGGCTGGTGCTGGTGCGCTCGGTGCCCAAGCAGCAGTTGGTGACGGCTCTGTCCTATCTTACCCTGCCCGCTTTGATCGGCCCGGTCATCGGTCCGGTCATCGGCGGGTTCATTACAACCTTCTGGCAGTGGCGCTGGATATTCTTCGTCAATGTGCCGATCGGCCTGATCGGGCTGGTGCTGGCGTGGATTTATGTGCCCGATATCAAGCTCGAACGCACAAGCCCGCTCGATCTGAAGGGCTTTTTTCTGTCCGGCGGCGGACTGGCCTTTCTGGTCGGCGGATTTACCGTTCTGGGTGTCGAAGTGCTGTCCCTGCCTGCGGCCTGCGGATTTATCGGCATCGGCGCCGTGCTGATCTGGGCCTATATCCGCCATGCAAGGCGGATCAGCACCCCCATTCTGGATCTGTCTTTGATGCGCTACCCCACCTTCCGCACCAGCATGATGGGTGGCTTGTGGTTCCGGATCGGGTCCGGTTCGATCCCGTTTCTGTTGCCGCTGATGCTTCAGGTCGGCTTTGGTCTCAGTGCGTTTGAAACCGGCTTGCTGACCTTTGCCTCGGCCATCGGTGCCTTGCTGATGAAGTTGACGGCACCGCGCATTCTGAAACAATTCGGCTTCCGCACCATTTTGATGGTCAATGCCCTGCTGAGCGCGGTGTTTTTTGCCCTGATCGCCTTGTTTACCGCCCAGACGAACCATGCGCTGATTTTTATGGCCCTGTTTATCGGCGGGTTTTTCCGCTCGTTGCAATTCACCTGCTTGAATGCCATTGCCTTTGCCGAAGTCTCGCAAGAGGAATTGAGCGGCGCATCGAGCTTTGCCAGCGTGGTGCAACAGGTGTCAGGCTCTGTCGGTGTTGCGCTTGCCGCACTGATCCTCGAAAGCCTGCGCGCCATCCACGGAGACAACCATCTCAGTGTTGCCGATTTCCACACGGCTTTCGGCCTGATCAGTCTGGTGATTGCCAGCTCCCTGCTGTTCCACTGGTCCCTACCCCAACATGCGGGGGCTGAAGTGTCAGGCCATCGCAGACCGGAAGCAGGGGTCTAGCGGACCACATCCCGAAACAACGGAGCCAGCATCGCACTGCCTGCCGTGCTCAAATGATTGTTGTCGGTATAGATCACCTGCCCCTGCCTGTAGAGCAGACATTGCCACTGGTCGCACAGACCATCGCGCAACCTGATCCTGTCGAACCGGTGTTGCGCCTGCATCCGATCGAAGATCTGCTCGACAGCCTCGAACCGCTGGCGGTAGGCCGAGACATCACGGGTGATTTGGCTGGTCTCGGGAGCCCGCAACAGGGTTTTGAACACCAGATGCGGCACGTCGATCGGCAGATCGACAATGGTTTCCACCACAACCACCTGTTTGCCGGCTTGGGTCAGCGCATCGATGGTGCGACCCAGATTCTGCCGGAACGCCTCGACGGCTTTTGCCTCGCCCAGATATTCGGCAGGCTTGAGAGCGAGCGAGCCCTGCCCGTCGCCTGTGCCGGTCGCCCGCACATCACCGAACAGCGCAATCGGCCAGCGCGACACCAGCACCACTGTCCGTTCCGGTCCCGTCAGCAGATAGGACAGCACCGCCTGATTGTGGTCATGGCAGGCCGTGCTCGCCTCATAGGCCAGATAGACGCCGATGATCGGGCGGCACCCCCCCAGCGCGAACACGCTGATCGCTGGCCCATTGGCAGGGGGCACGGCCCCGTTGACCGCGCTCAGGATCGCCCCGACATGCGAGTCTCCCCAAATGGCCAATTGCGGCTGTTGGGTGTCTTTGCCCACCACAAAGCCGCCTTTGGGCAGACCCTCGCGTCCTTGCCCGTGGACTGTTGCCTGAAGCCCGATGAAGCCTTTGGTTTGCTGTTCGTGGGTCAGCAACAGGCTTTGCAAGGGGGCGGGAAAGCGGCTGACAAACCCATTCGACCAGAAGACGGAGCCGATGCCGATCGCCACCAAAGCGGCTCCACCCGCCAGCCCGAAAACAGTGCGCCGCGAGAGATGCACAGAATGGGCTCTGGCCGGTTTTTCAACCAGCATCCATGACAGGTAAGCCGCCAGCACGGAGGCCGCAACCAACAGGCATTTGATCCAAAGATCCGGCTTTTCCAGCCTATAGTGATGGCTGAACACCATGATCGGCCAATGCCAGAGATAGAGCGAATAGGACATCAACCCGATCAATACGACGGGACGGCGCATCAGCAGGCGGGCAACCACAGTCGGAGCAAGCTGTGCGCCGCCCGTCCAGATGATCAGGGCAGTACCGAGACAGGGCCACAAAGCCGACAGCCCCGGAAAGGCTGTCTGATGGGTATAGGTCAAGACCGGCACAAGGATCAGCGCGAGACCGAGACAGGCCAGCCCCTCCCGCGCGGCATGGTTTCTCACCACGGGCACGGCTTTGAGGGCAAGCACGGACCCGATGAGCAATTCCCATGCACGGGTCGGGATCAGATAGAAGCTCGCATCGGGATTGCGGCTGACACCGATCAGGCTCAAGCCGAAGGAAACCAGCAGGATCACCCAGACGATCCGGCGCGGATCGCGGCTGTTGCGGACCGAAACGAGCAAAACCAGCGGAAAGAACAGATAGAACTGCTCCTCCACCGCCAGCGACCATGTATGGAGCAAGGGCTTGAGGTCGGACGCGGTATCGAAATAGCCGCTTTGCAACCAGAAGCTGATATTGGCGACAAAGCCGGTCGAGGCCACCATGCTTTGGCCAAAAGCCTGCAAATCCAGCGGGAACAGCAAAAACCATCCCGCCACACTGCACACCACCAGCATCACAATCAGGGCCGGAACAATCCGCCTGATCCGGCGCTCGTAAAACCGCCACAGGTCAAACTGCCCGTTGCTGATGTCTTTGGCGATGATCGAGGTAATCAGATAGCCGGAAATCACGAAGAAGATATCGACCCCGACAAAACCGCCGGAAAACAACGGAAATCCGGCGTGAAACAGCACAATCGGCACAATCGCAAGCGATCTCAGCCCGTCAATATCGGCTCTGTACTGCATCGCCTGCGTCATCCGATCCTGTCACTGCCTGCCCGTCCTTCGGGAAGACCTATTTTGGCCGATGGGTATTAAAAGAATGAAAACGGCCCGAAACTTGCTAGTTCCCTGATGGAACCGTGCCGCGTGGCACGGGCTTCGGGCAAAGGATTTTTGGGTGGCGACTACCACAACCACCGCGAATAATCTGGCTGGTCCCCTGGGGGGAGCGGCATCGACGGCGGCTGTCAAAAAAGCCGAAAGCCTTTTTTCGACCATCGACAGTTCGGGACGGGGCTATCTTCTCCAGTCCGATTTCAATGCGCTTTATGCCGGTATGGCCGCCCAGCAGGAGAGCCAGCACGCCGACAATTCGATGCTGGCACAGACCACCTATCCGTCGGTACAACCCACCGTCTTTGCGCTGACACAGCGCAGTGTCTTTATCGCCGATTATGTCGGCACGATGCTGAAGGCCGCCAATACATTCAAAGCCATGGATACGGACAAGTCGGGCCGTATCACCCATGCCGAATTCATGACCGCGCTGACCGGCTCCACGCCGGAAAGCGATCTGACACCCAATAATGCCGATGCGCTGGCCATACTGAAACAGGCGCAAACCGATGCCAAGACCGCGCTCGACACCTATGACAAGACCGGCAAGGGCTATATCACCGCCGACGACATTACGGCCGCATGGACAGCGGACCCGAGCAAGGGCGATGCGAGCGGCGCGGCCGACGCATTCAAGAGCCTGGATCTGAATGGCGACGGCCAGACCAATCTGAACGAATTGACGGCCAATCATTTTGCTCTCAAAATTTCCGAACAGCTTTCGACCCTGCTTGATCCGTCCGATCAGGGTGCCATTTCCGTAGCCGCGCTCAAAACCGACACCCGCACCGATCTGCCCTTCTCGATGGAGCAGATCAGCGCATGGGACACCAACAAGGATGGCTGGCTCAGCCAGCAGGATGTGGTGTCCGGCGTGTTGCAAATGGCGCAGGGTCTGGTCAAAACCTATGACAAGACCGGCAAGAATTATTTCGATCTGGCCGATATCAAAGCGGGCATGGCGGCCAATCCGTCCGACACCTCGTCACAAACCGCCGAGGATGTGCTCAAGCAATGGGATGTGAACGGCGACGGCCACGTCACCTTGCACGAAGCGCTGGCGATGACGGTGTTTTCGCTCAAAGATCTGCCGCCTTCGGCCCTGCCCGTCACTCCGGCCGATCCAGAACCGCCGCCAAGCGAGCAGATCAAATTCGCCAGCGCCACACTGACGGCCGCCACCGAGACGGCCAAGCAGGTCATGGCAACCTTCGATCTGACCTCGAAAGGATTTATCGAGCTCGGCGATATCGCCAATGCCTTCATCAAAAACCCCGCGCTGGGCGATGTCGACACAGCGGTTGACCGATTGGCGGCATGGGATGTGAACGGTGACGGCCATGTGACGCTGGATGAAATGGTGGTCAACCAGTCCGCGCATCAGGTGACAAAGCAAATGCTGGCTATTCTTGATCCGCAAGCCACCGGAACAGTCAGCCTGTCCACATTGGACAGCCACAACACCGCCGCCCTGCCCTATGATTTGGCCACATTGAAAAGCTGGGATACCGGCGGTGACGGCAGTCTGACTGCCGACGAGATCAATGCAGGCATCCTCAAGGATGCCAAAAACATCATGGCGCAATATGACAGCAGTGCGAAAGGATACTTCGACCAGGCCGATATCCAGTCCGTGCTGGATGCCCATCCCGATACCAATGGCGGGCTGACGGCAAAAGGCGTGGTGTCTTATTGGGACACCAATGGCGACGGCCATGTGCAATTGTCCGATATCGTTTCCGGCATGTCTGGCTATATCGCGGTCAACCAGAGCAAGCCGGTTACCGCTTCGACGATCTATCAGGATGCGCTGGCTAAGGCACAGGCAACGCTGGACACATTCGATACCGACAAAAAGGGCTTTATCACCCAAGCCGATGTGGCGGCCGCCTATCTGGCCAATGCCCAATTGGGCAATCCCGATGAGGCCGCCAGCACCATTGCGACATGGGACCAGACCCATGACGGCAAGGTGTCCTTGTCCGAATTGACCAGCGGCATTGAATTGAGCGGACTGGCCAACCAGTTCATGGCCCAGCTCGACCCGACCAATCAGGGCTATATCAGCACCGCAAGCCTTGAGGGCGTGGTGATTTCGATGCCCTCGATCCCGGATGCCGCCCGCGTCATTGCCGGATGGGACAGCAATCAGGACGGGCAAATCGGACAGGACGAGATCGTTTCGGGCCTGCGCGAACAGGCCAAAACCTATCTGGAGCGTTTTGACACCGACCGGAAAGGCTATTTCACACTGGATGATGTCCAAACCTCATTTGCCAGCACCCCGCCTGTTGATCCGAACCTCACCCCTTCCCTTGTGATGATCCAATGGGATGCCAACAAGGACAGCAAGGTTGATCTGGCCGATCTGCTGGCCGGCATTGCCGCCGGTGTGACCGTCGATCAAACATGGGCGACTGCCGCCTGACCCTGTGTGCGAGGTGTCATGGCCCTGTTGCTTTTAGGGGTTTAAGTCGCAAGAGAATCACCACATTCTCGACTGACGGGAATTAGCCAGAGGAGACGATCTTTATGGCCAGAGATTGCAAAATCGAGTTTCTGATCCAGAACCCGCCGGATGATCCCCATGCACGCACAGAAAAGCTCGTCGAGACGCTGATCGACCAGTTGATCCCGCGCATTGCCGAAACCATGGATATCAACGAGGACGAGCTCGTCGCCCGTCTGATGGTGGAACTGGCCCATGTGATCGGCGTGACCCATACCCCCGATTCTGCCTTGAGCATGATTGCGATGCTCAGCGATGCCATGGTCAGCGGCCAGCAAGCCGTGCTCGACCCCGAATCCGGAGATGACGAGGCCGCCGGTCCATCCGATTATGACAATGAGGACTGGATTGACCAGTGCTCGTCCGTCCGTCATTAATGCTACCCACCCAGCCTTTGCTGGGCTGTTGATGATGGAAGGTTGTGATGGGTCCGCGTTTTGAGCGTTTGGGTAGACTGGCTGTGTCTGTTGCGGCCGCACTTGCCCTTTCGGCCTGCATGTCCGCACCCGCCCCGCAAAGCCCACTATCCGCAAAGACCACGCCGGACGACGAGCTGTCAGCCAGCGTGATGCGGGTCGGCTATCGGTATAAACGCGCCGGTGAAGCCGACCAATTCATCATGCCACCCGAACGCTTTGTTATCACCGCCATTGACGATGTACCGGTCATAATGACCACGACAACAAATGTCGCCCTACCGGTCAGCGCTGGCAAGCATAGGCTGGCAATTGCCGCCAGCGGCGGCTTGTTGGCCGCTGAAAGCATTGTCGATATAACAATTACTAAAAATAAGACCTATCAGATTACCGGCTGGCTCAACAATAACGGCCCGCCAGCTTTTGTCGTCTGGGTTGAAGATAGTGAAACAGGCCGCCCTGCTTCCACAAAAATTTCCATGACTGCCCGTCATCGTTAAAAATCTTTATTTTTTCAGAAAATTCGATTTTTTTGCACCAAAATCGACCTATCAAGGTCGTGAACACTCTTAAAATGCTAGTAAATGGCCAAATTTGAATTCATTTCAAATCATCCCAAGGATCAAACAGCCAAAATTCTATTCTTTGATACAATAGGATTTATCATATTTTTCAATTTTCCTATTGCCGAAAACAACAATTTAGGCTTATTGAACAAAATATCTGACCAACAACGACTGATCAAATAGAAACGTCTGGAACTAATCAAATTTGATTTTGCTTCTTCATAAAAAATCTCAAATGGAGAGAATAATGGACGCGCAACAGCACAGCGACAACAATGTTCTTATCGAATTGGCGGCCGAAATTGTTGCCAGCTACGTGGCACATAATTCAGTTCCATCCAACGAATTGGCAGGATTAATTGGCAATGTTTACTCTGCCTTGTCGACAATTGATCGCCACCCGCAAGCTGACATGAAACATCAGGAACCTGCTGTCTCTGTCAAAAAATCCATTACGGCAGATTATCTTGTCTGCCTCGAAGACGGCAAGAAGTTCAAATCCCTGAAGCGCCATCTGCGCACCAAATATGATCTGAGCCCCGAAGAATACCGCGCCAAATGGGGCCTGCCTTCCGATTATCCGATGGTGGCCCCCAATTACGCCACAGCACGCAGTAATCTCGCGCTTGCCATGGGTCTCGGCCAAAAGCGTCAGGCCTCATCGGGCCGCAAGAAATCTGCCAAAGCCTGAGCCTCAGGATTATTAAGACTTGGCCATTTCAGCGGGAAGGAGCGCGCTCCTTCCCGCTTTTTTGTGCCTGCACGCAAGCGGGGCTGTTGATTGCAATTCACCGGCCTGAGAATCATTGCATCGGGCAAGGCCTTTGTGACACCCTGTCAGCAGGTCGATGATCGACCGCTTGTTTCGGCATCAAGAGTTGTTGCGATGGTTGGGTTCTCAAGATCGGGAAATGCTTGGTTGTTGATGGCGTTGGCGCCGCTTGTGCTGGTTTTGCAGGGGTGTTCACCCTCCAAACCGGACGAACAAGCCGCTCTCGACAAGCAGTTCATGGCGGTTGGAACGGCCAGCCAGAATACTTCCCCGCAGGTGGTGGCAGAAGCGGCTGCCACCTATGCCAAACTTGTACAAACCACCACAGAGCACTTCACCAATCGGCCGATCAAAGACTGGCTGTGCAAGACCCTCGACGCGCCCAAAGCCCAGTCTTCCGGCACCAAAGAGACCGCCCCGCTGTCCTTTGACTGTTTCAATCTGGATGGCCGGCGCGGCAGTTTGTTCAATCTGGTTCCTGCCGATGGGCTGATCAAGGAGCCGATTGTCGGGGGTGATGTGTTCCGCTTCTCCGGCACCATCGAAAAGGTGATGTTTGTGCCGGATATGAAAGCGGTTGTGCTGTTCAAGGTGCAGGTCACGGGCTTGGAGCGGTTGGAACATCCGCATAAATAACCCGCAAGAATTATCCCTGCGGGTTCAACCGCAGGCCTTTGCGGATTTTTTTGAAGGGCAAGGCCGCCGGATCTTCCGGATTGTCGCCGGGTGCGAGGCAAACCAGAATCTCCTCCGCAATCGCCTGAAATCCGGCACGGAAATGCGCCGAGCTTTTCAGCCCCAGAATGGATACGTCGCGCGGATCGCGTCCGATATGGGAGAAGGTTTCCAGATGGATCGGCTGTTGGCGGATGCTGGCCAGCAACACGTCAACCCCGCCTTGTCTGACCACAGCCGTCGGGCCCATCGAAGAATGTTTGTTGCGCAACATCGGCGCGGTGCCGTTGAAGCGGCCATCGCTGAGGGCGATCACGCGCCATGGCCCCTCGGCAGGCTCCTGCCCCGGCCCCGTGCCGCCCCCGCCCAAACGGTCGATCACTCCGCCGACACCAGCCGCATGTGCTTTGCGGGCGGCCTCGATGTCGTGGACAATGCCGACCAGCGCATTCTCGGCCCCTTGTGCCAGCAATGCCTTGATCAGCCCCGTGGTGTTGGACGGCGAACCCGCCCCCGGATTGTCCTGCGTATCGGCCAGAATGATTGGCTTGGTCGCGGTTGCGACCTTTTGTATGGCATAGGCGACGGCATCGCCTACCAAGCGGGGCCGATGGGCCGCAAAGCCCGATTCTGCCGCCAGCAAAGCCGCAAACAGCCTGTCGGCGGCCTCGTCCGCACGGGCTTGACTGGCGGCATAGGCCAGCACGGTCGGGCCGACATCGGCAATATCGGCGGGTGGAAAGCCCATATTGAGCGACAAAGCCGCCCCAGTTTCGGCCTCGATGGTCTCGATCAGGCGATAAAGCCCGCCAGAGGGTTCGGTATAGGTGCATCCGGTGGTGACCGGCACCAGAAACGGTGCCTGACGGAAGGCTTTGCCCGCATCCGGTCCCCATGCCATCACCTGCTCGAACCACAAAGCGGCACGGGTTCCGCTCAATCCCCAATCGGTATGGGGATAGGTGCGGTAGGAGGTCAGAAAATCGGGGATCAGCGCCAGATCGCGCGACACATTGGCGTGCAGATCGAGCGTACCCAGAATCGGAATATGCGGCCCGATTTGCGCCCGCAACCGCCGCAACAATTCGGCTTCGGCATCGTCGTAATGCTCGGTCACCATCGCGCCGTGCAATTCGACATAGACCGCATCGACCCGTTCGCCCTTGAGCGGATCAAGGATGGCCGCCACGCCGCGCTCGAAGGCCGCATGCGATACCACGCCGGACGGTTGCGCCATTGCCCAGGCCAGCGGCAACAACACATGGTTGCGCTTGGTGGCTTCTTCCATAAATCCGGCAATGCCGAGATTGAGACCCGCCAGACGGGTAAAAACCTCCTCCCCCGCCACAGCCCCCGGCCAAGCCCCCTCCTGCGCAAAGGCCTCCCATTCGGTCAATTCAGGCACAAAAGTGTTGGTTTCATGCAAAAAACCGGCAATTGCGATACGGGCCATGATGATCCTGCTGGGAAGAGGGAAAGGGGACACAAGACCAGTCTAGCGTGTGGGGAATGAATTCGCCAAGACCGCGATCGGGATTTGATGCCGGCGAAGAGACTACATGGTTCAAGGATCTGCCATGACCGGCCTTGCGGCGGCTATCAACGATTTCCTGTTTGATGCCCGACACTCTGCAGGATCAGACCTTGAAACGAGGTCACTCCCAAGCAAGCCTAACCTCCTTCACCCGCAATCTGCATGGCTGATAGGCCGAATTGGGGCGGCGGGGGGATTGTCGGGGCTGGGTCGCCTGCCTAAAGTCCGGCCATGTCCGCACCAATTCCATCAAGCCATACCGGTTTTATCGATGACCGCGCCAAAGGCGAATATGTGCGTCTGTCGGCGCTGACCTTTTGCGTGTTCTTTCTCAATGCCCATGCCAGCATGCTGGCGATTATTTTTACCCGTCACGGGCTGGAATTGCCGCAAATCGGGCTGTTGCTGTCGCTTTATGGCGTGCCGGTGGTGCTGTTTACCTTTCTGACCAGTTCGGCGGCGGCACGCTTCGGCAGTCTGGGAACGGCCCGCTACGGCATTTCCCTGATGATGATCGGTTTTTTGAGTCTGGCTTTGACCTCATGGACCTTTTGGCCTGCACTGGTCTCGCGGCTGACTTGGGGGGTCGGATACGGGCTGATGTTCTCATCGCTGGTCACCTATGCCCAAAGCAGATTGTCGAATGAGCGGTTTATCTATCTGTTCGGCATCTATTCGAGCATGGCCCCGATCGGCCATGCGCTGGCCCCGCCCTGGGTGGAATATCTGCTGACGCTCAATGATGACCGGCTGGTTTTCATCATCGGGACTGTGCCTGCGGGGATTGCGGTTGCGCTGACCTATACATTGCGGCCACTCGCCAAACCCGTGCTGACCGGTGGCCTGCTGAATTTCGGCGTGGCATTCGAGCGCTCGCGCCTGTTGCCGATGATCGCGGTCATGGTGGCGGGATGCCTGTTCGGTTTCATCTCGTCCTACATGGCCCCTGCCCTGCACCAGAAGGATGTGGCGGTCGGCTGGTTCTTTGTCGCAACGGTGCTGTCGATGCTGTCGACCCGCTTTCTCGGCATGAAGCATTTTGAAAAGCTCAATCCCCGCTTGGTGGTTGCCAGCGGCCTGACGGTGATGGCGGCCGCCTATCTGACCCTGTCGTTGACGCAACAGACATGGGTCGTGGCCCTGTGCGGCTTGTGTTTCGGCGGCGGCTATAGCGTGGTCTATCCGGTGCTGTCTGCGTGGATCAGCGGCAGTCTGCCACCAAGCGAGCGCGCCGGACCGCAAGCCGCTTTCAACGCGATTTTCCATATCGGCCTGTTATGGATGCCCCTGCCCGTCACCTTTATCATTGCCGGGATCGGTTATGACGGCGCAATAGCCAGCCTCGGTCTGTTGGGCTTGGGAACAGCCCTTGTGCTGTTTGCCTGGAAAAAGGCTTGAAGCGGTTTTACCGGATGCATATTTGCCAGAGGGCATGGATCGGCGCATAGTGAGCGGGCGTGTTTTTGATCTGTTTTTTCAAATATTTTCAAAAGGATACTCCAATGGCTGGCCTCTATCATTTCGGCAAACGCATGACCCTTCCCTCCAGCGTGCAAATCAAGCATGATCTGCGGCTGTTGATGCTGGCGGAATCAATCAAAGATCTGGAACAACAACTCGTTGATCTGGGCGTGCCGTCGGTTGAAACCAAAACCAAGACAGCGGCGGCCGACCTGCCGCAATTGTTCTAATCTCCAAGGGAGCATCCGGTGACAGTGACAAGCGCAAGGCCGGAGCCCCTGACAAGCGATCCCTATGTGCCCGATAGCCGCTATGCCCATATGCGGCTGGTGCTGTCTTTGATCATTTCCACCATTGCCGGATGCGGCATGTGGGCGATTGTGGTTGTTCTGCCTGCGGTCCAGCAGGAATTCGGCATTGACCGGGCGGCCGTGTCCCTGCCCTATACGCTGATGATGCTGGGCTTTGCCTTCGGCACCATCACCATGGGGCGGATGGCCGATAAAACCGGCATCGTCGCGCCGGTGGTGATTGCCGGATCCTTTCTGGGAGCGGGTTTCTTGCTGGCCGGACTTGGGCCGCAATTCTGGATGTTTACCGCCGCCCATGGCCTGCTGATCGGCATCGGCGCGGGCACGGGTTTTGCGCCGATGATGGCCGATATTTCGCACTGGTTCGTCAAACGGCGTGGCTTTGCCGTGGTGATCGTTGCGGCCGGCAATTATCTGGCAGGCACGATCTGGCCGCTGTTGATGAACCAGACCATGCCGCATATGGGCTGGCGCGGCACTTATGTGATGATCGGGGTGATTGTTTCCTGCACTATCATTCCGCTGGCTTTTCTGTTGCGCCGCCGTCCTTCCGCGCTTGTCATGCAGGAAGCCGAAGCCGCCACCGAACTGGCGCGGGCCGATCTGGGTATGAGCCCGAATATGTTGCTGGTCCTGCTGGTTGGTGCCGGATTTGGCTGTTGCGTCGCCATGTCCATGCCGCAGGTGCATATTGTCGCCTATTGCGGTGATCTCGGCTATGGCGTGGCACGCGGCGCGGAAATGCTGTCGCTGATGCTGTTTTTGGGCATTATCTCGCGGGTCGGATCAGGCGTGGTCGCCGACAGGATCGGCGGTGGCCCGACTTTGCTGATCGGATCCCTGATGCAGATGCTGGCTTTGTCGCTTTATCTGTTCTTTGACGGGCTGACCTCGCTCTTTGTGATTTCCGGGATTTTCGGTCTGTTCCAGGGTGGTATTGTGCCGATGTATGCGGTGATCTGCCGCGAATTCCTGCCCCCGCGCGAGGCGGGTGCGCGCATCGGCTTGGTGGTTGCCGCCACCATCGTCGGCATGGCCTTTGGCGGTTATATTTCCGGTGTTATCTATGATGCCACCAGCTCCTATCGCATGGCCTTTTTGAACGGCATTGCCTGGAACATGCTCAATTTGCTGGTGATTGTCTGGCTGGTGTGGAAAAAGCATCAGGCCCAGACGGTCACCGCCTGAGTTGTCCACCTACTCCATTTTTGACTGCGAGCCACTGATGAGCGAACCCGCACAAAGCATTTCCGAGAACCAATCCGCACTGGTGCTGTTTTCCGGCGGGCAGGATTCAAGCACCTGTCTGGCTTGGGCCTTGGAGCGGTTCGAGCGGGTGGAAACTGTCGGCTTCGATTACGGCCAGCGCCACACCATCGAGCTGTCGGTGCGCGAGCAATTGCGGCTGGCTATGGGACAGATCAAGCCACTCTGGCACCAGAGGCTGGGGCAGGATCACATGATCAACCTGTCGGCATTGGGCGAAATCTCGCAAACCAGCCTGACCCGCGATATGGAAATGGCGATGGGCAGTGAAGGCCTGCCCAACAGTTTCGTGCCGGGCCGCAATCTGATTTTCCTGACCTTTGCCGCCGCCATTGCCTATCGGCGCGGGATCCGCCATCTGGTGACCGGTGTCTGCGAAACCGACTATTCCGGCTATCCCGATTGCCGCGATGACACGATCAAGGCCATGCAGGTCGCGCTGGGACTGGGCATGGAGCGGCGCTTTGTCCTGCATACGCCCTTGATGTGGATCGACAAGGCGCAGACATGGAGCCTGACCGAGCAGCTCGGTGGCCCCGCGCTGATCGAAGCCATCCGTGAGATTTCCCATTCCTGCTATCTGGGAGAGCGCAAAGCCCATGAATGGGGACATGGTTGCGGCCATTGTCCGGCTTGCGCGTTACGGGCCGATGGTTTTATGCGCTGGCGCAACAGCGCAAAATGATTTATTGAGCCGCCATGATGACACTCACCCAACGCCGCAAAATCGAAGGCATCGCCTTCCTGCTTGCTTTCACCGCCTGTATTCCGCTCGCCAATTGGCTGATCGGCAATGTGGGTGTTTTTTGTGTTCCCAACGGACCCTGCCTGATCCCCGTTGCACCGGGCATCGATGCGCCCAGCGGGGTGCTGATGGTTGGACTGGCCCTTGTGTTGCGTGATCTGATGCAACGGCGCTTGGGCAAGGCTTGGGCTTTGATTGCCATTCTGGCCGGTGCGGTTCTGTCGGCAGCCATTGCGCCGCCGCAACTGGTGCTGGCTTCCACCATCTCGTTTGCCGTATCAGAACTGGCCGATTTTGCCGTTTATACCCCCCTGCAACGCCGCCAACTGGTGCTGGCGGTGTTTTTGAGCTCGCTGGCGGGTCTGGTGGCCGATAGCCTGCTGTTTCTCTGGCTGGCCTTTGATGATTTCTCGTTCCTTGGCGGTCAGGTGATCGGCAAATTGTGGATGGTCATGCTGTCCCTGCCTCTCATCGCCTTGTTGCGCCGGCGTGACGAAAAAATCGGGCTCCAGCCGGTTTAATTCCTGTTTGTCTCCCTGTCCTGCTTGAGTGAGCGCTCACTCAAGCGGCAGATTGCCGTCTGATGCCGGTTTCATCTCGATGATATGGCTGGCGGCCGCATCGATTGCGGCGGGACTATACAGCATCGGCACATATTTGCCCTCGGCCCAGATCGGCGCAAGATCGCGGTAATGGGGCGAACGCGGATCACCCGATTGGCCCGGCGCATTGATCCAGCGGCTGTCATCCCAAGAGCCGACATCGACCACAATGCGGACAGACGCGCCCTGCATGGTGCGGAAATCGGACGGGCGATAACCGGTATGCATCGGCGTGGAACTGCTCCCGCCATGCGGAAACGGACCGACATCCATCACAGCCCGATCAGCGGCAGGCAACAGGCCCGACAACGCATGCTCGAATTGCGCATGGTGCAATTTGCCCCATGCCCATTGGGCGCTATCACTGCCCATACGGGCCGAACAATCCCGCCAGGCCTCGATCAGCGTGGCCCGCATCAACTCGTCACGCGCCGCACGCGGATTGGGACCGAAGCGTGAATCCGGCTTCTCCAGCGCTTTCAGCAAGGCTTGCAGATCACCGGGAGCCAGCAAGGCCCTGATTTTGGCATTGGGCACCAGACGGCGCATCAGCATCGGCTTCAGATGCTTGCTCCACCACACCTCGAACAAAGCGGCCGCCCCGCTTTTGGCGGTCAGATCCCCATTCCAGCGCAACAGCAAAATCATGGCCGCGGCAATCTCGGCACCGGCAGACGGAGCAGGCGCGCCCATGCTCTCGAACAGTTTCAGCAAACGCACCGCATGCATCGACACGGTATCGGTCTGCAAGGCGCAGGAGTCTGCCACCGAGTGCTGGACCTGCGCGTTGAGCACCTGATGGATCCGGTCGGCGCGTGAAGGCTCGATCCATTCATAGCCGACCTCGTGCGGGAAGCCCTGCGGCAGGTTCATGGCATTGGCGGTGGCGAAAAAGCCGGTTTCGGGATCGACCACGCGCGGCAATTTCTCGTGATCGAGAAAGCCTGTCCATTCATAACGGCCATCACCGGGAACCGGCAACAAGCCGTTCCATCCCGCCCTGATCGGCGTAAAGCCCGCAGGCACCCAGGCGATCGTGCCGCTGACATCGGCATAGACATGATTGACGGACGGCACGCCCCAGCCCTGCATGGCTTTGCGATAGGTCGGCAAATCCTTGGCCAGCATGGATTCAAGGCTTTTGAGATAGGGCGCGGCCCCCGGCTCGAACCAGACCGAGCGCACCGCAAACATGCGGTTGTTGTCGGGATCCTCATGCAATACAGGCCCGTGGCGGGTAAACCGCAACGGCAGGGTTTGGGCGGGATAGCCCGCGATCTCGAAGGTGTGATCGATCGATTCCACCGCCTCCCATACCCCGTTGTGGCGATAGAGATCGGGATTGTCGAATTTGGTCTCGTACAGATAGACATCTTCCTGATCGGAATAGAAAATCGTCAAGCCGAAGGCCGAATGGCCATTATGACCGATCGAAATACCCGGTATCACCGGCTCGCCCGCGCCGATCACATCAATGCCGGGCGCGGTCAAATGCGACAGATAGCGCAAAGGCGGGATGGAATGGGTGCGGTGCGGATCATTGGCCATGATCGGACGGCCACTCGTGCTTTTTTCGGGCGCAATCACCCAATTGTTCGATCCGTTCATCTCGGCCTCGAACATGACATCGCCCAGATCACTCACCGAGGTCCAGCCCCAAGCCTGTTCGGGCGTGGCTTTCATGCGGGCAGGATCGAATGTCACATTGGCCGAAGCCAGTTTGAACAAGGTCGCCACTTCCAGCGGGATTTGCGAGAGATCGATATCGGGCACAGCCTCGACCTTGACCGCAGGTTCCAGAAACTTGCGCAGGCTGTCGGTGGCCACATCGGTGGCCGCCAGCACATTGGCGCGGACAATTTCGGACAAGGCATTGCGGGTCATGCCATGACTGCGGATTCTGACGACATCCTCGGCCTGCCATGCCTTCGGCCTGGTCTGCATGATCGCAAATTCGGGCGGAAGCCGCGAACTATCCTGCTCGGTCAGGGCAATATAGGCGTTGATACCAGCCACAAACCGGTTGCAGATCATCTGCGCATCAGGCCCGTAAGCCGCCCATTCCGTCGCCATATCGCCTTTGTACAGGAACAGCCGCGAGGCATAATCCTGCGCCAGATAGCCCGGTCCGAAATCAGCCGCCAGCAGGCCCAAACCGCGCTTGCGCCACAAGTCGATTTGCCAGAGCCGGTCACGGGCGACGTTGAAGCCTTGCGCGAAGAACAGATCCCCGCTGTTACCCGCGCGGATATGGGGCACGCCCCACCGGTCCACCACAATCTCCACCGGACTTTTCAGCCCTGCCACCACCAGCACTTCACGCGTCGGATCCATCAACCACCCTCAACCCGGCCCGAACGTCAAATCGTTCTGCCGCCATCCACTTCAAGCACAACACCAGTGATAAATTCAGCCTCGTCGGAAGCCAGATACAGGCAGGCATTGGCCACATCCGACGGTTTCGACATGCGGCCCAACGGAATACCCGCCACGAATTTCGCACGGTTTTCCGGTGTATCCGGCAAGCCCATAAAGCGTTCCAGCATCGCCGATTCACCCATGACGGGTGCAACCGCATTGACCCTGATCCGGTCGGGAGCCAATTCCACCGCCATCGAGCGCGACATCAGGTTCACGGCCCCCTTCGAGCCATTATACCATGTCAGGCCGGGACGCGGCCTGATGCCCGCCGTCGAACCGATATTGATCATCACCCCGCCACCTTGCGAGCGCATCAAAGGCACCACCGCATGGGTCATCAGATAGATCGACTTCACATTGATGTTGAACACCTTGTCGAACTCGTCCTCGTCCACCTCCAGCATCGGCTGGTTCACATGGGTCCAGCCGGCATTGTTGACGACGATATCCAGCCGCCCGAACTGCTCGACCGTCTGGGCGACAGCGCGTTCGATATCGGATTTTTTGGTGACATCGCCTTCAATCGCCAGCGCATGATTGCTGATCGAACTGGCAACCTCCTGCGCACCGGCCTGATTGAGATCGAGAATGACGACATTGGCCCCCTCGCGGCCAAAGGCTTCGGCAATGCCCCGCCCGAAACCCGATGCGCCACCGGTGACCATGGCTGTTTTACCCTGCAAACGCATCGCTTTCCCCTTCCCTTGACCTGAGCAAATGACCGCACTGATCCCGTGCCGATCGTTTCTCCATGCTAAGCCTTGTCAAAGCACTGGCAAGCCCTGATCGCGTCAGAAGCGCAACCGCATGGGGAAAAACCATGTTTGAACGAAAAAGGGGGCTTCCCGTGAAGCCCCCTTTAAGGTTGGAACCGCTTGTAACCAGTGAGTGACTTACACCCCGCCCAAAGGCGAGGTGGAATGGATGCGCACAGCCACACCGCCCATGCGTGCCGCACGCGAATGGAGCTTGTTGAGAGCCGCCAGATAGGAACGGGTCGACGCAACCAGCGTATCGGGATCAGCCGCTCGGGCATTGACCACGCGGCCTTCGGCATCCGAAATCCGCACCGACACTTCGGCCTGCGCATCGGTGCCTTCGGTCACCGCATGGACCTGATACAACTCCAGCTTGGCCTCATGCGGGATGATTGCATGGATGGCCTTGAAGCAGGCATCGACCGGACCGGTACCGCTGGCCTGCACCGTCTTGTGCTGGCCCTCGACATCAAGCGTCATGGTGGCCAGTTGCGGGCCTTGTGTGCCTGCCACAATGGTCAACGACACCAGCTTGATGTGATCATCGGCATTGTCGATCTCGTCATCCGCCAAGGCCTCGATATCCTCGTCATAGACATGCTTTTTGCGGTCTGCGAGATCCTTGAAGCGTTTGAACGCATCTTCCAATGCGTTTTCGCCCAATTCATAGCCCAATTCCTTCAGCTTTTCGCGGAAGGCGTGGCGGCCCGAATGTTTGCCCATCACCAGCGAGGTTTTCAACACGCCCACCGATTCAGGGGTCATGATTTCATAGGTCTGGGTGTTTTTCAGCATGCCGTCCTGATGGATACCGCTTTCATGCGCAAAGGCATTGCGGCCGACGATCGCCTTGTTGTACTGGACCGGAAACGAGCTGACAGCCGAGACCAGCTTGGAGGCCCGCATCAGCATGGTCGGGTCGATCCCGCAATGATAGGGCATGATATCGGCGCGGGTTTTCAGCGCCATCACGACTTCCTCAAGCGCGGCATTGCCCGCACGCTCGCCGATACCGTTGATGGTGCATTCGATCTGGCGCGCGCCGCCCTCGACACCGGCCAGCGTATTGGCGACCGCCAAACCGAGATCGTTGTGGCAATGGACCGAGAAAATCGCCTTGTCGGAATTAGGCACCCTTTCGCGCACCGTGCGGAACAAGGCACGGTATTCTTCGGGCACTGTATAGCCGACCGTATCGGGAATGTTGATCGTCGTTGCGCCTGCCTTGATGGCGGCTTCGACGCAACGGCACAGAAAATCCATTTCCGTGCGGGTGCCGTCTTCGGCCGACCATTCGACATCGGGAACCAGATTGCGCGCACGGGTGACCGAGGACACCACCAGTTCCAGCACCCGCTCCGGCTCCATCTGCAGTTTGTATTTCATATGGACGGGCGAGGTCGACAAGAAGGTGTGGATGCGGGGCTTTGCCGCATGGCGCACCGCCTCGCCTGCCCTGTCGATGTCCTTGTTACCGGCGCGGGCGAGACCGGCGATGGTCGCATTGCGGACCCGCTTGGCGATCTCGCTGACGGCTTCGAAATCGCCGTTCGAGGCAATCGGAAAGCCCGCTTCGATCACATCGACACCCATCTGGTCAAGCAGGGTGGCGACTTCGAGCTTTTCCTCCAAAGTCATGGAGGCTCCGGGCGACTGTTCGCCGTCACGCAATGTGGTATCGAAAATAATGACGCGGTTGGCGTCTGATGAACTTGTCATAATGTCTGAACCTTTCAAGTGAGGCTGTCTGTTTGGCTGGAAGCCCGATGGGTGGAAAGCCTCGATGAACCTGCCTGTAATCTTAACTCGGTCGAGAAGATCAATCCCCTGAGCGCCCAGGCAGATGCCCGGCCGGCCCTCAGGGGCGGCTAAGGAGCAGCAGGGACAAAGCAAGCGTCTTCAGGCCGGCATCAAAGCGGCCTGTCGGAAGTGCATCGGTCAAGGTGGCGTAAGCGCCCACTGCGAATCCCTCATCACGCATCTCATATGCGTTTGGGTACTATATCAGGCCGGATCAATTCGGCAAGGCTGAAATCTTGGCTGAAATCTCGGCTGAAATCTCGCAAGCCCTGCGCTTGACGGATCGACAAACTCGACCACAATTCCCCCTTTGATAACAGGAACAAGGAATCACACCATGCGGCTTCATCCAACCCGTTCCGCGCTGATCCGGACCAACGGTGCCAAAGCGGCAGGCATGGCCGGTGTGGGCCTGCTCCTGCTGTCGCTGGCGGCCTGCCAGACCAATGCACCGCCCCCCGCCGCGGCCACCAGCAGTGTGAATGCCAACGACTATGCCAGCCTGCCAGCCGGTGTGACCCCGAAAAACTTCCAACTGCCGACCGGCAAAGGCTGTAGCGGAGATATTGCCCGTTTCCGTGCGGTGATGGACAATGATCTTGCCTCTGGCCACACGACCGAGAAGGTGCATCGCGATATTCACGCCGAGTTGGACAAGATCAGCAAGACTTGCGACCCTGCCCATGATAATGAAGCCTCATCGGCGGTGCGCGCACTCAAATCCCGTTTCGGTTATCCGACCGGCGGGTGACAGGAGCACCCAAGACCTCTGTTTGCTTTGCTTTCATTGTTTTGTTGTTTTTTGATTTTCCATTTTGACTGCCATTGATTGCATGGAAACCCTATGATTGCCCTATCCCGCGTCTTGCAAAGCAGGATGATCACCCCAATCGTTGAGAATCCGTTTTGGCGGCTCGTGATCATTCCGGTTGTGGCCATCGGGCTTTTGCTTTGGAATCCCTTCCACCCGGATTTTAGCGGCGGCCAGACCATTACCGCCAAATATCTGGCCGGTGAGCGGCCCTATCTCGATATCATCGAGAATAATCCGCCGATGACCTTTTACATGCATTTGCCGTCGGCCTATCTGGAGAGCATCACAGGATTGCGCGGCGAATATTGGCAATATGTGATCGCCATTCTGCTGTGCCTCGGAGTTGTCGGGCTGGGGGAATGGCTCCGGACCGGCCATGCTGTGCCGCAAGACACCGACAGCGCCAAACGGGTCGGCATTTTCCTGATCACGTTGCTGATCATGCCTTCAACCTCGTTTGCATCGCGCGACCAACTCACTTTCGTGCTGATGTGGCCTCTTCTTGCGCTCTATGCCGAGGACGTGATCAAACCGCGCACCCATCGGGCTTGGGTGGATGCAGGCATCGGCGTATTGGCCGGCTTGGGGGTTTGCATCAAATTCTATTTTTTCTTCGGTCCCGTGCTGGCTTGCCTCTATCTGTGCCATCTCAAACGCTCTGTGAGACCGCTGTTCGGCCTCGAGAATATCTGCGCCGTTGTGGTGTGCCTCGCCTATCTGGCGAGTATCCGGCTATGGCATCCCGCCTATCTTGATTTGATCTATCCGATGCTGAAATACACCTATTTTGCGGGTCACCCGACCGTGCTTTATGTGCTCGCAAACGGATTGCTGATCGGCTCGACCTTCTATCTGGTGATGGAACTGGCAAAAGACAGCCCCCGTCTGGATGATCCGCGCACCAAACTGTTGCTGATCGCGGCACTGGGATTGTCGATCTGCTATTTTGCCTTTGCCCGCAATCTGCCGTTCCGCTATCTGCCACCCGCCTCGTGCATTTTCATGGCGCTTGCCGCCGCGCAAACCCATGGCGAGCGATCTTTACCGATCAAATTTTACGAGTTGCTGTTTCTGGCCCTGTGCTTGTGGTTCATGCAGATATCCAACCCCTATCGGGCAGAGGCAACCCAATTCGGGCGATCACTCAACCTTGAGCGCCCGAAAGTCCTGCTTCTGTCCGGCGACCTTGGCGATGGCCAACCCCTGATCCGCGATCTGGGAGGCACCCTGGTCAATCCGGGCCTGCATCCATGGGTCACACTCGGACTTGCCATCAGCATGGAGGATCCGACCACCTATGAAGAACAACTTCAATTCAGTCGTTGGATCGAGTGGGAACGCCATTTGACGGCCCAAGCGGTTGAAAGAAATCCGCCCGATCTGATCCTCATAGAGCCTTACAAATTAGTCAATTGGCTCGCTTGGGCGCACATGAATGACAGGCTGGGGAAAGTACTTGATCAATACAAACAAGTTGGAACCGCAGATAAACTCATCTTCCTGATCAAAAAGACACCGGAGGAACTGGCCGAACAAGCGCTTCGGCCGCCGCTGATTGATTAGTTCCCTCCCCCCACACAGCCAGTCGACACTAGTCGGGAGTGAGCCTCATTCAGCCAAAGGTTACGATTGCGATAGCCGGTTACAACCGTTGCGCCTGATAGATCGTTTCTGGCAAGGCCAATTCATCCTGCATCGCGATCAGCGGCAATTCGGCTTGCCCCTCGGCCAGCATGTGCGCCAAGACCGCATGCACGCTTGATCCTGCCAGCGACAGCGCTTCGCGGGCCGAACGACCGTCCAGCCGGTGATAGAGCAACATGGCGGCAATCAGATCCCCCGCGCCATTGGGGGCCAAAACCAGACGTGGCAGGCGCAAACGGTAAAGCCCGTCAGAGGCCGATAGCAAGAGATCGAAGTCATCATGGCCTTCATCCCCGACAGGCCGGTGGCCTGCCCCCAGCGAGGTCAGCAATACCCAATCAGGCCCGTGACTATGGACCAGCGCGAAAGCACGGCGCAACGAGGCCATGGTCAGGCAGTCCTCGCCCGTCAGCAATGACAATTCGAACAGGTTGGGAGTCAGGATGGTGGCGCGTGGCATGGCCTGTTCCCTGAAAAAGGCAACCAGTTCGGGCTGGACAAACAGGCCCTTGCCTTCATCACCCATAACCGGATCACAGCACCAGACTGCGCGCGGATTGTGGAAGCGCACTTCGGCCACCGCATCCAGCACAGCCGCACCAATGGACGACGAACCGAGATAGCCCGTCAGCACAGCATCACAACGGCCCAGCACGCCCCGCGCCTTCAAACCGGCCACCAGCGAGCGGATCAATCCGTCGCCGAAGACCTGCCCCTCGAACCCACTATAGCCGGTATGGTTGGAAAACTGCACCGTGTGCAACGGCCAGACCTCGGCCCCCAACCGTTGCAGTGGAAACACCGCCGCACTATTGCCCACATGTCCGTAAACCACATGGGACTGGATGGACAGGACCGACAAAGGATGCGTGATCATTGGTCGGTCCATCAGGGTTATTTCACCGTCTGGGCGGCGATTTTGGCAAAGCGGTCATCAAAGGTCTTGGTCAGATCGACCTGACTGCCTTTCAATTCCTCGTCATATTTCACCAGCATGTCGTTGGCGCTTTTCATGCCGGCGGGTGCGATGATGCCGGTCTGGGAATAGGTCGGCTTGGAGTTTTTAACCGCAAGCGTATAAAGCACCTTGTCGCCCAGCGTGAATTCTTCGGGCACTGTGGCGGCAATCTCCTCGGGAGTGGCCTTGGCGATCCATGCCAGCGCCTTGTAGAGGGCATTGGTCGCGGCCTGCACGGTGTTGGGGTTTTTGTCGATAAAGTCCTTCTTAATGTAAAGGACGGCCGCAGGATTGGAACCGCCGAACAAGGCACGGGTGCCTTCCTCGGTGCGGGTATCGATCACAACCTTGATGTCCCCGTCTTTTTCCAGCATCGACAGCACAGGCTCCAGATGCGAGATCGCGTCGATCTGGCCGTTGCGGATCGCCGCCACCGCCGAGGCCGCACTGCCAACACCGATAAAGGACACATCCTGCGGGGTCAGCCCCGCCTGGGCCAGCACGAAATTGACCATCATATTGGTGGAGGATCCGGGAGCTGTCACACCGATCTTCATACCTTTGAGATCAGCAGGCCCCTTATAGGAAGCCGCTTTTGCCTTGCCGATGCCAATCGCAATACCGGGGAAACGGCCCAGTTCCAGCACCGAGCGGATATCCTGCCCCTTGGCCTGCATCCGGATCGTGTGCTCGTAAGCCCCGGTCACCATATCGATGGAACCACCGACCAAAGCCTGCAAGGATTTTGCGCCACCGGCAAAATCATTGATTTCGACATCAAGGCCTGCCTCTTTGAAATAGCCTTTGCGCTCGGCAATGGTCAGCGGCAGATAATACAACAAGGCCTTGCCACCCACGCCGATGGTCAATTTGGGTTTTTCAATCGTTGATTTATCGAGTGTCTGTGAATCCGCCTGCGCCATCGGTCCGGCCATTGCCAGCAACAAGCCGGTTGCAAGGATCCATCCTTTATTGAACATGCCCATGTGATCTCTCCCCGTTTTTTATGATTTTAACCGTTGCGACCCGCTGTATCGGGCCGCCAGACCAGCAATCGACGTTCGATGGCGGTCACAACTCCATCCACCACCAGCACAAAGGCCGCCAAAATCACCATGCCGGCAAACACACCGGTCGTGTCAAACACGCCCTCGGCCTCGTGGATCATATAGCCAAGACCTGCGGCAGAGCCGAGATATTCGCCCACCACGGCCCCGACAAGCGCAAAGCCGACCGAGGTATGCAAGGACGAGAACATCCATGACAGCGCCGAGGGCCAATAGACATGGCGGAACAACTGCTTCTCGGTCATGCCCAGCATACGGGCATTGGCCAGCACGGTCTGGCTGACCTCCTTGACACCCTGATAGACGTTAAAGAACACGATGAAAAACACCAATGTCACGCCCAGCGCCACTTTTGACCAGATGCCGAGCCCGAGCCAAAGCATAAAAATAGGGGCCAGCACCACACGCGGCAAAGCATTGGCCATTTTGACATAGGGATCGAACACCGCATTGATCAGCGGCCTGCGTGCAAACCAGAAGCCGATCAGCACCCCGCCCCCTGCCCCGATCACAAAGGCCAGCAGGGTTTCAGTCAGCGTAATGCCCAGATGTTTCCAGATCAGCGTACCCGAAAACAGCTTCACGATCCGTGCGGCAACATCCCAAGGGGTCGAGAAGAAGAATTTGGGGAGAAAATACACACCGAAAATCGGCACCGACGACCCGACATGCCAGATACCGAGTGCGACCACCGCCACCAGTATTTGCAAGGCCAGCAGGGTGCGCTTGGAGAAGGTCATGCGCTCACCCCCTGATAGGCTTTCATGACCTCGCCGCGCAATTGCTCCCAGATCGCCTTGTGGATGGCATGGAAGCCCGGATCAAGCCGCACATCCATCGCATCACGTGGGCGCGCCAAACCGATCGGGTAATCGCCGATGATGGTGGCCTTGGGGCCGGACGACATGATCACCACCCGATCGGACAGGGCAATCGCCTCTTCCAGATCATGGGTCACAAACAGCACAGCCTTGCGCTCTTGTGCCCACAGACCGAGCAACAGGTTACCCATGATCTGCCGTGTCTGGGCATCCAGCGGGCCGAAAGGCTCATCCATCAGCAATATATCGGGATTGCGGATCAAGACCTGCGCCAGACCGACCCGCTTGCGCTGTCCGCCGGAGAGCTGGTGCGGATAACGCGCCCCGAACCCCTGCAAGCCAACCTGCGCCAGCCAGTGTTCGGCCTTGTCGCGGGCGGTGGCAACATCAATACCGGCAACTTCCAGCCCGATGGCCACATTGTCCAGAGCGGTCTTCCACGGCATCAGGGCATCTTGCTGGAACAGATAGCCAGCTTGCGCGTTCAAACCCGCCAAGGGCACGCCAAAGATCGAGACCGAACCATTGGCAGGGCGCAACAAGCCGGCGGCGGCATTGAGGAGTGTCGATTTGCCGCAACCGGTCGGCCCGACAATCGAAACGAATTCGCCCGCATGCACCACCAGCGTGGCCTGGCTGACCGCATGATAATCGCCCGCTTGCGCAGGTCCGCTGTCACGCGCACCACCACCCGCATTCCCTTGTGCGCGGTAGATGATGTCGATCTGTTCGAGCGAGACGGCAATATCAGGCGGCATGATCACGACCGGAGAATGAAACGGATTTTATTTTATAAAAGAACAGCCACGGAAATCCTATCCCTTAAAATCAGCGTGGGGGGAGCGGACAACAAAAAGGCCCCGCTTGCGCGGGGCCCGATCTTGATGGGTCTATGCCTGCAGGACGCAGGAGGAGATTAGTTCTTGGTCTTGTCGACCAGAGCCTTTTCCTTGATCCATGGCATCATATCGCGCAGGCGTGCGCCCACTTCTTCGATCTGATGGGCGGCATGACGGGCGCGGGTGGCCTTGAACGAGGTCTGGCTGACCTTGTTTTCCAGCATCCAGTCACGGGTGAACTTGCCGCTCTGGATGTCGTTCAACACGCGCTTCATTTCAGCCTTGGTGTCCGAGGTGATGATGCGCGGGCCGGTGACGTATTCGCCGTATTCAGCGGTATTCGAAATCGAATAGTTCATGTTGGCAATGCCGCCTTCGAAAATCAGATCGACGATCAGCTTCACTTCATGCAAGCATTCGAAATAGGCCATTTCAGGGGCATAACCGGCTTCCACCAGTGTTTCAAAGCCAGCGCGGATCAATTCGACCAGACCGCCACACAGCACGACCTGTTCACCGAACAAATCGGTTTCGCACTCTTCCTTGAAGGTGGTTTCGATCACGCCGGCGCGACCGCCGCCATTGGCCGAGGCATAGCTCAGGCCGATGTCATGGGCGTTGCCGCTTGCGTCCTGATGGATCGCCAGCAAAGACGGCACGCCACCACCACGCTGGTATTCGGAACGCACGGTATGGCCGGGGCCCTTTGGCGCAACCATCAGCACGTCCAGATCGGCGCGGGGCTCGATCAGGTTGAAATGCACATTCAGACCGTGCGCGAACATCAAAGCCGCGCCCTTCTTCATGTTGGCGGCCAGATGATCGTTGTAGATCTCGGCCTGCAATTCGTCAGGGGTCAACATCATGACAACATCAGCCCATTTGGCGCAGGAGGCGACATCCATCACCTTCAGGCCTTCGGCTTCTGCCTTTTTAGCAGTGGCCGAACCGGCACGCAGACCGATGGCGATTTCTTTCACGCCGGAGTCACGCAGGTTGAGGGCATGGGCATGGCCTTGCGAACCATAGCCGATGATAGCCACTTTTTTGTTCTTGATCAGGTTGATGTCTGCATCGCGGTCGTAATAAACGCGCATGGTTCGCTCTCCTTGGACTGCCTTTTTTAAATAGGTGCTTGAGCGATTAAGCGGCACGCGCCCGAGAATCAAGCCCTAAAGCGCATTTGTGTCTATAAACAGCATCATAATGCTTCGACCAACAGCGGCAGGGTCGAGACCAGCAACAGCAAAGCCATGCTGATATTGAACAGACGCAACCGGATCGGGTCTTCCAGAAACCCGCGCAAACCGACACCAAACCCCACCCAAACCGCAATACAAGGCAGATTAATTGCCCCGAACAGGCCGCTGACCGCCAGAACACTGGCTACCATCGCTTCGGGCATCGTGTAGATCGCCATCGCTGTAACGGCCATCACCCATGCCTTGGGGTTGATCCACTGGAACAGAGCTGCCTCAATAAAGCGCATCGGCCTTGCACCAGCCTGAGAGCCTCCCAAACTGCCACTGCGGGCCAAAGACCACGCCAGCCACAGCAAATAGCCGCCCGAACCGAATTTCAGCACCGTATGCAACACAGGCACCGCCAGTATCGCCGCCCCCAGCCCCATGCCGACAATCACCAGCATCAGCGTGAACCCCAGGCAGACCCCCATCATATGCGGCAGGGTCCGGCGCATGCCGAAATTCACACCCGAAGCCAACAGCATCATATTATTAGGCCCCGGCGTGATCGAGGACACCACGGCAAATCCCACAAGGGCCATCAGCAAATCGGGATTCAACATCGTGTTCTCTCAAATCTGACGTTCGCCGCCATGGGTTTGGGGCAGGCCAAGAAGCAATGACAAAATAACGCGCACGTCCAGCAATACCGATTGAGGGGCCACTTCGATAAAATCGAACATCCGACTCTCACGCTCGATAAAGCGGGCCTGATCAACCAGCAACACGCCTTGGCTGGTCATCGTTTCAGGCAAAAGCACTTCCGTCGGCCAATCCCTGATCCGCGAGGTCACAGGCACCACAAAAGCCCTGCGCGATATCGCGTGATAGCTTTGCCCTGTCAGGATCAATCCGGGTCTTCGACCCTGTTGTTCGGAGCCAAGACCGCCCGAAAAATCAATCCAATAAAGATCACCGGCCTCTGGCGGCATATTTTCGGTCCGTCATGGGGTTTGACGCAAACTCACCACGCGAATACTCGTCCTCGATCAGCTCACCCGCACGATCTGGACCCCAATCGAGGCTGTCAGGCTCCCGATCTGGTCCCGCAATCACCATGGCCGCCACAAGCTCATCAAGCGTGGCAAAACGGGCTTGGCTGGCGCGGGTGAGGACCAGACGGTCGCCTTCCATCACCAGCTCCAATTCGCCGCCCTCGCTGACCTGCATCAGCTCAAGCATGGCTTTGGGCAGGCGAATGGCCGCCGAATTGCCCCATTTGGCGATTTTGATGCGCATGATACGGCTCCGGACCAAGGGGTTGCGGATCTACAATGTAGATACATTGTAGATCATATCACGCCGTCCGACAACCGCTCAGAAGCTCTCGGCACCCCGGCTCATCGCGGCGACACCGGTACGGGAGACCTCGACCAGACCGATTTCTGCCAGAATGGCGAGGAAACGATCGATTTCCTCCGACGTGCCGGTCAGCTCGAAAATGAACGAGGTCAGGGTCGCATCAAGGGTTTTGGCCCCGAAGGCGCTGGCCAGACGCAAGGCTTCGACGCGGCTTTCACCTTTGCCGACCACTTTGACCAAAGCCACTTCGCGCTCGACCGATTCGCCGTGGCTGGTCAGGTCGATCACCCGATGCACCGGCACCAGACGCTCGAGCTGGTGGATGATCTGCTCGATCACCTGGGCCGATCCGGTTGTGACAACGGTGATACGCGAGACATGCTTTTGATGCTCTGTCTCCGACACGGTCAGACTTTCGATATTATATCCACGCCCCGAAAACAGACCCGCGATGCGCGCAAGAACACCGGGTTCGTTATCAACCAGCACCGACAACGTATGGCGGCGAACGGCCTGATGCTTGGGCGGATCAGAATAATGAGATTTCATGACTTTATCTTTCTTACAGCAGAAACAAACTCAAAGGTTTCAAGAGATCGACATCAAGAGGGCATCGGAAACGGACCGAGCACCGGCTCGTCGGCCTCGTCATGGGCCACGATCCAGGCCTCGGCCAGCGCCTCCTTGTGCCATTGGCGGAAGGCGGGCGACCCCAGCACGGCATCCATATAGGCGCGGATCTGGGCATCGACGGGGATGGAAAACGTATTGAACCGTGTCACGACCGGCGCGAACATCGCATCGGCCGCTGTGAAGGCCCCGAACAGGAATGGTCCCTGCCCCGAGGGCTTGCCGAAATGGTCCAATGCCCGCTTCCACAAAGCCACGATACGCGCCACATCCTTGGCCACCGCTTCGCCACGGTCTTTGGCGGGATGCTGTTTGCGCACATTCATCGGGCAGGCCTGACGGAGCCCGCGGAAACCCGCATGCATCTCGCCCGCCATCGAACGGGCCAGCGCACACGCCTTGTGATCTGTGGGCCAAATGGCTTTATCAGGATAGCGGGCGGCCAATTCATCCATGATCGCCAGCGATTCCCAGACCACCACATCGCCATCCACCAGAATCGGCACGGTTGAACCGGCCTGATAGGCATCAACACGTGGTCGGAATTCGGGCGTGTCGAGCGGGATCACATCTTCGGTGAACGGAATATCAAGAGCCTTCATCAAAATCCACGGCCGCAACGACCAGGAGGAATAGGCTTTATTGGCAATGACAAGTTTCATGAGACACTTACCTTTGTGAAGGGTTCGGCTTCGTGGACAACGCAAACGCAACTGCGGCCATGGCGTGCAGTTTGGCCGTATCGAAACTCGGGCAGTCCATATCGTCGGGTGACAAAAGCAGACCGATCTCGGTGCAGGCGAACACCACGCTGTCGGCTCCCGCTTCACGTCCCTTGCGCACGGCTTCCAGATAGAAGGCTTTCGAGCGGGGCGAAATCACGCCGCGCACCAGTTCGTCGAAGATGATCCGGTTGATCTCCTGCCGGTCCTCCGCATCAGGCACCATGGCCTTGATGCCGAAACCGTCACGCAAGCGATCGAGATAGAAGGGCTCCTCCATCACCGAGCGGGTTGCAAGCAACAAAGGGCGGGTCACGCCCGCTGTTTGCAAGGCTTGCCCCAATGCATCGGCGATGTGGATCACTTCAATCCCGCAGGCATCTTCGACCGCAGGGGCCATGCGATGCATCAGGTTGGAGCAAATCAACAGGCAATCGGCCCCCGATGTCTCGAGCTTGCGCCCGGCATCGGCAAGCCTTTGTCCCGCTTCGGGCCAGCCTGCCTCGGTCTGCAAGGCCGCGATTTCGGCAAAGTCGAACGAGTGCATCAGCAATTTGGCCGAGTGAAGGCCGCCAAGAACCTCGCGCACCCCGCGGTTGATTTCCGCGTAATAGGTGGCTGTCGATTCCCAGCTCAACCCGCCGATCAAACCGATTGTCTTCATTGCCGATCACCCGAATGCCGATTAGACCAACGCTTTGCCCTTGCTGTCGATCACCGAGCCGATATCCTGCGCGGCATCGGCCAAGATCATCTCGTTATGGGCCTTGCCCGACGGGATCATCGGGAAGCAGTTTTCCTTTTTGTCGACCAGGCAATCAAACAGCACCGGCAACGGGCTGTTGATCATTTCCATAATGGCTTCGTCGAGCTTGGCAGGATCGGAGCAACGGATGCCCTTGGCCCCGTAGGCTTCGGCTAATTTGACGAAATCGGGCAGTGATTCCGAATAGCTTTCGGAATAGCGCGAACCATGGAGCAATTCCTGCCACTGGCGCACCATGCCCATATATTCGTTGTTCAGGATGAAAATCTTGACCGGCAGGCGATATTGCATCGCCGTGGACAATTCCTGAATATTCATCTGGATCGAGGCTTCACCGGCAATATCGATCACCAATGCATCGGGATGGGCCATCTGCACGCCGATGGCGGCAGGGAAACCATAGCCCATCGTGCCCAAACCACCCGAGGTCAGCCAGCGGTTCGGCTCCTCGAACCGGAAATACTGGGCGGCCCACATCTGGTGCTGTCCGACTTCGGTCGTGACATAGACATCACGGCCCTTGGTCAGCTCATACAGACGCTCGACCGCATATTGCGGCTTGATGGTCTCTTTGTTCTGCTCATAGGCCAGACATTGGCGGTGCCGCCATTCACCGATCTTGTCCCACCAACTGCCGAGAGCCTTGCGGTCAACTGTCGGATTGGCCTTCTTCCATGCTGTCAGCATATCGGCCAGCACCGAGCGGCAATCGCCGATGATGCCGATATCTGCTTTGACGTTTTTATTGATCGAGGACGGATCGATATCAACATGGATCTTTTTGGAACGGGGCGAAAAGGCATCGAGACGACCGGTAATACGGTCATCGAAGCGGGCCCCGATGCAGATCATGACATCGCAATCATGCATGGCCAGATTGGCCTCATAGGTGCCGTGCATGCCCAACATGCCAAGCCACTGCTGGTCTGCCGCCGGATAGGCCCCCAAGCCCATCAGGGTCGAGGTGATCGGATAGCCGGTCAACTGCACCAGTTCGCGCAACAGGCTGGAGGCTTCGGGGCCTGAATTGATCACGCCGCCGCCGGTGTAGAACACCGGACGCTTGGCCTTGCCCATCAATTCGATGGCGGCCGCAATCTTGTCCTGATCGCCGTTGACGCGCGGACGGTAGGTCTTGTGCTGGTTGTCGAGCGGCCGGGCATATTTGCCTTTGGCAAACTGCACATCCTTGGGAATATCGATGACCACCGGACCGGGCCGGCCATTGGAGGCCACGAAAAAGGCCTCGTGCAGAATACGCGGTAAATCCTCGATCGAACGGACCAGATAGTTATGCTTGGTGCAATGGCGGGTGATGCCGACCGTGTCGCACTCCTGAAACGCATCCGAGCCGATCAGATGGGTTGGCACCTGACCGGTGATGCAGACCAGCGGGATGGAATCCATCATCGCATCGGTCAATCCGGTCACCGCATTGGTAGCACCGGGCCCGGATGTGACCAGCACGCAACCGACCTTGCCGGACGAGCGGGCATAGCCCTCTGCCGCATGGACCGCCGCCTGCTCATGGCGCACAAGCACATGGTTGACCACATCCTGCTGGAAAATCGCATCATAAATGGGCAGAACCGCACCGCCCGGATAGCCGAAGATCCGGTCAACACCCTGATCCTGCAGGGCCTGGATCACCATTTCAGCGCCGGTCATTTCCTTGCTCATGTCTCGCTCCGTTGTCTGAACCGAATTGTCTGGTCACATTGCCTTGATCGCGGGGGTAAAAGTCCGGTTTGGTCATATGCGCGATGGCCCAATAAAAAAGCCCCGCTCGGGGGGCTTCAGGGTCAGCGCCAGTCTCGGGTAGCCGGTCTATCGACCGTCCCGCTCCTGACGCCATCGTACTACAATCTGCAAACGAGCCATTGCCTGACTATCCCCGAAAATGATTGCATGATGCTAATCATGCTTTTGCCTGTCGTCAAGCACAAGATCATGCGCCTTTATGCGGTGGCGGCTCGGCCTGCTGAACGGATCCGACCTGCCCGAGCCAGTTTTCAATCCGCGCAGTCGCCTCGTCGGGTTTCATCCAGATAAAATCGGGAGCCTGATGGCGAAACCAGGTGTGTTGGCGTTTGGCATAACGGCGGGTATCGGCCTTGCCTTTGTCGACAGCCTCCTGCATCGAACATTCACCCCGCAAGGCGGCCATCAATCCGGGCACGCCATGCGCACGCATCACCGGCAAGGCGGGATCCAGCGCCAGACGCGCCAACTCTTCCACCTCTTCCAATGCGCCCTGCCGCATCATGGCATCAAAGCGGTCATCGATACGGGCGCGCAAGACCTCGCGGTCGGGTTCCAGAAACACCGCCAAAGACCGCCCCGGATCAATCACCGCGCCGTGGCGTGGTCCCTGAAACGAACGGATCGAGCGGCCCGTCGCCTCGAACACTTCCATCGCCCTGATCACCCGTTGCGGGTCGGTCGCATTCAGGCTTGCGGCGGTTTCGGGATCGATTGCCTGCAAACGGGCATGAAGGGCCGCAACGCCGATCTCCGCTTCCAAGGCGCGGATGCGGCTCCGCACCTCTTCGGGCACGGCGGGAATATCCGACAAGCCTTCGGTCAATGCGCGGAAATACATGCCGGTCCCGCCTGCCACAATCGGCAGTCGTCCTTGCGCATGAATGGCGGCAATGGCGGTTGTGGCATCGGCGAGCCAATGGGCCACGGAATAGGGCTGAGCGCCCCCGACATGACCGAACAATTGATGCGCGACCTCGGCCTCCTCCGCCACACTCGGACGGGCTGTCAACACGCGCAAAGGCTGATAGACTTGCATGGAATCCGCATTGATCACCACGCCATTCAGCTTTTTAGCCAAATGGATGGCCAGAGCGGACTTGCCGCTTGCCGTCGGTCCTGCGATGAGAAGGGCCTGCAGTCGGCTCTGCATTACCGCGCTCCGGCCAGACTGAAAAAACGCGAACTGAAAAAGAAGACCCGATCCATGTCCGTTACCGAAGCCACCGTCACTGTTGCCACACTTGTTGCCAATCCTCTGACACCATGCCTCAGCGATGCCCTGATTAAGCAGGCGGCGCAAGCCTTGCCTGCACAGACGGAGCAAAAAATCCTCGATCCGGGCATTGCCGCCGATCTCCTGTTCGAAAGCAACGACGGCACAAGCCACAGCGCATGGGCACAAGCCATCCGCGACGCATTGGGGCAGGCTCGCGTCGATGTCATCGTCCAGCCGCTCGAAAACCGCCGCAAGCAGTTGTTTCTGGCAGACATGGACTCAACCATGATCGGGCAGGAATGTATCGACGAATTGGCCGATTTTGTCGGCTTGAAGGCCAAGGTCTCGGAGATTACCGAACGCGCCATGCGCGGCGAGCTGGAGTTCGAACCCGCCTTGCGCGAGCGGGTCGCTCTGCTCAAGGGCCTTGATCTCGATGTGATCGGGCAGATTTTGCAAAACCATATCACCTATACCCCCGGTGGGCGCGCGCTGGTGATGACCATGAAAGCCCACGGCGCCTATACAGCCCTGGTGTCGGGTGGTTTCACGCTGTTTACCGGTCCGGTTTCGGAGCATTTAGGCTTTGACGAACACCGCTCCAACAGCCTGTTGATCGAGGCCGGCAAGCTCGCCGGACAGGTCGAAGATCCGATTTTGGGCAAAGAGGCCAAGCGCGCCAGCCTGATCGGCCTGCGCGATGCGCGCGGCCTGCATCCCTCGCTGACCATGGCGGTCGGTGACGGAGCCAATGATCTGGCCATGCTGGGCGAAGCCGGATTGGGCGTGGCCTTTTATGCCAAGCCTGCCGTGGCCGCCGCCGCCCATGCCCGCATCAACCATGCCGATCTGTCAGCCCTGCTCTATGCCCAGGGCTATCGCAAAGCCGATTTCGTCGGGCTCTGATCTCTTTCGATCAAAAAAATCCCGGACCAAAGGGCCCGGGATTTTCAAACTCTAGTTGATACGGGCCGAAGTCAGATCGATTACTCGATCGACACCGCAACAAAGCGGGTATCGCCTTGCGCATTGGCGACCAGCAGAAGAACGGATTTCTTGCCGTCTTTCTTGAGGGTCTCGATCCGGCGGGCCAGAGCGTCGGGAGAGGTGGCAGGCTCCTGCTGGACTTCGACGATCACATCACCTGCGACGATGCGCTTGTCGGCGGCAACAGAGTTGGGCTCGACCTTGGTGACAATCAAGCCTTTGACACTGTCCTTGACTGAAAATTTCTTGCGCAACTCATCGGACAAGGGCTGGACATCCATGCCCGCGACCTTGCGGCTCAGAGTTGGCGCGGCCTTGTCGGATTTGGGATCTTCGGCCTTTGCTGTTTTGTCAGATTCCTGCAAGCGCTCGAGCTTGGCCGTTTTGGTCAATTCCTTGCCCTTGCGCATGATCACGATATCAACGGATTTGCCCACCGCCGTCTGGCCGACAAGACGGGGCAGATCCTTGGATTCTTTGACCTCGTGGCCATCAAACCGCAAGATCACATCGCCGGCCTCAATACCGGCAGGCTTGGCCGGTCCCTTGGGATCGACATCGGCCACCAGCGCCCCGCGTGCGGTCCCGAGACCGAGGCTTTCCGCGATGGTTTCATCGACATTCTGGATGCGCACACCCAGCCAGCCGCGCCGTGTCTCGCCGAACTGGATCAACTGGTCCACCACGCCCTTGGCCATGATGGAGGGAACAGAAAAGCCGATCCCGATCGACCCGCCGGTGGGCGACAGAATGGCGGTGTTGACGCCGATCACCTCGCCTTGCAAATTGAACAGCGGACCACCCGAATTACCTTTGTTGATGGCGGCATCGGTCTGGATGTATTGGCCGTAGGAATTGTCGGAAATGTCGCGGTTGCGGGCCGACACGATCCCCGTTGTCACAGTGCCACCCAAGCCGAACGGATTGCCGATGGCGACAACCCAATCACCCAGACGGGCCTTGTCGGAATCACCGAATTTGACGGCTTTCAGCGGCTTGTCGGGCTTGACCCGCAACACCGCCAGATCAACCTTGCTGTCACGGCCGACCAATTCGGCTTTCAAACGGGTGCCATCGGTCAGAATGACGGTGATTTCGTTGGCATCGGCGATCACGTGATTGTTGGTCACCACGATGCCGGATGAATCGATGATAAAGCCGGAACCCAGCGAGCTGGACTTGCGTTGCGGGCGCTGTCCGCCACCCTGCCCGCCGCCTTGCTGGCCGTTGGGTCCGAAAAATTCCTCGAAGAAATCCTGAAACGGAGAGCCGGGCGGCAATTGCGGCAGTTGCACCGAGCGTTGCTCGTTGACGGTGGTGGATGCAGAAATATTGACCACCGCATCCAGCACCTGATCGACCACATCGGCCAAACTGTCAGGTCCGCGCGCGGCCGCAGAGGCTGGTGCAAGGTGAAGAGGCGAGAGCACCAATGAGGCGGCCAACAAGGCCCCGATCACAGCACGGGAAAAGCGCACAGGCGCAAAATCAGGAAAAGTCATAAGACAGGCTCCAATTATAAAAGTCGCTGGTGGCCCCCACCACGTCCGAACAGCACCCACAAGATCTTACAATTAGGGCAGAACAACGGCAGTCATCCGGCAGGATTGATCCCATTTCAAGATCAATAGGCATGCCGGATGTAGAACACGATGCCAAGGCCGATAAAGGCGGCGATCAATCCCACCGCCCGCATCCGGCCTTCTGTTGATTCCAGCACATCTTCGATACGGGCTCTTACAAAGCCCGGGAAGGCCGCAAACAACAACCCCTCGATAAACAGCACCAAGCCAATGGCCGAGAAGAAATCATCCATGGAAAATCTCCCCCCTCTTGACCATGTTATGGCTTGGCCGCAGGCGCGGGAGTGGTGTTCGAGCGCGCAAAGGGATCCCGCAAATACCGGAAAAACTCATGATCCGGATTGAGGATCATCCGCGTTTCACCCGGACGCAGGGCTATTTCATAAGCCTGCATCGAGCGGTAGAAGCGGAAGAAATCGGGATCACGCGAAAAGGCTTCCGCAAGAATACGGTTCTTCTCGGCATCGCCCTGCCCGCGCGCTTCCTCCGATTTGCGCATGGCATCGGCGCGCAACACCGTGACATCGCGGTCCGCCCGTGCACGGATGGTTTGCGAGACTTGCGAACCGTTGGCGCGGATATCGGCGGCTTCACGCTGGCGTTCGGTCTGCATACGCTGGAACACCGCTTGCGAGTTGGGCGCGGGCAAATCGGCACGGCGCAACCGCACATCGATCACTTCGATCCCCAGTCCCATCGCCTCGCGATTGGCATCCTCGCGGATTTTGATCATCAGCTTGGCGCGGTCGGTGCGCACGACAGACATGAAGCTGGCTTCGGCCAACACGGTACGAACCGTTGAATTGACGATGGACGCCAGACGCAAATTCGCGCCCGTCACATTGTTGACGCTTTGGTAGAAGCGCAACGGATCGGTGATGCGGTAGCGGGTAAAGGCATCAATCACCAGCCGCTTCTGATCGGCCGCAATGACTTCCTGCTCCTGCAATTCCAGATCCTGGATCCGGTTGTCGAAGAACACGACATTCTGGACAAACGGGATCCGCCAATACAGACCCGGCTCCGAAATCGGGGCGCGGACGATTTTACCCAGTTGGAACACCAGCGCCGATTGCGTCTGATGCACTGTGAAAGCGGCAGAAAAAAGCAACAAACCGGCGATGCCTGCCAGCACCAGCCATCCCATACGCGAGGTCGAGCTCATTTCGGCGCTCCCTGATTACGCTTCAATTCAGGCAAAGCCATATAGGGGACAACCCCTTGTCCGGTATCGCGGTCGATAATGACCTTGTCGATATTGCCCATCACTTTTTCCAGCGTTTCGAGATAGATCCGCTGACGGGTCACATCCGGTGCCTTTTTGTATTCGTCATAGACTTGCGTGAAACGGCTGGACTGACCATTGGCTTCGGCCACCACACGCTCGCGATAGGCCTCGGCCTCCTGCACGATCCGCGCCGCCTCGCCGCGCGCTTCTGGCACGACACGGCTGGCATAGGTTTCGGCCTCGTTGCGCAAGCGGTCCTGATCCTGACGGGCCGCCTGCACATCGCGGAAGGCTTCCAGAACCTGACCGGGGGGATCGACCTTCTGCAACTGCACCAGCCGCACTTCGACACCGGCTTTGTAATTGTTCAGCACATCCTGAATCAGTGTCTTGACCTCGGCCTCGATCGCCGAGCGGTCGGTGGTCAGCACCAGCTGGATATTGCGCCGTCCGATCACTTCGCGCATCGCGGCTTCTGCCACGGCCCGCACCGAGCCTTGCGGATTGCGGATATTGAAAGCGTAATCGGCCGCCTTGGCCGGATTGATCTGCCACTGGACCGCGAAATCGACATAGACGATGTTTTCGTCACCCGTCAGCATCAGGCTGGAGGCATCACCGCGTCCGGTGCGGTTGTCGTTCACACCCACGCCGACATCGGTGGTATTGACCGCCGTCACACGGGGCTTGATGACCGAGCCGACAGGAGCGGGCCAGTTATAATTCAGACCGGGTTGGGTCGAGCCTTCATAGCGGCCAAACACAAGATTGAGACCGATTTCGTCGGGATGGACGATATACAAACCCGTTGCCATCCAGCCGACCACAGCCAAAGCCCCGATCAGCGATGCACCACGGCCCGACATCGGACCATCGGGGATCAAATTCTTGAGTTGGTCCTGTCCCTGCTGGAACAGTTGATCCAGCCCTTGCGGACCTTGGCCACCGCCGGACGATCCGCCGCCCCATGGGCCTTGACCACCGGGACCTTTGGGTCCGTTCCCCTTGGGTTCGGACGGGCCTGAGCCGGACTTTTTGCCCCATGGCCCACCGCCATCACCTTGATTGCTCCACGGCATGAAGTCTTCCCTTTGTTATCGTGTCAAACCGCGCCTGCGGTGCATTTTTCTGTGTCTTCAGTATGAAGTGGTGTCTTGCTTCTCATTCGTCAACGGTCTGTAGCACTTTCATGTGCGGACACGCTGATAATCAATAAAAGAATAGGCATATTCATCGCGCGGACCACTCGGAAAATCCTCTTTCGAGATCACCTTGAAACTCTTTCTATCCCAATCGGGAAAAAAAGCATCCCCATGCGGGGTGGCATGGACTTCAGTCAGATGCAATCGGTCCGCCAGAGGGAGGGTCTGGGCATAGACATCAGCCCCGCCGACAACCGCTATGCCCGGAGCCTGCATCCGCTTTGCCAGATCCCGGCACAGATCAAGCGCACCCGCCAGATCATGGGCCACATGCACGCCCTCGGCGGCAAAAGCAGGATCACGGGTCAGCACCACGGTTTCACGCCCCGGCAGAGCCTTGCCGATCGACTGGAACGTCTTGCGCCCCATCAGCATCGGATGCCCCAGCGTCAATTGGCGGAACCGCTTCAAATCCGACGAGAGCTGCCAGATCAACCGGTTGTCGTCACCAATGACCCCGTTATCGGCAATCGCGGCCAGCACAAAAAGGGGGACGCTCATGCTTTGTGATCCGGTTCGGGATGGCCGGTAAAGGGCGCGTGTCCCGCCAGCCGCCACAAGGCCTGATCCGACACCTGGCAGATGGTCCAGTCATCCATCAATTCGGCTCCCATGCCTTTATAGAAAGCAATCGACGGTTCGTTCCAATCCAGAACCGACCATTCGAGCCGCGCCAGCCCCTCGCTGATGCACCGCTTGGCCAGTCCGTTCAACAGGGCCTTGCCCAATCCTTTGCCGCGATGCTCGGGCTCGACGAACAAATCTTCGAGATAGATGCCGTGACGGCCCCGGAAGGTCGAAAAATTATAGAACCAGACAGCCAGTCCCACCACCTGCCCGTCTTGTTCGGCCACATCACAGAACAGGCGGGGATGGGCACAAAACAGCGCTTCGGTGATCATCTTCTGCGTCGCATCGACGCTATCGAGCAGATGTTCATAATCGGCGAGCGCACGGATCAGCGCATAAATGCGCGGCGCGTCAGAGGGAATGGCGGGACGGATTGTACCGGAAACGGGGTTCATGATTACACCGCAACCGGTGCGCGGATCAGCGGATGCGGATCATAGCCCTCGATCGCCACATCTTCGAAGGTGAAATCGAACAGCGAGCGCACAGCGGGATTGAGCTTCAATTGCGGCAACGGCCTGATCTCGCGCGACAGCTGTAATTCGGCCTGTTCGAGATGGTTGAGATACAGATGGGCATCGCCAAAAGAATGGACAAAATCGCCCACTTCCAGCCCGCTGGTCTGGGCCAGCATATGGGTCAGCAAAGCATAGCTGGCGATATTGAACGGCACGCCAAGGAAAATATCGGCCGAACGCTGATAGAGCTGGCAGGACAGCTTGCCATCGGCGACATAGAACTGGAACAGGCAATGGCAGGGCGCCAATGCCATCTTGTCGAGATCGGCGGGGTTCCATGCGCTGACAATCAGACGGCGCGAATCGGGATTGCGCGCCACCTCGTCCACCAGCCAGCGGATCTGGTCGACCGTGCCGCCATCCGGCTTGGCCCAGGAGCGCCATTGCTTGCCATAGACCGGACCCAATTCGCCGGTCTCGTCGGCCCATTCATCCCAGATCGACACGCCATTGGCCTTGAGATAGGCAATATTGGTGTCACCGGCCAGAAACCACAGCAATTCGTGGATGATGGATTTCAGATGCAGTTTCTTGGTGGTGACAAGCGGAAACCCCTTGGCCAGATCAAAGCGCATCTGATGCCCGAACACCGACAAAGTCCCGGTTCCGGTGCGGTCGGTCTTGCGTGTCCCCTCAGTCAAGACGCGGCGCAAAAGATCATGATAGGCAAGCATGGTGATCCGATTCTCCCTCAAGAAGCCGCACTTTACGCCAGTCTTTTTCGACAAGCAAAAGCCCTTCGGGTGGATTTCTCCCGATCAGGCCTTTCACCGGACACAATCTATCCCTATATTGGGTCCGTCATCCACAAGATGACTATGGCGATAAACGGACATCGAAATAAACCATTCGGACC
>CANGOE010000003.1 GCA_947455455.1 Hyphomicrobiales bacterium
CACCACCACTGCGGCAATTTCGACGGCGGGGCAACTTTCGGGGCAGGCCGTGGGCAACGGCACCAGCGCGGATGGCTTGTATTATACCATTGATGCCGTCAGCCTGACGGGCACCGCGCAGGGCACTTATAATTCCAAGGATGTGGCGTCCGCCAATCTGGTCACGGTGTCCGGCCTGTCGCTGACAGGGGCAGGGGCAAGCAATTATACCCTTGTGGCGCCAACGCAGGCGGCCACCATCACCCCAAAATCCATCACAGTGACCGGCCTGACTTTGCCCGCCAGCAAAGTTTATGATGCGACGACAGCGGGTGTGGTCACAGGCACAGCCGGATTTGCCACCCGTGCTGTCGGGTTCGGCACCGGTGCGGATGGGGCCGTTTATACCATTGATTCAGGCGTGAGCCTGTCGGGTGCGCCGGTTTCCACCTATGACAGCAAGGATGTGGCTACAGCTTCGCTGGTGACCCTGTCGGGCCTTTCGCTGGGCGGGGCAGGCAGTGGCAATTATACGCTGGCGGCCATGTCTCAAGCCGCGACCATCACACCCAAGACCTTGACCATGAGCGGTTTGGTGGTGGCCTCGACCAGCAAGGTCTATGACGGCACCACTGCGGCAAGCCTGTCACAAGCGACGGGGGCTTTGCAAACGGCCATTGCCGCAGGCAGTGGTTCGGCGCAGGATGGCGCGCCCTATAGCGGCGACAATGTGTCGTTGTCCGGAACAGCCAGCGCGAATTTTGCCAGTAAAAATGTCGGATCGGGCCTGTCGATCGTCTTTTCCGGTGTCGGTTTGAGCGGTGCTGATACCGCAAACTACCTGCTCACCCAGCAAACGCCACTGGCCACAGGTGCCATTACCGCCAAAGCCCTGACGGTTTCGGGGGCTGTTGTTTCCGATAAAATCTATGATGGTTCAACCACTGCCAGCCTATCAAGCGGCACCTTGGTTGGCGTGATTGCCGCCGATCTGGGCGGGGTTGTGCTGACGCAAAGCGCCAGTTTCAGTGATGCCAATGCGGCAAGCGGTAAAACGGTGACTGCGGCCGACAGCCTCAGCGGGGCCGCATCTGGCAATTACAGCCTGACCCAACCCACCGGATTGCAGGCCAGCATTACCGCCAAATCGGTGACTGTTTCCGGCCTCTGGGCGGCCGATAAAGTCTATGATGGGACCGTGACAGCCAGCGTCAGCGGCGGCACGCTGGTGGGCGTGCTTGCGGGTGATCTGGCCCAAGTGGGATTGAGCCAGACGGGGGTCTTTTCGACAGCGTCGGCCGGCACCAGCAAGAACGTGACCTCCACTTCTGGTCTGACCGGAGTGCTGGCAGGCAATTACAGCCTGATCCAGCCCACAGGCCTCACAGCCAGCATTACCCCGAAGACCCTGACGGTTTCGGGGACTGCTGTGGCAACCAAAACCTATGATGCCACCACGGATGCCAGTCTGACAGGCGGCACGCTGGTTGGCGTGGTGGCGGGGGATGTTCTGACCACCACGCTGGCAACCCCGACCGGCAGTTTCATTGATGCCAATGCGGGCAGTGGTAAACCTGTGACACCTGCTTACAGTCTGGCCGGTGTGTCGTCGGGCAATTACCGTCTGGTCCAGCCCACGGGCCTCACAGGCACAATCGATAAAGCCACTTTGACCGTGTCGCCCACCGCCGGTCAAACCAAGATCTATGGCGGTGCCGATGGCCCGCTTGCCTATAGCCTGACGGGCTATGTCGGCGGGGAAGTTTCGGCCACGGGTCTGGGCGGGGTGCTGACTCGTGCGGCGGGCGAGAATGTCGGTTCCTATGCTTTCGGGACCAGCCAATTGTCGTCCACCAATTACCAGTTTGTTCTAGCGGCGGGTGCACCCGGTTTTGCCATTACGCCTGCCGCACTGACGGTGACCGCCAATACCGATGCCAAATTCGTGACCGAGAATGACAGGACCAATTTCAATTCTGTCAGTTATAGCGGCTTTGTGAATGGTGAAACCGCCGCGGTGCTGGGTGGCACGCTGGCCATTACCCGCACCAATCCGACGCAAAACAACGCTGGCACCTATGCGGGCGTGCTGGTGCCAACGGGGCTGACCTCTGCCAATTACACCATCACCAATCAGGCCGGTGATTTTGTTATTGTTCCGGCCGGGCAATTGCTGATCCGCGCGGCCAATGTCAGCACCACTTACGGGACCGCACCGGTGTTGACAGCGGGTTCGGTTAAATACCTGCGTGATATCAACGGGGTTAGCGAGTTGAAAACGCTGGTGCAATCGCCCAACGATCCGACGCTCTACAGCGACGGTGTGGGTGGTTCCGTGTCTTTCAGTCTGACGGCCAATGGCCCTGTAAGCTCTGCGGGCTGGTTGCGCACGGGCTCTTACGCGATGTCGGCGAGCGGCCTTGTCAAACAGGGCAATAATTTCCTCAATGATCCGGTGGTGATCGGCATGGTCACCGTGACACAGAAGGCGTTGACGCCGTCTGCGGCCCCATCCAAAACCTATGATGGCACGACGCAGATGGATCCGCCGGCACTGACATTGTCGGGCTTGATCACCGGGGATGTGGTCGGTTCTACCGCCAGCGGGGCCTATCAGTCCCGCCATGCAGGCCATGGCGTAGGCTACAGCATCGCCAATATCGATCTGACAGGCGCAGATCAGGATAACTACTATCTGACCACCACGGGTTTTTCGGCCAGCAACGGTATCATTACTCCCAAAGCCGTCACACTGACCCCGCAAGCGGCCAGCAAGACCTATGACGGACAGCGCGGCATTGCCGCCACGCCTGCCGATCTCGGGGTGTTGTCACAGCAATTGGGCGTTGCGGGCGACAATGTCACCGCGATCACGCTGACCTATGACACCAAAAATGCCGGTCAGAACAAAAGCCTCTCGGCCTCCTCGGCCGTCATTGCGGATGGCAATGGCGGGCAGAATTATTCGGTGAGCTATCAGGCCAACACGACGTCACAAATCGGGCAGGCGGTGTTGAGCGTTGCGGGCTCCTCGGTTGTGACCAAAGCCTATGACGGCACCACTGCGGCCACCCTGACAGGCGGCACGCTGGTGGGGGTCGTCGGTTCCGATCAGGTGGTGTTGAATGCGTCCGGCCTGTTTGCCAGTGCCAATGTCGGCTCCGGCATGGCCGTGACCTCGACCAGCGGTTTGACAGGCAGTGAGGCCGGAAATTACAGCCTGACCCAGCCCACCGGATTGACAGGCACCATCATCCCGAAAGTGCTCACGGTCAGCGGTACGGTTGTGGCCGACAAGATTTATTCCGGCACAACGGATGCCAGCATAGCCACTTTGGGCAGTTTGCAGGGTCTTGTCGGCAACGAGACCCTGTCCCTGTCCGGCGGGGCGCGCTTTACCGATGCCAATGCAGGCAATGGCAAGGCGGTGGTCCTGACCTATACGCTGTCCAACGGCACGCAAGGGGGAATGTCGGGCAATTACAGTCTGGCGACAGCCACTACAACCGCCAGCATCGGCAAGGCGGCATTGACCGTGACAGCCAATGCCGATGCCCGCTTTGTCGCACAGGGCGATGCCTTCAATTATAACGGGGTCAGCTATAGCGGCTTTGTGCACGGTGAAACGCCTGCGGTGCTTGGTGGCTCCCTGCTGGTCACCCGCACCAATCCGACCCAGAATGCGGCGGCCACCTATGCGGGTGTTCTGTCCCCCTCGGGGCTGACCTCAGGCAATTATACGATCAGCTATCAGGCAGGTGATTATACCATCGTGCCGGCCCAGCAAGTGTTGATCAAAATGGCCAATGTCAGCCAAACCTATGGGCAGGCATTGGTGCTTGCACCTGCCTCAGTCCAATATATGGACGGCAATGATGTGCTGACCACGCTCACGCAGGTATCGGGGGGCAACAACACCTATGCCTATCAGGACGGCTTGGGCGGAACGCTTGATTTCACCCTGACCCCGTCAGGTTCGGCGTCCTCTTCCAGCGGATATCTCAATGTCGGCCGTTATGCGGCGGCGGGTGCGTCGATCGCCTCTTCGGGGCAAAATTTTTCCGGCAGTCCGGTTTTTGTCGGCATGATCGCCGTCAATCAGGCGGGCCTGACGGCCTCGACCAATCAGGCGGTCAAAACCTATGACGGCTCGGCCCAGATGGGCACGGTGGCGGTGCAACTGGCGGGTGTTGCGAGCCAAAATGGCACCACCGATGCTGTTTCCACCAGCGGAACAGGGCTGTTTGCAGGCAAAAACGCCGGCAACGGTTTGTCCTATTCGGTGTCCGGTCTGGCGCTCAGCGGCAGTGATGCAGGCAATTACTATCTGACGGGCGGATCAAATTTCAGCGGCAGTGATGGGATCATCACCCCGAAATCGGTGACGCTGACGGCGCAAACTTCGCAAAAAACCTATGACGGCACCACACAAGGCACGGCCAGTGCGGCTGATCTTGCGGCTTTGTCCAGCCAGTTGGGCGTTGCAGGCGACAAGGTCGACGCGGTTACGCTGACCTTCGATAACCGCAATGCGGGGACCGGCAAAACCTTGACCCTGTCCAATGCCAGCCTTGCAGACGGGCAGGCGGGGCAGAACTATCTTGTCTCCTATGCCACCAGCTCTACCGGCACCATCACCCCCAAAAGCGTGACGCTGACACCGCAAGCGGCCACCAAAATCTACGATGCCGGCACCGGCTACAGCGCCAATGCTTCCGATCTCTCGGTCCTGAGCGGACAATTGGGTGTGGCCGGGGATCAGGTCATAGGGGCAGGAGCGATTTATGCCGGCAAGGATATTGGCAACAAAGCGCTGGATCTGGTGTCGGCGGTGATTTCCGACGGCAATAATGGCGGCAATTATCAAGTCAATTATGGCAGTGGTTCCATTCTGGTTACGCCTAAAACCATCAGTGTTGTCAACAGCACGGTGACCAGCAAAACCTACGACAAATCCGCCGCGGCCACGATTGCAGGCGGCACGCTGAGCGGGGTCGAAGCGGGTGATCTGGTGACGCTGACGCAATCGGGCCTTTTTGCCTCGGTCAATGCCGGTTCTGGCATTGCGGTGTCGGTGACCCAATCGATTGCCGCACCGGATGCCGGCAATTATATCCTGTCGCCCACCACCGGCCTGACCGGTACCATTACCCCGCGCGCTCTGACCGTCACCTATTCAGGGCAATCGAAAATCTATGACACATCGACACTGGCCAGTGTCACCACCACTGATGACCGCCTGTTGGGCGACAGCGTGACCATCAACCGCACGGCGGCCTTCACCTCGCCAAGTGTCGGCACGGGCCAAACCATTCAGGTGACAGGTGTCAGCCTGTCGGGCGGGGATGCAGGCAATTATACGGTTTTGGCCAGTGGCTCGGCCACGGCCAACATCACCCGGCGCTTGTTGGTGGTGACAGGCACAACCGTGACCAGCCGCGATTATGACGGCTCCACCACAGCAGGGCTGAGCGGGGGTGTGGTGCAAGGCCTGTTGGGTACGGATCAGGTGTCCCTGGTCCAGTCCGGCCAATTTGCCAGCAAGAATATCGGGACTGCCATTGCCGTGACGGCAACCGATCTGCTGACGGGAGCCGATGCAGGCAATTACAGCATCGAACAGCAGATCGGCCTGTCCGGCACCATCCGTGCCAAAGCCCTGACGGTCACAGGCACCAGCGTCGATAATAAAATATATGACGGTTCCAGAGCCGCAACACTGACGGGCGGTATTCTGTCGGGGGTGATCGGCGGCGAAACGGTCAACCTTGTCCAGTCGGGATTGTTTGCCGCCCGCAATGCCGGGCAAGCGGTGCAGGTGACGGCCACAAACACGCTGGCAGGACCGGATGCGGGCAATTATGTCGTGATCCAGCCGACAGGATTGCTGGCCGATATTACCCGTCGCACCTTGACGGTGGCAGGCACGGTTGTTGCGACCAAATCCTTTGATGCTAAAACCGAAGCCAAGGTCAGCGGTGGCCGACTGGTCGGATTGGTCGACGGCGACCAGGTGGTGCTAAACCAAGCCGGAGCCTTTGTGTCCCCCAATGCCGCGACCTCGGTGGCTGTGATCATGAATGATACGATCACCGGCGCGGATGCCTCCAACTATCTGTTGGTGCAACCGACAGGCTTGACCGGCACCATCAATTCCAACACGCCGATCCTGTATCCGACAGTGCCAACCACCGCCGTCCAAACCGTCCAGACGCAGGCCGCAACACCGGCCCCCGCCAGCAGTGATGCCGTGGTCAGTCCGGCAGGCGGCACTGTGGGAGGAGGCTGGAAAATCGAGACCGCTGTCTCGTCTTCGGGCACAGCCTCGGTATCATCATCGGTCAGTATCAAAGTTTCTTCCGACAGCAACGCGATCCAGTCCGGTGTGGACGTGTTGCAAATCGGCAAAGTGGTGACACTGGATGCGGCGGGAGACCGCAGTCCGATCATTTCCTCGGCTTCCATCAATATGCTCAAGGGCTTCGAGGCAGGCCGGACCCTCCTTGAACTCAATGAAACAGGGCCGATTTCAATCAGCATCGACAATCAAACAGGCCGCGTGAAGCTAAGTGGGGCCGCCACAGTGGCCGAATATAACAAGCTGATCCAGAGCCTGCGTCTCAAACTCAATGGCGCGTCGCAACGCCGGATCCTGTCCATGAATATCGGACTGGTCGACCTGAACGGCAATCGCGAACAACGGGTGATCACTCTGAGCCCTGCGGGCGACCAGCAGGCGGCGGGTCGCCGGATCGAGGTGATTTCCGACACGATCCAGCAAAGCCGTTCCGACGCACCGGTTTCGCCAGCCCTTGCGCGGCCAACCCCCGATCGTCGTGCGGGGTTGGCTGTTGAGCCATCAGGCTTTTCCGCCCCGTCCAGAACGGCGCAATCCGACGGTAACCGCTTTGCACCCGTGACTATCCAATGAGGATCCTGATGCCCCTGTATTTCCGTTTTCTGCTCGCTTGTCTGGTTCTGGCTCCGGTCAACGGGGCTTTTGCACAGGCCGCCAATAGCGATGGCACTTCGCGCACCCAAAGCATCCAGACCTCCGAAACCGGCTGGCAGGTGATCTGCCGTCCGCAACAGGCCGACAGAGCCAAGCTGGATTGTTCTGTGGTCTATGAAACCTTCACCACCAATGACCGGATGCGAGTGGCCGCTGTCGAGATCATCAAAGGCGAGAAGGGCCGCACCATCATCATCTCGGTTCCGGTCGGCGTGAATTTGAAAGACGGGATCGAATTGATGGTGGATGGAGCCAGCCGCCAGACCTTGGGCTTTGCCAGCTGTCAGTCCAATGGTTGCTTTGCCACGATGGATATGGATGCCAAGTTTGTTGAGCTGATGCGCAAGGGCAAAAACATCTCGGCCGGTTTCAGCGACGGGCAGGGAAGCAAGGTCAAGGTCGATATTTCGCTGGTGGGCTTCAATGCCGCCTATCTGAAATCCGAAGACAAATAAGACTTTGGCCCTATCCGTTTCTTGCCTGAGATTTGACCCAAATCAATGAGCGACTGCCGGATTTGCCGATGATGGAGCCCAAGGTAGCGCATTGGTGCTGTTGCCTTGAGCCAGAAGGAGGCCGCGTGATGGCCAGCCGAACATCATCTGCCAATGACAATGCAATGGGTGCCACCGCTGTAGAGACAGGCTTGCGTGGCAAACTCCGAGAGATTTTCAACCGCTATCAGGAGCAATGGGAGTTGCGCGGGCTGGGTCACGACCAGATGGAAGCCATTGCCCGCGATACCGGCATTGATGTGCATGATATCTACGATGCCATTCTTGATGGCACCGATCACGGCACGCAATATCTGTCGATGATGCAACAATATGGCATTTCGATTGCGCAAGCGGGTGGTGCTTCCGGTCCTTTGATGCGTGACATCGTGCGGGTTTGCGCGCATTGTTCTTCCAAATCGCAGTGCGACAGCGCTTTGGCCGCAGGCCATGCGGTGCATGAGGCCGATACCTTCTGCCCCAATGCGCCTGTCTTCGACAATCTGGCGGGTCTGTAACCTTCTCAGCTGTGTGTCGCGTGATGTGTTGTGGTGGTGACGGGCGCATGCCCGTTTCCGGATGGTATGGTGTGGAGTTCTGCTGATGTCCGGTTCTATTCGCTACAGTGATCGCGTGCACAATGTGCTGTTTTTGTCGGTCAAAAACACGGCCAGAACCCTGATGGCCGAAAGCATCCTCAACAAAGGCAGTACCGGATCACTCAAAGCCTATTCGGCAGGGACCGATCCGGCAGGGCAGGTCGATCCGCTGACCCTGACAACCTTGCGCAATCACGGGTGTCCCGTTGACGGGCTTTCATCCAAAAACGTCAATTTTTTCAATGATAACGACGCAATCGAGATCGATATGATCTTTACCTTTTGCGACCGTTCGCATGGGCAGGCCATCGCGCTATGGCCGGGCCATTCCTACACCGCTTTGTGGTCGATCCCCGATCCGATGATCGACATGTCCTCGATCGGCCTGAAAGAGGCCGCTTTTACGGCGGCCTATTATGCGGTCAAGGATCGTGTCGGGGCTTTGCTGGCCCTCTAATTGTTCTGCTCAAATCGGTGTGCGGACAATTCCGCTGACCGATCCGCCGGCCATCATCACCACGTCGTCAGCCAGTCGGTTGACCTCGTCGGGCGCGTGGCTGATCGTGATCATCGGGGCCAGCGATGCGGCCAGCGAGGCTTGCCGGATTTTCAGCAGGTAATGGATGATTTCCGCCTTGCGCTCCTGATCCAGCGAGGCCAGCGGCTCGTCCAGCAGGATAATCCGCGGGCGCATCAGCAAAGCGCGGCCAATCGCGACACGCTGGCTCTCTCCCCCCGACAGGGTGGCAGGCGTACGATTGAGCAGGTGGCCGATATCCAGCAAACTCACAATGTCGTCGAAGGACGGACCTTGCTGGTTCTTGGCGGCCCATTTCAGCCCATAGGCCAGATTGGCTTGAACGGTCATGTGCGGAAACAGGCGGTTGTCCTGAAACACATAGCCGATGCCGCGTTGTTGCGGGCGCAGATTGATGCCGGAGGCACTGTCGAATAGGACAGTGCCATTGATGCTGATATGGCCCTTTTGCGGGGTCAGCAATCCGACAATGACATTGGCAAGGCTGGTTTTTCCCGATCCCGACGGACCGAACAGCGCAATCGAACGGGAGTCGCTGGCACATTGCACATCCAGCACAAAATCACCCAGCGCCAATTTCACATCGATCGAGATCAGCGTCATGGGGTCACGCCCGATCTGGTCTTGTGCATGCGTTGTGCCAGCCATTCCGACAGCAGTAAGGCCAGCATCGAAATACCGATGGCAATCAGCGAGAGTGTCATGGCGGCACCGTCCCCGCCGGGCACTTGCGTATGGCTATAGATGGAAGCGGCGATGGTGCGCGATTGACCCGGAATATTGGATACAAAAGTCATTGTGGCCCCGAATTCGCCCAAGGCTTTGGCAAAGCCCAATATGGCCCCCGCCAGAATACCGGGCAGGGCCAGCGGCAGGGTGATGGTCATCAAAATCGACCAATGCGGCGCGCCCAGACTGGCGGCCGCGCCTTCCAGACGCTGGTCGACATGCTCGATCGACAGCCGGATGGCCCGCACCATCAACGGAAAAGCCATAATGCCAGCCGCCAGAGCGGCTCCCGTCCAGCGGAAGGACAGCACAATCGAACAACATTGATCAAGATATTGCCCGATAATCCCCTGCCGTCCGAAACCGAGCAACAACAGATAGCCGGTCACCACGGGCGGCAAGACCAACGGCAAATGCACCAGACCATTGACAAAGGCATGGCCCCAAAAGCGTTTGCGTGCCAGCACATAGGCTACAACCACGGCTATCGGCAGGGTTGCACAGGTGGCCAGCGACGCAATCTTGAGGGTCAGCCACAGCGCGTCACGGTCATCGGGGGAAAGTTCCAGTATCCAGTTCATCGTGAAGGGCCTGCCAGAAACGTAAAACCGGCCTCGATAAAGCGTTTGCGGGCCTGTTCCGATTGCAAAAAGGCAAGAAATGCCTTGGCGTCCGGATGGGTCGAGCGCGACAGCACCGCCGCAGGATAGATAATCGGCGGGTGGCTGTCGGGCGCAAATGTCCGGATGAGGCGGACGCGCGGCTCGGCCATGGCATCCGAATAATAGACAAGACCAAGTGCGGCCTCACGGCGCGCCACAAAGTTGAGGGCCATGCGGACATTGTCAAACGGGGCGACGGACTGCGCCACACCATCCCAAAAGCCTGAGTGTTGCAAGGCCGCTTTGCCGTATTTTCCCGCCGGAACAGAGCGTGGATCGGCCATTGCCAGCCGCGAACCTTTGAGCATGGCCGCCAGATTGTCATCTTTGCCGATCGGGGTGGGGCTTGCGGCAAGCGCCGGGTCCGCCGGGGCAATCAGCACCAAAGAGTTGCCCAGCAAGGGCACCGACGCTGTGGGAGCAATCAGAGTGCGGCCGACCAGCCAATCCATCCAGTCACTGTCGGCACTCAGGAACAGATCGGCGGGTGCGCCTTTGTCGATCTGTTGGGCCAGCGTGGAACTGCCTGCATAGGAGACAACAAGCGGGGCATGGCCAGCGACCTGCCAGTCTTTGTCCAAGCGATCCAGTGCGGTTTGCAGGCTGGCGGCGGCAAACACCACCACACCTTGCGCCTGCGCATGACTGCTACACAAAGGCACAGTCAGACAGACCAGGGCCAATGCGGACCGGATCATTCTGGAACAGCGTGCAAGCGTGCGGAACACGGACATGGTGAGCCTGTTTGAGCGACAAGATAGGCCGGACCTATCGGATCTTGAAAAAGACAACCTCCGCCGAGGTCGAAAACATGCGTTCAGCTCACCAGCAACGCCTTCTTTTTGTAGTCCGGCAAAACGGGGCCGTCAATCGCGCTGTGTTGTGCCCGCTTTTCCGAATATTCGCAAAAAGCCTAGGGGATTACTTCTGATGCGTATAGGCTGGATCGGGCACACCGCAATGGAAAATCATGCTGTATTTTCAGGTGTTTTAGGAGGCGATCATGGCTAAAGGCCAAGCGAAAAGCGGTAGAGAAGCCAAAAAGCCGAAAGCGGAAAAATCACAAGTGAGCGATCACAAATCCGCCTATAAAATGTCACAGGAAAAGTCGGTCCCGATCCAGATCACCCCGACCAAGAAAAAGTAAACTGGATAGGTCAAATTGGTGGATTGGTGGGGCTTTGTCAGAGTGCGGGCTTGATGCGTGGCCCGCTCTTTGCCATCATCCGATTTCAGACTTGTCAGACAAGTCGGATCGCGTCATATCCTTCACGCGATCTCCAACCCTTTTTGACAACATAAAGAGAGTGAACATGTATCCCAACGTCACCTTGCTGATAGACGGCCAATGGCGCGCTGCCGCATCCAACCGCACCTTGCCGGTTGTCAATCCTGCCAATGGCGAGCAAATCGGCACCGTGGCCCATGCGGACCGCAGTGATCTGGATCACGCTTTGGAAGCCGCCCAGAAAGGCTTCAAGCTGTGGCGCAAGGTTTCGGCTTTCGAGCGTTCGAAAGTGATGCGCAAGGCCGCCGATCTGTTGCGCGCCCGCGCCGATATGGTTGCCACCTTGATGACCATGGAGCAGGGCAAGCCGCTGGTCGAAGCCAAGATCGAGGTGATGGCCGCCGCCGATACCATCGACTGGTTCGCCGAAGAAGGCCGCCGCGCCTATGGCCGTGTGGTGCCTTCGCGTGGCGAGGGCATCTATCAGCTGGTCATCAAAGAGCCTGTCGGCCCTGTTGCGGCTTTCACACCATGGAATTTTCCGATCAATCAGGTGGTCCGCAAACTGTCTTGCGCGGTGGCAACCGGCTGTTCGATCATCGTCAAAGCGCCTGAGGAAACGCCCGCCTCTCCGGCTGAATTGTTGCGGTGTTTTGTCGATGCCGGTATTCCGGCAGGAGTTGTCGGGCTGGTTTATGGCATTCCGGCCGAGATTTCGGAATATCTGATCCCGCATCCGGTGATCCGCAAAGTGTCGTTTACCGGTTCCACCGTGATCGGCAAGCAGTTGGCCGCTTTGGCGGGCTTGCATATGAAGCGCGTCACCATGGAACTGGGTGGCCATGCGCCCGCCATTGTGTTCGATGATGCCGATATCGATGTGGCCAGCAAGCTGTTGGCAGGGGCCAAATTCCGCAATGCCGGACAGGTCTGCATCTCGCCGACCCGTTTTCTGGTTCAGGAAAGCGTCTATGACCGCTTTGTCGAAGGCTTTGTGGCCCAGGCCAAGGCTTTGAAAGTGGCTGATGGTCTGGAGGCCGGCACCACCATGGGTCCGCTCGCCAATCCGCGCCGCATCACCGCCATGGAAAGCCTGATCGCGGACGCGACCAAGCATGGCGGCAAGGTGCAGACGGGTGGCCATCGCATTGGCAACAAAGGCAATTTCTTCGAGCCGACCGTGCTGACCGATGTGCCCTTGGATGCCCGCGTCCAGAACGAGGAGCCTTTCGGCCCGATGGCGATCATCAGCCGCTTCAAGGGGTTTGACGATGTGGTGGAAGAGGCCAACCGCCTGCCGTTCGGTCTGGCATCCTACGCCTATACCCGCTCGGCCAAGACTGCGAATATGATTGCGGCGGAAGTCGAGGCCGGCATGATGTCGATCAACCATCACGGTCTCGGCCTGCCGGAAATTCCGTTCGGCGGGGTCAAGGATTCCGGATATGGCTCTGAAGGCGGGCTGGAGGCTCTCGAAGCCTATCTGGTCACCAAAACCGTATCGCAGGCCGGTTTGTAAAAGCCGGTTGAAGCGAAAAGTTTCAAAAAGGCGGCCTTCGGGTCGCCTTTTTTTGGATTATGCCGGAGTTTTTTTGCTCATTTCCGGCAAAAACCACGCCAGCAGGCCAAAAGCAGGCAGGAATGAGCAGACAAAATAAACCGTGTTGATGCTGGTTGCATCCGCCAGCTTGCCCAGTGCGGCCGCGGCAATGCCGCCAAGGCCGAAGGCCAGCCCGTAGAACAGCCCGCCGATCATGCCGACACGGCCGGGCAGTAATTCCATCGCATAGACCAGAATGGAGGCCAATGCGCTCGACATGATCAGGTTGATGATCACAGTCAGAACACCGGTCCAGAACAGGTCGACGAAGGGCAGCATCAGGGTGAAGGGCAGGGCTCCCAGAATGGAAAACCAGATGATGATGCGGCGGCCGACGCGGTCGCTCAACCAGCCGCCCATCAGCGAGCCAATAGCCGAGGAAAACAGGAAAACAAACAGCATCACTTGCGAAAATTGCAAGGATACCGAGAATTTTTCCATCAGATAAAACGTATAAAACGAGTTGAAACTGGCAGAATAGGCGACTTTCGAGAAAATCAGCACCATCAAGATGCCGATCGACAGCATGGTCTTGCCGGAGATGGCAGGCAGGGCCGTTTGTGCCGCGCCAGCCGTCGCATTCTTGGCGCGCTCGATATTGGAGCGGATATGCCAGCGGCCCGCCCAGGCCAGGATGATCATGCCCAACAAGGCGATCAGCGAGAACCAGGCGATGCTGGTCTGCCCGCCCGTCACAATCACGAATACAGCCAGCAAAGGCCCGATGGCACTGCCGGTTTGTCCGCCCACCACAAACACCGCTTGGGCAAAGCCGATTTGCCCGCCGGAGGCGCGCCGCGCCAGACGGGTGGCTTCGGGGTGGAAAATCGAGGAGCCGATCCCCACCATCGCCGAGCCGACCAGCAGGAAAGCGTAATCATGCGCCAGCGCCAGCGTGATCAGACCGGCCATCGAAAATCCCATGCCGACCACCATGGAATAGGGCATCGGTTTTTTATCGGTATAATGGCCGACCATCGGCTGGAAAATCGAGCCGCACATCTGGAAAACAAAGGTCAACATGCCGATTTGCGTAAAATCGAGCTGATAATTGGCTTTGATGATCGGATAAATCGCAGGCAACAGGGACTGGATGGTGTCGTTGATCAAATGCCCGACACTGAGTGCGATCAGGACAGAGTATACCGCTTTGTTTTTGGTCATCGTTTCGGGGCCTGCTGTTCCGCGCCGCTTGTGAAGGCGCACACAAAAGCATGGTCGAAACTGTTTGCAAAGCGGATAAACTCCGGTCTGGTGCATGGGAGTATTGCACTTTGCTCTTATGTGGCCGGATTTTCGGGCAGAGCTTTACCCCTTGCGCCCCTTTGAGGGCGTTGTGGGCGCGGATGACAGGTATTCGACCGAGGGCGGGTTGCGCATGGCTTGCGGGTAAAGCGCCATCAGATCCAGCACCGTTTCGGGCATATGGGTGTTGATGCGCAGGCCCAGCCGTTTGGCCTCGGAGGCGGTGATCGGATAATCATGGGTCCATTGCCCGTTGGTCATGGTTTGCGCCAGCTTTTCGGCCTCGGATGCTCCCATCCGGTCCGATAGAAGATCGACACAAGCCTTGTGGACCTGTTCGGTCGCCTTGGCGCCCATATCGGCCAGGATCAGGGTTTCGTCGTCGATTTCGGCAATCGGCTTGTCTTTGACGACTTTCAGCAAGGAGGCGGCGGGATATTTGCCGATTTGCGGGTCAATCGGTCCCAGCACCGAATGGTCGCACATGACAATGTGATCAGCCGCCAGCGCAATCAGCGTGCCTCCCGACATGGCCATATGCGGCACATAGACAGTGATGCGGGCCTTGTGTTGCTTGATGGCATTGGCAATCTGCAACGAGGCCAGCACAAGCCCGCCCGGCGTGTGGATGATCAGATCGATCGGCGTGTTCTTGTCGGTCTGGTGGATGGCCCGGATGACGGCCTCTGAATCGTCCATATCGATATAGCGCATCACCGGAAACCCGAAAAACTGCATGCTTTCCTGCCGATGCACCATGGTGATCACGCGGGACTTGTTGGTGGTCTGGAGTTCGGAAATCAGCTTTTGCCGCAGATAGACCTGTGCCCGTTGCCGGATCATCGGCTGTAAGGTCATCAGAATAATAAAGAACCAAAAAACATAGGATATTTCCATCACGGTCTGCCTTGGTTGTGCGGAGGCGGGGGAATATCATCCCATGCCCGCAGATCATGGTCTGCACACGGACCACCGCTCAGACTAGCATAAAGCGAACAATCAATCCGATTGATAAAAGGGCAAGCACAATCGCTGATCCTGTGTCATGATGCAGTTGCTTTGTAGGAGTCGCGTGAGGATATGATGGGTACGATCATCAGAAGATCGGGGTGGCGTGCGGGATCCGGCGTCACATTGGCCTTGGGTGCCATGTTGTTGGTATCCGGCATGGGGCTGGCACAGGCCAGCGAACCGCCCCCCAAAAAAGGCGGAAAAGAGGAAAAAGTCGAAAAACCCAATGGTTTGACTGGGGCTGTCGTGCCGCGGTGTGATCCGGGCTATTATTCGGCTGGTGCCAAATGCAAGCCGTCACCGCCCGGCAGTTATGTGAATACGGGCACCAATGTCGTGCTCACCTGTCCGCCCGGGACCAGCTCGGCGACAGCTTCCCGCAGTATCAAGGAATGTTACCCGCCCGGACAGGGCCCGGAGCCGCCCGCCAAAATCAGCCATTGAGGTGGTCTCATGGTCTATGTGCCGCGCAAGCGGGCCACCCATGGCAGTTACACATCCAAATATTTCGTGCTCAAACCCCTGCAGGATGTGGTCGAGCATGATCTGCTGGCCGCACTCGAAGCGCGCCGCCTGATCCGGTCCGGCAAGGTCAAAACCTTTGCCGGAGACGGCCAGCCTTTTGTGCTGGGAGACCAGTTGCGCCGGCATATCAAACTTTGATCTAAAACAAAGCCGCCGGTTGCCTGCCATGCACAAATGTCCCCATCGCCCGTATCCAACCGGATCGGGCCGTTGTCGGGGAGTGTATGATGATTAAAGACGTTGAAGGCGACATCCTGTTGAGCCGCGCCGGAGCCATTGCCCATGGTGTGGCCCCGTCGGACCATTTTAACACCGGACTGGCCCATGCCTTGCGCGAGCAGTTTCCGGTCATGGTCAAGGATTTCCGCCATTATTGCCAGCAGAACCATCCCCATCCGGGCGGCTTGTGGCACTGGGCTGGTGTGGGGGAACATGGCAAGGCCACCACAATCATCTCGCTGTTAACACAGGAGCCTTCCGAAGGGGCAGGCGGTTTGCCGGGCAAGGCGAAGGAAACCCATGTCGGCCACGCCTTGAAGGCTTTGGCCAAGCTGATCAAGGACGAGGGGATTACAAGCATTGCTTTGCCGCGTCTGGCCACCGGCGTAGGTGGCCTCGACTGGGCTCATGTGCGCCCGCTCATCGAAAAGCATCTGGGTGATTGCGGTATTCCGGTCTATCTCTATGTCACCTATCATGCCGGAGTGGCGGCGGCCGAATAATCAATCGCTTGAAAAGCGTGAGATAACGCCCTGATTTTTCAGGGCGTTTTTGTGTCTGAAGATATGGGTGTCGATGACGAAATCCGGGTCTGATAGGCCTCCGCATCACCGAAATCAGCGAAATCCCGATAGCGGTGATGGGTGTTTTGCGCCCGTTTGGCGTGTTTGATCGGGCACCAATAGGCTTCGGTCAGCGAGGCGATTTCGCGGGTATAGGCAATCAACCCGTTGGCATAGGAGCAGAAGGCGCAGTTGAGTTTTTCGATGATGTTGAGATAGGCGAGATGGTGGCGGTCGAACACGAGATAATCGGCGCGTTTGACCTTGTCTATTTTGTAAACGGGAAAGCAAATGGCCTGATACAGGCTGACAAACACATCCAGCAACACCAAGGGCACGATCAGCGAATAGATCACCGGAGCGGTGAGTACCACCCAGGGATTGGCTTTGGCGATAAATTTCAGCAGGCTGGTTTTAAGCTCCCGATGCCGCCTGAGCACTTCATCTTCAAAGGCGATCCGGCCTTTTTCCATGCCGAACCTGAGTTCAGCGGCGCGGCGCGCCAGTTCTGCGTCCAGTTCGGCTTCCAGCTGGCGGATCTGGTCCATGAGGGATTTGATATTCATTGTCAGCCTGTCCTTGATCACCTGTGCAGATGCGCTCCATCATGCGCCTGTCTTGGCGCAAAGCCTAGTCATGGGCTATTGCGGCGGCGGCAGGGTTTTGGTCCGGCGCGGTGAATCATGCTAATAAAGGGACCATTTCTTTTTTGACACAGGCGCAATCATGAAACCTTTGATCTATGTTCTGAACGGTCCGAACCTGAACCTGCTCGGCAAGCGCCAGCCCCATATTTACGGCCATGAAACGCTGGCCGATGTCGAGGCCGATTGCCGCAAGCTAGCCGACAGTCTTGGATTGGATATGCGCTTTCACCAGAGCAACCGCGAATATGAAATCATCGATTGGGTGCATGAAGCCCGCGAGACGGCTTCGGGTATTGTGATCAACCCCGCCGCCTTTACCCACACATCAGTGGCCATTCTGGATGCCTTGAATGCCTTTGACCATCCGATCATCGAGGTCCATATTTCCAATGTGCACAAGCGCGAGGAGTTCCGTCACCATTCCTTCATCTCGCCGATTGCATCCGGCGTGATTGCCGGTTTTGGGACGCAGGGCTATCAATTGGCCATCCAGCGGCTGGCAACATTGATCAAAGCGGCCAAGGCGTAATCTGTGCGCAAACTCAATATTGCTGTTGAAGGCGTTGGGCTGATCGGCCGCCGCCATTGCGAGCATGTGGCGGCATCGCCGGACACGGTGTTGAGTGCCTTGATCGACCCGATGCCTGCCGCGCGGGAGGTGGCCGAGCGTTTCAATGTGCCCTTGTTTGCCTCGTTCAGCGAGATGCTGGAACAGCATTGTCCCGATGGTCTGATCATCGCGACACCCAATGCTTTGCATGTGACCCATGGTCTGGAGGCGGTCGCGGCAGGGATTCCGGCTTTGGTGGAAAAGCCACTGGCCGATGATCCTGCCTCGGGGCTTGCTTTGGTCGAGGCGGCCGAGCGCGCCGGAGTGCCTTTGCTGGTCGGCCATCACCGCCGCCACAATCCGATGATCCAGACAGCCAAAGCCATGGTGGATTCGGGCAAATTGGGGGACATTGTGGCCGTGCACGGCTCGTTCTGGCTGTCCAAACCCGATGCCTATTACGATGTGGCTTGGCGGCGTGAGGCAGGGGCGGGGCCTGTGCTGGTCAATCTGATCCATGATGTCGATCTGTTGCGCTATTTGTGCGGCGAGGTTGTCGCCGTGCAAGCCATGAGTTCGAATGCCCAACGCGGGTTTTCGGTCGAGGATACAACCGTTGTGCTGTTGCGCTTTGCCAATGGCGCGTTGGGTACGGTCACCGTATCAGACACCATTCCGGCCCCGTGGAGCTGGGAGATGACGACGGGCGAAAACCCTGCCTATCCGCAATCGGACCAATCATGCTATGTGATCGGCGGTTCGCTCGGTTCGCTTTCTATTCCGCGGCTGGAATTCTGGTCGCATCAGGGTGAACGCAATTGGTGGAAGCCGATGGTGAGCGAGCGCACAACCTTGATCGCGCAAGATCCTTTGCGGCTTCAAATCGCGCATTTTGCCCGGGTTATCAGGGGACAGGACCCTGCTTTGGTGACAGGCCGCGAGGGTTTGAAAACCTTGCAAGTCATAGATGCCATCAAACAGGCCGCCATATCCGGTGAAACGGTCCATCTGGCGCATGGCCCATCCGTCTGAATATGATCGTGTTCAGGCTTGATCTATCGCATGGCGGACTGATCAGATCCGTGGCTTGATGGACCTGTTACGTTGTAAAGAGGATGACATGACCGCAATAGCAGATCACCAAGACCATGATCATGACGATGGGCATGAGGCTTTCGGCGCGCTCGTGATTTCGCGGATTGTGGTTGCGGTGGCTGGTGCGTTGGTGGCGTGGTTGAACCCGCCATGGCCGGTCTGGCTGATCGACGGGCTGGCTTGGGCGGCTTTGGCCTATGCCGCCTGGCCTATTTTTTCCGAAGCCGTGCATCATCTGCGCCAGAAGCGCATGACGATGGAATTGTCGATGAGCATTGCCGTTGTCGCGGCGGCCTCGATTTCCGAATTGTTTACCGCGCTGGTGGTGTCGATTTTCGTGCTGATTGCCGAAGAAATCGAGCATTTGACGCTGGCGCGCGGACGCACCGCCATCAAGGATCTGGTGGAATTCATCCCGCCCACCGCCAAAGTCATGCGCAATGGCGCGTGGCAGGAATTGAATGTCGAAGATATTGTCGTCAATGATGTGGTGATGGTGTCGCCGGGTGAAAAAGTGCCGGTTGACGGGATTGTCACCGAGGGACATTCCTATCTCGACCAGTCCCGGATCACCGGTGAGTCCATGCCGGTCGAGGCCTTGCCCGATCAGCAGGTGTTTGCAGGTTCCATCAACCAGATGGGCGCGTTGCAAATCCGCGTCGAGCGGGTCGGCCGCGATACCAGCTTCGGACGTATCATCGAAGCGGTTGAAAATGCGGAACAAAATCGTGCGCCTGTGCAAAAGCTCGCCGATGTTCTGGCAGGTTATCTGGTCTATTTTTCCTTTGCCGCCGCGCTGATCACCTATCTGTTGACGCGGGATGTGCGGGCGACCATTTCGGTGATTATCGTTGCGGGGGCCTGCGGTGTGGCCGCTGGCACGCCTTTGGCGATTTTGGGCGGTATCGGCCGCGCCGCGCAGTTGGGCGCGATTATCAAAGGCGGGATTTTTCTCGAATTGCTGGGGCGGGTCGATACGATTGTCTTTGATAAGACAGGGACTTTGACGCAAGGCCAGCCTTCGGTGATGGCGGTTCTGCCACTGGCCGGTGTCAGCGATGATGACTTGATCCGTGTGGCGGCGATTGTCGAGGCCCATTCCGAACATCCCTTGGCGCGTGCCATTGTCAATGAGGCCAGACAACGCGGTTTGCCGATCGACGAGCCGTCGGGCTTTGATTATCAGGTCGGGCGCGGCGTGAAGGCGCAATGGCAGGGCAAGACCTTGCGGGTCGGCAACCGCAAAATGCTCCGCGAGGCCGGAATGATTGTGCCGGAGCGGCAAAGCGAGGTGATCGGTTCCGATATTGTGGTGGCGGTGGATGATCGCTTCTATGGCGAAATCATCGTCGCCGATCCTTTGCGTCCCGAAGCGGCCGAAGCGATTGGCGAGTTGAACCGGTTGGGGATCAGAACCGTCTTGATGACCGGCGATACCGAGACAGTCGCCAATGATGTGGCGGCGCGTTTAGGCATTTCCGAATTGATTGCCCAAATGTTGCCCGAGGACAAGTTGGGCAAGGTGCGCGAATTGGTGGCGGCCAAACGGCTGGTGGCGATGGTGGGGGACGGGGTCAATGATGCCCCCGCGCTGACTGCCGCCCATGTCGGTATTGCGATGGGTTCAGGCACCGATATTGCCAAGGAGAGTGCCGATCTGGTGCTGATCGGCAATGATCTGGGCAAATTGGTGGAAACCATGATGATCGCTCAGAAAACCCGCGCCATCATCTGGCAGAATTTTGCCGGCACGATCGGGGTGGACACCATCGGCATTGTGCTGGCCTCGATGGGCTATCTCAATCCCTTGCTGGCCGCTTTGATCCATGTCGGTTCGGAACTGGTGTTTCTGAGCAATTCGGCACGTCTGCTGGATTATCACTTCAAAACCCGCCATTCGGTGTGATCATATCAGCCTGCCTGATCATTGGTCTTGAAATCGTCACTGAATGCAGGCACCAATGAATCATGATCAAAACATCCTCATATCGCCTTATCGTCGCAGGGCTTGGCCTTGTCTGTCTGTCTGCCTGTTCCGATACGGGCAAGGCTCCCGCGCCCTCCGCGCCTCCGCCTCCGGCGGTGACGGTGGCCAAGCCGCTTGTCCGGCAGGTGGTCGACGAGGATGAATATGTCGGTCGTTTTGTCGCCCAGAATGCGGTGGAAATCAGAGCGCGGGTGTCCGGTTATCTCGAGCAGGTCCATTTCAAGGACGGGGCCATAGTCAAGCAGGGCGATCTGCTGTTCAGCATCGATCCGCGCCCGTTCCGCAATACGCTGGACCAGGCCCGCGCCAATCTCGAACAGGCGCGGTCCAATGCGGTGTTTGCCGAGTCCGATTTTGGCCGCGCACAATTGCTGGCCCGCGAAAAGACCATTACCGATCAGGCGCTTGACCAACGTGCGCAGAGCCTGCGCAATGCACAGGCCGCGGTGGCCGCCAATGAAGCTCTTGTGCGTCAGGCTGAACTGGATCTGCAATTTACCGAATTGCGCGCCCCGATTGACGGGCGGATCGGTGATCGTCGGGTTTCGCCGGGCAATCTGGTCACGGGTGGCACGGCGGGCAATACATCCTTGCTGGCCAGTATTGTGTCGCTTGATCCGATCCGGTTCGAATTCACCTTCGATGAAGCCGCCTTCTTGCGTTACAAGCGCATCCGGCCGCAATCGACCGATGCGACGGCGCAGGAGCCTGTCGCTGTCCAGCTCAAGCTGATCGATGACAAAAACTTCGCCCATCAGGGTGCGATTGATTTCATCGACAACGTGATCGACAAATCCTCCGGCACGATGCGCGGTCGGGCTGTGTTTGCCAACAAGCAGGATTTGTTTACCCCCGGCATGTTCGGCCGTCTGAAAGTGTCGGGTTCTTTGCCCTATCAGGCCTTTCTGATCCCCGATGCGGCCATCGGCACCGAGCAGATCCGCAAATTTGTCTATGTTGTCGGGGCCGATGATACGGTTGCGATGAAATATGTCGTGCCCGGCCAGATGTCGGACGGATTGCGCGTGATCAAAGACGGGCTTTCAACCGAGGACCGTGTGGTGGTCAACGGATTGATGCGGGTACGTCCGGGGATCAAGGTCACGCCGACAGAAGCTGTGAGTGCGCCAACACCTGCACCCGCACGCTAAGGGAGACGACGATGCATATCTCCCGCTTTTTCATCGACCGCCCGATTTTTTCCGGTGTGATCTCGATATTGATCATCATTCTGGGAGCGGTGGCGTTTTTGCGCCTGCCGATTGCCCAATATCCCGAAATCGCGCCGCCCATCATCAATGTGTCGGGACAATATCCCGGAGCCAGTGCCGATGTGGTGGCCTCCACTGTGGTCGGGCCGATCGAGCAACAGATCAACGGCGTCGAGAACATGCTCTATGTCTCCTCGAATTCGTCGGGGGACGGGCGTTTTTCCATTCAGGTGACGTTTGATCTGGGCACCAATCTGGATACGGCACAGGTGCAAATCCAGAACCGTGTCGGCATTGCCGCCCCGCGTCTGCCCGCCGATGTGCGCAATCTGGGGGTAACAGTCACCAAAAGCTCGCCCGATCTGATGATGGTGGTGCATCTGATCTCGCCGGATAAATCGCGCGATGATTTGTTTATTTCCAATTATGCCACGCTGGAAATCACCGATGCGCTGACCCGCGTCGACGGGGTGGGATCACTGACCGTGTTCGGCTCGCGCGATTATGCGATGCGGGTCTGGCTTGATCCCGACCGCCTGCAATCGATGGGCATGACCTCGGGGGATGTGCTGTTGGCCCTGCAGGGGCAGAATATCCAGGTGGCCTCCGGCGTGTTGAACCAACCGCCGGTTGCCAATCCGGGCGCGTTCCAGATCGCGGTGCAGACTTTGGGCCGTTTGTCCGACCCCAAACAGTTCGGCGAGGTCGTGGTCAAGCAAACCGCCGGTGCGCTGGTGCGGATCAAGGACATTGCCAAAGTCGAACTGGCCGCGCTTGATTATTCCTCCAATTCCTATCTCGATACCGATCCTGCTGTAGCGATGGCGGTGTTCCAGCGTCCCGGATCCAATGCGCTGGCAACAGCCAAGCTGATCCGCCAGACCATGGCCGATTTGTCCAAGCGCTTTCCGGCAGGGGTACAATACAAGATCGTTTATGATCCGACCGTATTCATCCAGCAATCGGTCGAAGCGGTGCAGGAGACCGTGTTCGAGGCCATTTTGCTGGTGGTGTTTGTGGTCGTGCTGTTTTTGCAACGCTGGCGGGCGGCGATTATTCCGCTGGTGGCCATTCCGGTCTCGCTGATCGGCACCTTTTTCCTGATGTCGTTGTTCGGCTTTTCGCTCAACAATCTGACCCTGTTCGGGCTGGTGCTGGCGGTGGGGATTGTGGTGGATGATGCCATTGTCGTGGTGGAAAATGTCGAGCGCAATATTGCCGCCGGACTGACCCCCTACGAGGCCTCTGTGCGTTCGATGGAAGAGGTGGGAGCCGCACTTGTCGCCATTTCGCTGGTGCTGTGCGCGGTGTTTATTCCGTCCTCATTCATCACGGGGATATCGGGACAGTTTTACCGCCAGTTCGCCCTGACGATTACGGGGGCGACGGTGTTCTCGCTGATTGTCTCGCTGACCCTGTCGCCCGCTTTGTGCGCCTTGCTGTTGAAACCCCATCACGACGCGTTGCCGACCCGCTGGTGGCAACACCCGTTGCAGGCGTTTTTCAACCGCTTCAATGTCGGCTTCGATAAATTGGCCGGCGGCTATGGCTGGCTGGCGCAACGCGTGGTCCGGCTGTCGGCTTTGATGCTGATCGCCTATGTGGCGATTATCGGATTGGGGCTCAACGAATTCCGCAAAGTGCCGACGGGATTTATTCCTCCGGTGGATCGCGGTTATCTGATCGTGGTAGCCCAATTGCCGCCCGGTGCGGCTTTGGCGCGAACCGATGCGGTGCAACGCCGGATTGTCGATATCGCCTTGAAAGTGCCCGGCGTGATCGGTGCGGTCAATATTGTCGGCCTGTCGGGAGCCAGCTTTACCAATGCACCCAATGCGGGCGCGGCCTTTCTGGCGCTGGACTCTTTCGACAAGCGCGCCAAGGATCCGCGCCAATCGGCGCAGGCGATCCAGCGTGAACTGTTCCGGCAATTTTCCGGTATTCAGGAAGCACAGGTCTTTGTGGTTGTTCCGCCTTCGGTGGCCGGGATCGGCAATGCCGGCGGCTTCCGCATGATGGTCGAGGATCGGGCCGGGCAGGGACCGGCCGCCTTGCAGGCCGCCACCCGCGCCATGATGGCGCGTGCCGCCCAAACGCAGGGCGTGGCACAGGTCTTCTCGATTTTCGAGAATTCGACACCGCAACTCTATCTCGATATCGACCGCGAGAAAGCCCAACTCCTGGGTGTCAATGTGCCTGATGTGTTTGCGGCATTGCAGACATTTCTCGGCTCGTCCTATGTGAATGATTTCAACCTGTTCGGCCGCACTTTCCGCGTCTCGGCACAGGCGCAGGACAGTGCGCGTCTGGAGCCCAAGGATGTGCTGTCGATCAGGGTGCGCAATTCCTCCGGCGATACGGTGCCTTTGGGCTCTTTCACCACGGTTGAAACCCGCTCCGGTCCCTATCGCGTGCCGCGCTACAATCTTTATCCCGCCGCCGAACTGGATGGCTCCGCCGCGCCCGGCTATTCGCAGGGCGAGGCGATGCAGATCATGGAAAAGCTGGCCGCCGAAGTCCTGCCCGACGGTTTTGCGACGGAATGGACCACTCTGGCCTTCCAGCAACAGCGGGCCGGCAATACGGCGGTCTTTGCCTTCATTCTGGCGGTGGTCTTCGTGTTTCTGGTGCTGGCAGCCCAGTTCGAAAGCCTGACATTGCCGCTGGCGGTGATTTTGATTGTGCCGATGTGTCTGATTGCCTCCATCATCGGGGTGATCCTGCGTGGATTGGATAACAATATCCTGACACAGGTAGGCTTTATCGTGCTGATCGGGCTGGCCGCCAAAAATGCCATTCTGATTGTCGAATTTGCCAAACAACTTGAGGATCAGGGCATGGACCGCTTTGCGGCCGCCGTTGAATCGGCCCGCTTGCGCCTGCGCCCCATCCTGATGACCTCGCTGGCTTTCGTGTTCGGGGTCTCGCCGATGGTCTGGGCCGTGGGGGCGGGGGCGGAACTGCGCCAGTCACTCGGGACGGCCGTTTTTTCCGGCATGATCGGTGTCACTTTATTTGGTCTGGTCTTTACACCGGTGTTTTATGTGGTTTGCCGCTGGTTGGCGACCAGATCGAAGCAATCTTGAGCACGCAAGGGCGTGTCCGGTGGTCAATCTCTCTTTTCAATGGTGATTAAGCCCTGATCAACAGGTCTGTCTTTGTCTGATCATGCAGGCGAAGCGAGGATAATTGTGCGATTTCTTGCTCGCCCTCTTTACAACTTATGGTCGCATATTGTTTATAAGCACTTATTAATTGCCAGTTCTGGTTCAAGATCCGTCTTAAGCCTGTCGGCAATTGGGAAGTCGGGGGACTTTTCACACATTGGGACTCTTGATGGGTCTTGAGGTTGTTCGGTGCTCGTTTGCGCCTGTCGCAAGTTGGGCTTTTTCTCGTTCCCCGGAGTTTTGTGTGTCTTTTGGGTCCATTCAACAGGCTCATGGCGCGTCGTGTAAAGAGTAGAGTTAAGGAGCGGTTGAATGGAAGCCTATAGAGACAATGTCGAGCATCCATCATGGATCCATCGTGTTTTTCACGATCCATCCTATGATTTGTTCACCAAATGGCACAGCATCATCAATGTTTTCATTTATTTGTCGTGCATAGCCATTGCGCTTGAGTCGGTTGAAGAACTCGAGGCGGCTTATCATCATGAATTCATGATGTTTGAATGGTTTTCGGTAGGCTTGTTCACCCTGGATTATCTGGGCAATGTTTTCACAGCCAGGGACCGGGTGCGTTATATTTTCAGCTTCTGGGGTATGGTTGATCTGCTCTCGATCCTGCCGTCCTATATGATGCTTTTCAATTTCACCGGCGTGAAGGCCACCAAGATCCTGCGGATTTTGCGTGTGATCCGTGTCTTGCGTGTGTTGAAGCTGGCCCGTTCGGCGATGCAGGACATCAATTCGGCCAAGGATGGCCATGCCAACCCGATTGTTGCCAATCTGCGCATCTACTTCATCGCTTTGTTCTCGATCCTGATGATTTCTTCGACTTTGATGTATCATGTCGAAGGTGGTCTCTATTCGGCCGAGCATATTGCCGAAGCGCAGGCCCATATTGACGAGGCACTGGTCAAGGACGGCAAGGAAGCCGGTTCTGAAAAATATATGCCGACCGATCCGATTTCCGGTAATCCTATTCCCGAAGACAAGCGCTTCTACACCTCGATCCCTGCGTCGATGTGGTGGTGCATTGTGACGCTGACCACAACCGGTTACGGCGATCTGTATCCTGTTACCGTTGGCGGGCGTATCATTGCCGGTATCACGATGTTCCTCGGCTTGGTGCTGTTCGGTATGTTGATGAACATTGTGGGTAAAACCCTGATGGTGTTGCTGTTCGGTGAGGCTGTCGGCCACGAGCACGAGCATCACAAGCCGCATCCCCATGAGCATCACGCTGACGGCGACCGCATCAAGGCGGCAGTCTATCTGTTGCTTGAAGAAGGTGTGATCAACACCAATCAGGCGGAAAAGCTGTCGGTGATGAGCGCCGAAGAGCTGTCAAAGCGCCTCGATCGCCATTGATCGCGTTTCATAAACAAGGAAAAGCCCCGCGAGGGGCTTTTTTTGTGCCCTGTGCCCGTGTTCAGTGGGCGCGCATCGTCAGGCCACCATCCACAGGCAGGCAAACGCCGGTGATGTAGGAGGCCTCGTCGCTGGCAAGAAAGACGGCGGCATTGGCAATGTCCCAGCCGGTCCCCATCCGTCCCATCGGGGCGCTTTCATGGCGGGCTTTGACCATATCCTCGGTCGAGCCATAGGCCGAGCTGATTTGCTGGTAGATCATCGGCGTATCCATCAGGCCGGGCATGATGGCATTGGCGCGCAGGCCCTGTTTGGCATATTGCAAGGCAAGACCGACCGTGAACTGGTTCACGGCTCCTTTGGAGGCGTAATAGACCGAATAGGGATAGCCGGTATAGCGAATGGCGGCGACCGAAGAAATATTGGTGATCACACCCGAACCGCGAGCCAGCATGGCAGGGATCACCTGTTTGCAGGTAAAGAACATGCCGTTGATGTTGAGATCCATCTCGCGCCGCCAATCCTCCTCGGACAAATCGGGCGGGCCGCCCATTTTGGCGTGGCCGACATTGTTGTGCAGAATATCGATCTGGCCGAAGCGGGCGATGATGCTGTCGACGGTGTGTTTGACGGCATCCAGTTTGGTAATATCGCAACTCAGGGACAGGCTGGTGCCGTGATCATTGGCAATCAGTGCCGCAGTTTCATCGCAGGCCGCCTGATTGACATCGATGCAGACGACTGTGGCACCCGCCCGCGCATAGGCGACCGCAGAAGCCTTGCCATTGCCCCAGCCCGGCCCGACAGACCCTGCGCCGAATACAACAGCAATGCGGTTGGCCAGTCTCTCGGAGCGGGTGGGAAGTGTTGTGTCGGTCATGATGGCCTCGGTTGATCCTGAATTGTGTTTGACTGTCTAGCAGGAGACTGCGGCATCGACACGCGTTAATTCTTGCCGAGGGCGGGTTAGATCGCTCTCGGTCCGAACAGGATAACCAGCGCGCCGGCGAGACACAGGCTTGCGCCGATCACATCCCAGCGGTCGGGGGCTTGGCCTTCGACGGCCCATAGCCAGACCAGCGAGGCGAGGATGTAAATGCCGCCATAGCCTGCATAGGCGCGGCCGGCAAAACCACTGTCGATGCGGGTCAGCAGGAAGGCAAAGGCTGTGAGGCTCAACAGGCCGGGCACCAGCACCAAAGGGCTTTGCCCCAGCCGCAACCACGCCCAGAAGGCAAAGCATCCGGCAATTTCAGCCAGAGCCGCCAAAACCGTGATGCCGATTGTTGCCATTGCGTCCTTATCCGCCAAGCCTTCACACGCTGTGACGGGTTGTCATCAATTGGTCAAGCGGTTGATGCCGTCCAGAGCGGCGGTTTTGTAACATTCCGCCAGCGTCGGATAGTTGAACACCGCATCGGCGAGATAGTCGATGGTGCCCTCATGCGCCATGACGGCTTGTCCGATATGGATCAGCTCGCTCGCGCCTTCGCCCAGAATATGCACGCCCAGCAATTTGCGGGTGGTCGGGCAGAAAATCAGCTTCAGCAGGCCGGTCATGTCGCCGATGATCTGGCCACGGGCGATTTCGCGGTAATTGGCCTTGCCGATTTCATAAGGCGTGCCGGCCGCTGTCAGTTCGTCCTCGTTTTTGCCGATCGCCGAAATTTCCGGCACGGTATAGATGCCGTAGGGGAAAAGGCCGATTTCGTGCTCGTGCTCCTCGCGCACGCCAAAAGCATGGCGGGCGGCCGCGCGGCCCTGTTCCATCGATGTGGAGGCCAGTGACGGGAATCCGATCACATCGCCAACCGCATAGATGTTGGACGCGCTGGTCTGGTAATGCTGGTTGATCACGATCTTGCCGCGCTCGTCGAGTTTGACACCGGCTTTTTCGAGAGCCAGTTCCGCTGTCGCGCCGGTGCGGCCGATGGCATAGAGGGCGGCTTCGGCATGGACGATCTTGCCACTGCGCAACTGCACTTCAACTTGGGTGCGCTGGCCGTTCGGCCCCTCGTTTTCGACCAGTTGTACGCCTGCGACCTCTTCACCCAACCGCATGGTGACGCGGTTTTGCTGGGCAATATAGGTCAGCGCCGCCGAGATTTCATGATCGAGGAACGGCAACAAAGTCGGCCGCTTGTCGATGATGGTGACGCGCACGCCGAGGGCGGCAAACATCGTGGCATATTCGACCCCGATCACGCCCGCACCGATCACAATCAGCGAGCGCGGGATGGAGCGCAATTGCAGGATATCGTCGCTGACCATGATGCGCTGGCCGTCAAAGGTAATGTGCGGATCGCGCGCCGCATTGGTGCCGCAGGCAATCACCACCTTGTCGGTCTGGATAATATGTTCTTCCTCGGAGCCATCATCCAGCCGGATATGGTTGGCATCTATGAAGGAGGCCGTCGCCTCGATCAGTTGCACCTTGTTGCGGGCCAGTTGATTGCGGATCACATCGATCTCTCCGCGCACCACATGCTCGACCCGGAACAACAGATCCTCGATCTTGATATCGTTCCGGACCGTGTAGGAATTGCCGTAAATGCCGCGCTCGCGAAAGCCCGACAGATGCAAGACCGACTCGCGGAATGTTTTGGACGGGATCGTCCCCGTGTTCACACAGACCCCGCCGACAACCCGCCGCTTTTCGATGACGGCAACATGCTTGCCGAGCTTGGCCGCCTGGATAGCTGATCTTTGACCCGACGGGCCGGAACCGATGACAACGAGATCATATTTCATGGGTCAATCTTCTGTGATGCAATTTAAGGTTGCATCAATCCTTTGCCGCCATGCCGCTAAAAGTCAATCATGCAGTTGTCTGGCGTTGTCCCGTTTCTCTGGATCAGTTTGCGTCTTCCAAAGCGCGGCGCAGGCGGCGGATCAGCTTGGCGCGGGCTTTTTCATCGGGCAATTTGCCGATGGTCTCGTTGAGATCGAGCACCAGTTTTGACAAATCGTTGTTCCAGTCGATCCGGCCCAGATGTTCGGGTTGAAGGCGGGCAGGGGTGGCGCTCTTGGCGAGCGTGGATTGTCCGTCCGACAGATCGTAGACATCATCCAGATTGGGAATGACCACAGGCACGTGCGGCATCGCCTGTTTCAGGGTGTCGGCCATGGCCGAAAAGGCCACTTCCTCGCCATGCACCAGAAAAATCGAGCCTTTGATGGTGCCGCGCTGTTGGACCCAGCGCAGTAATTCGGGGGCATCGGCATGGCCTGAATAGACATCCATCGTGCTGATATGGGCTTTGACCTCGATTTCACTGCCCATCATCCGCACCCGATGCGCGCCATCCTGCAAAATGCGTCCCAGCGTGCCGCTGGCCTGATAGCCGACCAGCAGGATGGTGCCATCGGTGCGCCACAGCCAATCCTTGAGATGGTGGCGGATGCGTCCGGCCTCGCACATGCCGCTGGCCGAGATGATGATGTGGAAGCCGCCGATTTTGGAAATGGCCTTGCTCTGCTCGGTGGATTCGGTAAAGCGCACATTATGGCTGTTCATGGCCCGCACCAGCGCATCGCCGTTTTTATATTCGGAGGCATGTTTGGCAAAGACCGCGCTGGCTTTGGTGGCCAAGGGCGAGTCGATAAAAATCGGGCAGGGCGGCAAGGCTCCCGATTCCATCAGGGCAACGATATCGACCAGCAATTCCTGCGTACGCTCGACCGCAAAAGACGGGATCAGCAACGCGCCTTTGCGGTGCTGGGCCGCCGTAATCTCGGCCAGCAGGGTTTTGCGGCGGATATCCTCGGTGATTTCCTGCCGGTCGGTGTCCCCGTAGGTTGTCTCGCAAATCAGATGGTCGATCTCGGTCGGGGCTTCCGGTTCGTTTTCGAGCAGTTTGTAATCGGGGCCGATATCGCCCGAAAACAGCAGGCGGGTGACTGCGGGAGTGGCAGAAGGTTCGGTCACCTCGACCTCGACCGAGGCCGAACCGAGCAGATGTCCCGCATTCCAGTAGCGCGCGCGGATGTGATCGCTAATCTGCACCCATTCGCAATAGGACACCGGACGGAACTGCGTCAGGCAGGCCATGGCATCGTCGACCGTATAGATCGCCTCGACCTCCTTGCGGCCGCGCTGGCTGTTGCGGCGATTGAGTTGCTGGACTTCCATCTCCTGGATATGGCCGGAGTCCGGCAACATGATCGAGCACAGATCTGCTGTGGCCGAGGTGGCATAAATGGGTCCGCTGAAACCGTGTTTGGACAGTTTGGGCACAAGGCCCGAATGGTCGATATGGGCATGGGTCAGGATCATGGCGTCGATGGACGAGGCCGGGAAGGGGAAATCACGGTAATTCAACTCGCGCTCGGTTTTCGAGCCCTGCACCATGCCGCAATCGACCAGCACATTGCGCCCACCGGCTTCGATCATAAAACATGATCCCGTTACAGCCCGACACGCCCCGTGAAAGTGCAAACGCATGGCTATTCCTCCTGACAACGCGATAAATCAAACACCCTGCAATCAAACGGCTTGGCAATCAAACGGCTTGATGGAGCAAGGCTAGCATGGCGATTGTGGATCGCCTATCAGCCATTCGGGCTTCGGCTTGCCAGCCGAGCAAATCCTCTATTACTCTTGGCGTGTCGCCCTATCGGGTTTTGGCAGACGGGAGCACGCCATGACAGGTTCCTCTTTCCGGCCCCATTCATCCAGTTGGTCACTCAAACTGGCCTTGTGTGCGCTCGGTCTGGTTGTGTCCGGCACTGCGATGGCCGACTCGATCGACGGCACATGGTGCAGTGTTCAAGAAGCGCGGATGCTGACCATTCAGGGGTCGCAACTGATTGTCGACCGTTCGGTCAGCACCGGCCAGTATAGCCGCCATAATTTCATTGCCGATTGGCCCGTCCCGACGGCCCAAGAGTCTGAAAAAGGCACGCGCATCCATCTGCGGTTGATGGGGGAAACCACCATGGTCGGGGTGAAAATCCGCGCCAATGGCGAGACAACCGCCCCCGAAACCTGGCACCGTTGCCAGCCAGCGACCTAATTGCGCTGGTATTTGCGATAGATATCGATCTGCCAGTGGCCGAAAATGGTTTTGACGATGTCGGCATAATTGGGCAACAGGCTGTCGTCGTCGAACTTGATTTTGTCGTTGATCACATCGAGCGCATTGATCTCGGCCAGATAGGTGCCCAGATCTTTTTTGAGCTGGTACAGATCTTCCCTGTTGTCGCTTTCCACCACTTTGTCGATGGTATTGGAAAATTCGCGCATCACGAGATTGAAATCACTCAACCGCACATTGGCCCCGAATAGCGGTTGCGGCAGACATTCTGTCATTGCCTGTGCCTTTTTGATGCCCTCGACAAAGTAGACAGCCATGGGCTGGTCAGCCAGTTGCGGAAAAATCGTGTAGAGAATTTTGGGCAGGAAAGGGTAATCGATAATCGCCAGAATACGGGCATGTGTCTGATCGAGAATTCTGGTGTAGTCATCCGGTGTCAGCTTGGCGGCATAGACAAATAAATAGGTATGCCCACGTTGCGGTTTGATGATGTAACTCGCCATAACACAATGCCTTTTTAACGCGATCAGTTTTTTCTGAACGGTCCTAACAGTTGCAACATATACAACAGGTTGCAAAAATACATAAATCCTTCGATCTGGGATGGTTAATGCCTGTCTGGGCTGGCGGGACCATGTCACACAAGCGATATCATGCCAGTTGTCGCTTATATCAGGTCTTGTGCCGCCTGTGGTGCATGGCTGTCAGAACCGCTTTTGGTGGGTTTCCGGCTTGTATTCCATGCCAAGGAGCGGCAGTCTGACTGGCCTGTGTGTCAAAGGGATCGGACCCCTCGTGCATTCTCTGCTTCAAGGCTTGAAAGCCAACGCCGCCCTGCGCGGGATCTTGCTGATGTGCACTGCCGCCCTCCTGTTTCCATTCATGAACGGGACGGCCAAATATCTGGGCACCAAATATCCGATGGAAGAGGTGATCTGGATCCGCATCCTGTCGCATCTGGTGTTTGTGACTCTTTTGTTCGTGCCGCGTTACGGCTTGGGCATTTTGCGCAGCAAGCGGTTGAAAACCCAGCTTCTGGCCTCCTTCATGCTGTTTTTGTCGACCTATCTTTTTTTCCAGTCGGTCGGGGCCATCCCTCTGGCTGAGGCCACGGCCATTACCTTTGTCGGCCCGTTGATGGTGACCGTGCTGGCCGTGCCTTTGCTGGGGGAACGGACCAGCCTGTTCCGCATCATTTGCGTCATCTGCGGATTTATGGGGGCTTTGCTGGTGATCAGGCCGGGCACGGAAGTGTTCCATGTCGGCTCCATTCTGGTTGTGCTGAGCGCTCTGCTCTATTCTTTGTACCAGATTACAACCCGCAAATTGTCCGGCTTCGACAGGCCGGAAACATCGGTGATCTATAGCGGCATTGTCGGCTCGATTGTCATGAGCGCGATGGTACCGTTTTCATGGAAAACCCCGGAAAGCCTGACCGATATGGCGCTGATGGGCGGGTTGGGAGTGATCGGCGGGCTTGGCCATTATCTGGTTGCGCGGGCTTTGCGCATCACCAAGGCCAGCGTGATTGCCCCGTTCCATTACCTGCAAATCATTTTTGCGGTGGGTTACGGCTATCTGGTGTTCAACAATCTGCCCGATCTGCTGACCATTGCGGGCGGTGTCATTATTGCTCTGGCAGGGATCGCCATTTGCTGGCTTGAAATCAAAGCCAGCAACAGCAAGCAGGCCTGAAGGGCCGGGTCGATCGCTCAGCGTTCGATATGCGTGGGATATTCGATCACCGGATCGGGGTGCGGGCAGGAGGAATGGTCGCAACTGGGCCAGACAATCCCTCTGGTTACCATGCCGCAAACAGTGCATTCATGCTCGCCCCATTCGGGGTGGTCATTGTGATAATGGTCATTGTTATAGGATTCATCGGCGGCATTGCCGATTTTGGATAACGCCTTTTGTGCGACTTCAATCGCATCCCTAAAGCCTGCAGCATAGCCGCGCTTGTATTCTTCACTGCTCATACGCGAATCCTCCACACCATACGGTTTTCTACTACCGTCGCAGTCAAAGGGAAAGATTTATGTGCGGGCGTAGAGGTCCTGATCCTCTTCGATTTCGATTTTGATATCCTTGAAGATGATGTTGAGGGAATTGAGGTCGAGCCGCCCGGGGGCGGATGAGCCATGCGGGCCGGTCAAGGCAATCGGGCCGCTTTTGTCGTCAAAGCCTCTGAAATCGCCTTCGACGGTAAACACCACATATTTCCAGGCATTGATGGAGGCGACAAAATTCTGGTAGCTGGCATCCGACACCGAGACCAGCAACATCACATAATCCTGTGTGATCTCGAACATCAGATTGGCATCATATTGCTCGTTGGTCAGGCAGACATTGAGCGGGCGGGTTTTGAGCAATTCGACAAATTTGTTGCTTTCCTGCCGGACGCTGTCGATCTTGGTGTGGCGGCAATGCGACAAAAACACCACCGAACTTTCGAGGCTGGTAAAGCCCTCGGCGTTTTTGTTGAAGATGGTTGAACTGCCATAGATATTATCGAGACGCTCCTCGTAATTCCGCAACTGTTTGAAAATCTCGAAACGCGCCATGAAAACAACTCCCAAAAAGACAGAAAGGGGTTTGACGGCGCACAGCACTTATTGTCAAGTACGGAAAGTGATACGGCCCCAGTGTCAGGGATTGTGTTCCAAGGATATCGGGCCAGCCGTTCGTTCAACCGGAACGGCCGTGAATGATCAGATTACGCTTCGGTGCGGGATGCTCTACAGGGGATGAAAGCAATGGCTCAACTTGTCATTAACGGGATCAAACAGACGGTATCTGCCGATCCCGATACACCGATTTTATGGGTTCTGCGTGATCTGGGGCTGACAGGCACCAAATACGGGTGCGGTGTCGCCCAATGCGGAGCCTGCACCGTGCATATTGACGGCGAGGCGGTGCGGTCCTGCTCCCTGCCGATATCAGCGTTGCAGGATGGCCAATCCATCACCACCATCGAGGCTTTGGGAGCCGGTGGCAAATTGCACGCCCTGCAAAAAGCCTGGATCGAACTGGATGTGCCGCAATGCGGCTATTGCCAGTCGGGGCAGTTGATGGCGGCGGCGGCCTTGCTGACCAAATCACCGAACCCGTCCGATGCCGAGATCGACGAAGCGATGACCAATATCTGTCGTTGCGGCACCTATAACCGTATCCGGGCAGGCATCAAACATGCCGCCGCTTTGCTCACCAAAAAAGCGTAAGGGAGACAGAGCATGACCAAGATGTCGCAATCAACACTCGCCAATCCCTCGCGTCGCGGTTTTCTGGCGCAGACCTCGCTGGTGATGGGGGCTTTTTCTCTCGGCTTCCATATCCCGACTGCCGAGGCGGCCGCCCCTTCACCCGAAGTCAATGCCTGGGTGGTGATCAAGCCCGATGACAGCGTGATTATCCGCATCGCGCGGCAGGAAATGGGGCAGGGCACCCTGACCGGACTGGCGCAATTGGTCGCCGAGGAGCTGGAATGTGACTGGGCGAAAGTGACGACCGAACAACCGACGCCGGGGCAGAATGCGGCTCGCGGGCGGGTCTGGGGCAATTATGCCACCGGCGGCAGTCGCGGTATCCGCGATTCCCATCTTTATGTCCGCAAAGGCGGTGCCAGCGCCCGCATGATGCTGGTGGCCGCGGCTGCCAAGACATGGAATGTTCCTGCGTCCGATTGCGTTGTCGAAAAAGGGGTGATCACCCACAAGGCCAGCAACCGTCGCACCACCTATGGTCAGGTGGCCGAACTGGCCGCCACGATGGAACCGCCCAAGGACATTGCCCTGAAAGACCCCAAAACATGGACCATTGCCGGCAAGCCTTTACCGCGCCTTGATACGGTGGCCAAAGTTGACGGGTCGCAGATCTACAGCATGGATTTCACCATGCCCGGCATGTTGCATGCCGCCATTACCAATTGCCCGATTTTCGGCGGCTCTCTCAAGAGTTTCGATGCGTCGAAAATTGCCAACAAGCCCGGCATCAAAAAAGTGGTCGCGGTCGATGGCATGGGCGTTGCAGTGATTGCCGATACATGGTGGCAAGCCAAATCGGCGCTTGAGCAGGTCACCATCGTCTGGAACGAGGGGCCGCATGCCAAGCTGTCCAGCGCCGATATTGCCGCCACCCTCAAAGAGGGCTTGACCGCCAAGGAGGCCTTTGTCGGCAATCAGGCGGGGGATGTGAAGGCGGGGCTGGCGCAAGCCGCAAAAACGGTGGAAGCAACCTACAGCTTCCCCTATCAGCACCACGCCACGATGGAACCGATGAATGCGACGGCGCTGTTTACCGGCACGCGTTGCGATGTCTGGACCTCGAGCCAGAACAGCGAAGCGGCACTGGAAACGGTGGTGGAAGCCTCCGGCCTGCCTGTCGGCCAATGCGATGTCACGCGCCTGTTGCTGGGCGGCGGCTTTGGCCGAAGGGCGGTCAGCCATGATTATGTGCGCCAATCGGTGCTGATTGCCAAACAGATGCCGAATGTGCCGGTCAAGCTGATCTGGTCGCGTGAAGAGGATATGTTGCACGGCCATTATCACCCGATCACCCAATGCAAACTGACCGCAGGGCTGGATGCGCAGGGCAATGTGACGGCTTTCCATATGCGGATATCCGGCCAGTCGATCCTGTCGAGCATCAATCCTTCGCGCTTGCAAAACGGGCGCGATCCGTCGACCTTCCAGGGGCTGAACCCCGACGGGACCGAGGGCGTGTTCGGCTATGCCATTCCCAATCTGCTGATTGACCATGCCATGCGCAATCCGCCATTGCCTGCGGGCTATTGGCGCGGGGTCAACAACAACCAGAACGCGCTTTATCTCGAATCTTTCATCGACGAGCTGGCCGCGGCGGCCGGGCAGGATCCTCTGGCTTTCCGCCAGAAGTTGTTGCGCAACAGCCCCAAACATCTGGCTGTGTTGAATGCCGTGGCTGAAAAAGTCGGTTGGGACAAACCCGCCCCCAAGGGCATTTTCCGTGGTCTGTCGCAACATATGGGTTATGGCAGTTATGTCGCCGCCTGTGCCGAAGTGTCGATTGTCGACCAGAAGGTGAAAGTCCACCGTATTGTTGCGGCCACCAATCCGGGCCATGCAGTCAATCCGCAACAGATCGAGGCGCAGATCGACGGCTCCTTTGCCTATGGCCTGTCGGCTTTGCTCTATGGCGAGATCACCATCAAGGACGGTATGGTCGAGCAACAGAATTTCGATACTTATGAGCTGTTGCGGATGGCACAAATGCCGAAGGTGGAATCGATTGTCATGCCCTCGGGCGATTTCTGGGGCGGTGTCGGCGAGCCGACCATTTTCGTGGCCGCACCTGCGGTGCTGAACGCCATCGCGGCGGCCACCGGCAAGCGCATCCGCAACATGCCGATCCAGTCCAATTCCGACCTCAAAATCGCCTGAGGATTTTGGGGTAGCAGGTTGATTTTCAATAAAAGACCATGCCCGCCCTCGTGGCGGGCATTTTTTTGTTTTGGACGGTCATTGACAGCAAGACGTGGATGGCCGGGACAGGCCCGGCCATGACAGTGTGGGGGGCAATTACACCCCGAACCATCCCTGTCATGCCCGCCCATATGGCGGGTACCCACGTCTTGGGCTGGCATTCAGGGACGGTCATTCACAGAAAGTCGTGGATGGCCGGGACAGGCCCGGCCATGACAGTTGGGGGTGATGGGCGCACCCATTACCCATCCCTGTCATGCCCGCCCTTGTGGCGGGTATCCACGTCTTTATTGGGCTTTTGAATTAAAGTCGTGGATGGCCGGGACAGGCCCGGCCATGACAGTGTGGGGGGCAATTACACCCCAAACCATCCCTGTGATGCCCGCCCATGACAGTTCGGGATAAGGCACGCCTCTCCCTCTGTCATGCCCGCCCTTGTGGCGGGTATCCATGTCTTTCTGGCGGTGTTGAAGGAAAGTCGTGGATGGCCGGGACGGGCCCGGCCATGACAGTGTGGGGGGGATAATCGCACCCACCCCATCCCTGTCAGGTGTTCGCGGGGTTCAAAAATCAATTCCAGCCGAGAAAATCGCGCTTGCCGATCTTGACGCCGATATGGCGCAAAATGGCGTAGGCGGCGGTGGCGTGGAAATAGAAATTCGGGAGCGCGAAACCGTTGAGATAGTCCAGACCTTTGAATGTTTTGGGCTGGCCACCGACCGGAATGGTGATGTCGCGGGTTTCCGATCCGGCAATGGCATGGGGGTCAACACTGGCGATGAAATCCAGCGTCTTGGCAATGCGGGCTCTAAACTCGGCAAAGGTGGTTTCGGAGTCTTCGTATTTCGGCACATCCACGCCTGCCAGACGGGCGGCACAGCCTTTGGCGAAATCGGCGGTCAGTTGCACCTGACGGGCCAGGGTGAACATGTCGGCCGCCAAACGGTAGTGAAGCACCACCGAGGGGTCGATCTTGTTGTCGGTGGCGTGTTGCTCGGCCTTGTCCAGAATGGCCTGCAGGCTTTTAAGACCGAGAACCATTGGCGGGATCGAGACATTGTACATCGTGATCACGTCTTTATTGGCGGGATCTGTGGTGCCGGAATGTGTCATGGGGAGGCCTTAAAGGTTGGCGGGAACGATCGGCAGGGGGCCGTCGAATCCTGCACGCGGGTTAATCACTTGTTCATCATAACCTGAATTGGCCAATCGGGTCTGTCAAATGCGAGAATAATTCTCGCTGTGTCCGGCTTTGAATCGGTTACACTGAGGTGTCAGTGCATGCGTGTGTCGGGGTTGTGCGTAAGGATCAAGGTGATGTTGCGTCTGTGGATGGTGCGTTTGTTGACGGTGTTTTGCGTATGTGCGGGGGTCCATTCCGGTTCTGCTGTGTGTGCGGCAGAGCTTAGGACCTGTTTTACCCCCGGCGAGGATTGCACCAGTCTGATTGTGCAACAGATCAACAATGCCAAATCCAGCGTGCTGGTGCAGGCCTATAGTTTCACCTCGGAGCCGATTATCGCGGCTTTGAGCCAAGCCAAGAAGCGCGGGGTCGATGTGCGGGCTATTCTGGATAAATCCAACGAGCAGGAGCGCTATTCGGCCGCGACCTTCCTGACCAATCACGGCATTGCCGTGCTGATTGATGACAAGCCGGCGATTGCCCATAATAAAGTCATGGTGCTTGACGGGGTGGACGTGATTACCGGCAGTTTCAATTTCACCAAGGCCGCGCAGGAGCGCAACGCCGAAAATGTGCTGGTGATCAAACAGGAACCGCAACTGGCCAAGGCCTATACCGAGAATTGGAAGCGTCGCGCGGCCGCCTCGCGTCCCTATGATGATTTCAGGGACAAGCGCCGCTGACATAACGGGCAATCGGGATCGGGACATGTCATTATATCACCATGATCTGCAATCCCTGCGGCTGTTTGTCGCCATTTGCCATTTGCGCAGTGTGAGCCGGGCGGCCGAGCAGTTCAATCTGGCCATTTCAGCGGCCAGCCGCCGCTTGCGTCTGCTCGAGGATGAAGTGGGTGCGTCTCTGGTGACCCGGATGGCGCATGGGGTCGAACCGACCATGGCAGGGCTGACCACCCTGCGCTATGCCGAAAGCGTGTTGCGTTTGGCCGACGGGTTGGCGGCCAGCATGAGCGAGCATCATTCGGGCGTCAGGGGGCGGGTGCGGGTCTCGGCCTCCTCCTCGGCGCTGGTGCACCGGCTGGCGGGTGATCTGGCGGAATTTGTGCAAACCCATCCCGATATCCGTATTGATCTGGAAGAACGCCCCTCCGGCGAAACCATCAGCCAGATGGCGCGCGGACAGGCCGATATGGGAGTCTTCATCCGTGGTGTGCCGACCAGCGGCCTGCAGGTCTGGCCCTATGCGCAGGACAGATTGTCGCTGGCTGTCTACCCGACCCATCGGCTCGCCGAACAGGATTCGGTGCAGTTCAGGGATCTGCTGAATGATGATTTCGTGGCTCTCGAAGTCGGCTCGGCCATTTACCGCCTGATGGCAGAGAAAGCCCGCGAACAGGGCCGCTATCTCAAAACCCGCGTGCAGGTCCGCAGTTTCGAGGTGATGTGCCAGATGATCCGCAGTGGCCTGGGGATCGGTATTCTGCCCGAAGAGGCCCTGCGTCCGCTGGCCAGCGCGCTCGGTCTGTCCCTGATCCGGCTGGAGGAAGATTGGGCCATCCGCCACATCGATATCGGCGTGCATGCAGGGCATGATATCGCCCCGCCAACCAAGCGTTTGCTCAATGCGCTGTGTGGGGTTGTGCTGTGATTATGGTTTCTTCAAATTAGAAATCTGCCTGCGTTCTTTTCTTATTTCCAATAAGCGGGATTGCCCTCTAGTCTGCTTCAGATGACAAGAGGATGACACCGTGCCGATATCGATCCCTCTCTATGATGACCACAAGGATTTGCGCGAGGCTGTTGCGGCTTTGTGCGGCAAGTTCGACGGCGCCTATTGGCGCGAGATCGACGAGGAGCGCGGTTATCCCGAAGCCTTCGCCAAAGCCTTGACCGAGGCCGGCTGGCTGGCCGCTCTGATTCCCGAAGAATATGGCGGGGCAGGGCTGGGGCTGACAGAAGCCTCGATCATCATGGAAGAGATCAACCGTTCTGGCGGCAATTCCGGTGCGGTCCATGGGCAGATGTATAATATGTCGACCCTGTTGCGGGCCGGTTCCGAAGACCAGAAAAAGAAATATCTGCCACGCATTGCCGCAGGTGAATTGCGGATGCAGTCGATGGCGGTGACGGAACCGACCACGGGCACCGATACGACCAAGCTCAAAACCACTGCCACCCGTCGCGGCAATCATTTCGTGCTCAACGGACAGAAGGTCTGGACCTCGCGTGTGCAACATTCCGATCTGATGATCGTGCTGGCCCGCACCACGCCGCTCGATCAGGTGCGCAAGAAATCGGAAGGCCTGTCGGTGTTTCTGGTCGACATTGCCGAGGCGATGGACAAGGGCATGACCGTGCGGCCGATCCGCAACATGGTCAACCATGAAACCAATGAAGTGTTTTTCGATGATCTGGAAGTGCCAGCCGAAAACATGATCGGCGAGGAAAACAAGGGCTTCCGCATCATTCTCGAAGGGTTGAATGCCGAACGGGTGCTGATTGCCGCCGAATGTATCGGGGATGCCTATTGGTTTATCGACAAGGCCTCTGCCTATGGCAAGGAACGGATCGTGTTCGACCGGCCGATCGGCCAAAATCAGGGGATCCAGTTCCCGATTGCCAAATCCCACATTGCCACCAAGGCCGCCGATGCGATCCGCTATCAGGCGGCGGCCCTGCATGATGCCGGTTTGCCCTATGGCACCGAGGCCAATATGGCCAAAATGCTGTGCGCGGATGCCTCGTGGGAAGCGGCCAATGCCTGTTTGCAGACGCATGGCGGCTTCGGTTTTGCCGCCGAATATGATGTGGAACGCAAATTCCGTGAAACCCGCCTCTATCAGGTTGCGCCCATCTCGACCAATCTGATTTTGGCCTATGTCGGCGAGCATGTGCTCGGCCTGCCGCGCTCGTACTGAGGGATGGTGATGGCAGTCAGCGGATCGACCAGACCGACACTGCCACTTCCCCCCTTGCCGACGGGCGCTCCGACTTTGGATGCCTATGGGGCTTTTGTCGCTCCTGCGCCGGACGTGGTTGCTGGGCATGGTGTTCTGGCGGGTGTGTCGCTGGCGATCAAGGATCTGCTGGTCTTTGGTGACCGGGTCCCGCTCTGCGGGCTGTCGGCGGCTCCTTTCGAGGCTCTCGGCCCTTCATCGCCTGTTGTGGCCCGTCTGGTGGGTGAGGGGGCTTCGTTTGCCGGTTTTACCACACTGACGGCGCTGGCCTACGAGCCTTCGGGCGTGAATATCGATGGCACAAGGCCGCGTAATCCGTGGCATGGCGATTATATTTGCGGCGGGTCCAGTTCGGGTTCGGCTGTCGCAGTGGCGGCGGGGCTGGTTGATCTGGCGCTGGGATCCGACACCGCGGGTTCGTTGCGGATTCCAGCCCAATGTTCTGGCGTGGCTTCATGGAAGCCAAGTTTCGGCCTGTTGTCGCTTGAGGGCGTGATGCCTTTGGCTCCTTCGCTGGATTGCCTTGGGTTTATGGCCCGCGATGCGGATTTGCTGGCGCTTGTCGCCGGATTGTTTGCCGAACCGGCCCGCCATGTGGCTCGCGTGGCTGTTGCGCGCGATCTGCTCGCAGGATGCGATCCCGACATTGCCGCAATGGTCGAACGCACCATCCAGATGCTTGATCGCTTGGAGATCGCAAGGCGGGATGTGGCGATCAGACCGCTTGTGGCGCAAGCCGATGCACCGGTGTTCCGGCTCCTGATGGGCGAGGCCTATCGCTCCTTTGCGCCATTGTTACACAGCACTAGGTTGCCTGCCGAATTGGCCAAGCGTCTGGACAAAGGATCAGCCGTGTCCGATGCCGATCTGGTGCAGGCCCGTGATGCGCTGGATGGTCTTCACAGCGAATGGTCCACCGCGCTGTTTGCCGACAATGACTGTCTGCTCCTGCCGGTGATGCCTGTCACAACACCGACGGTTGATGCCTGCACACAGGGCCATGCCGATTTTGCCCCGCGCCATCTCTATGCGCTGTCGGAATTCACCCGCTTTGTGAACGGGCTTGGTTTGCCCGCTGTCGCCCTGCCGATGGGATGTGATACACGCGGCTTGCCGATGGCGATGCAGTTGGTCGGGCCGAAAGGCTCCGATCGGGCCTTGCTGGCACTGGCCGGACAGTTGCAGACCTTGCGCGGGGAATTCAACGCGCCTGTTTCTTTTCCCTCCGATCCATCGGGTAAGATTGCACCATGACAAGTCCGACAAAACCGACAGCTTTGGATCATTTGCGCGTGCTGGATCTGACACGTGTCAGGGCAGGGCCGACCTGTTGCCGGATTCTGGCCGATTTCGGGGCCGATGTGATCAAGATCGAGGCCCCCGACGGGGTGGATCCGAATGAGGGCATGTCCGGTCCGCGTCTTGGCTATGACATGCAAAACCTGCATCGCAACAAGCGGTCGATCACCCTCAATTTGAAAAAGCCGGAAGGCCTGTCGGTCTTTATGGATCTGGTGCGCAAGGCCGATGTGGTGGTCGAAAACTACCGCCCCGATGTCAAAGACCGGATGGGCATCGATTATGAATCCCTGAAATCGGTGAACCCGCGCATTATCCTGTGCTCGATTTCCGGTTTCGGGCAGGACGGGCCCTATCGCAACCGCGCCGGATTTGACCAGATCGCCCAGGGCATGGGCGGGTTGATGTGGGTCACGGGCTTGCCCGAACAGGGGCCGGTGCGTGCAGGGATTGCGGTCGCCGATACATCGGCAGGGCTTTATGCCGCAACCGGTATTCTGGTGGCGCTGGCGGAGCGCGAAAAATCCGGCCTTGGCCAATGGGTGCATACCTCTTTGTTGCAGGCCCAGATTGCCGTATGCGATTTTCAGGCGGCGCGCTGGCTGGTTGACCATGCCGTGCCGCCGCAAGCAGGCAATGACCATCCCTATTCAACCCCGATGGGGGTGCTGGCCACGATCGACGGGTATATCAATCTCGGTGTCGGTGGTGACGGCCAGTGGCAGGCCCTGTGCGCGGCCATGGAAAGGCCCGATCTGGCCGCTGATCCCGATTATCTGACACAAACCGAGCGCTTCAAACACCGCCAGCAATTGATGCCGATCCTCGCAGAGATTTTTGCCACCGAGACCTCGGCCCATTGGCTCTCTTTGCTGGAACGGCACGGCGTGCCGTGCGGGCCGATCTATAAAATGGACGAGGTGTTTGCCGACCCGCAGGTCCGGCATCTGAAGATGGCCGAGAGCGTGGCCCATCCCGATTTGGGCGAGATCGAACTGGTGGCACAACCGCTCGTCCTCTCGCGCACGCCGGCCGCCTTGATGTATCCTTTGCCAGCCAAAGGCGCACAGACCGAAGCTGTGTTGCGTGAGGCAGGCTATGATGACGACAGCATTTCCCGTTTGCGCCATGCGCAAGTGGTCTGAGCCGGAGAACCGTGGATGAGCGATAGCCAGAGCGCCAAGATCCCAAAAGATCTGATCCAAAAAGACGCGTTGCCTGCCTGTCGCATCCGCTACGAGGTCGAGGGGGCCGTGGCCCGTCTGATTATCGACCAGCCGCAACGGATGAATGCCATGGCTTTGACCATGTGGGAGAGCCTGCCTGAATTGCTGGCGCGGGCCGAACAGGATCCGGCTGTTGTCTGCATTAGCGTGGAAGGCGAGGGCGAACGGGCTTTTTGTGCCGGCGCTGATATTTCGCAATTCGGTGATAACCGTTCGGGGGCCGATGCGGTTGCCCATTATGACAGGGCTGTGGAGGCGGGCAATCGGGCTTTGGCGGAAGTGTCCAAGCCGACTATTGCTGTCATTCGCGGCGTTTGCTTTGGCGGCGGTTTCGGACTGGCGCTGTGCTGTGATTTGCGCATTGCGCGGGACGATGCCCGCTTCCGGATTCCTGCGGCCCGGCTGGGCCTCGGTTATGGTTTTGCCGGGACTGAATTGCTGGTGCGTAAACTCGGCATGGGTCCGGTCGCCGATCTTTTGTTGAGTGCGCGCATCATCGGAGCGGATGAGGCCAAAAGCATGGGCATTATCAATGCCCTGTTTGCCCGTGAGAGCTTCGAGCAGGAGGCCGCCGCCTATCTGGCGCGGATCGCCGCCAATGCGCCTATTACCCTGAAAGCCACCAAACGGGCTTTGATCGAACTCACGCGGAACGAAACCGCACGCGACATCAGTGCTGTCGATGCCTTGGTCAGCCAAGCCTTTGCCAGTGCGGATTATCTGGAGGGCCAAGCGGCCTTTCGGGACAAACGGGATCCGGTTTTCAAAGGAGCATAGTCGGATCACACTGGGGCAACAAAGGATAGGATGATCAAGATGAAGCGTCGAAGCATTCTCAAGGCTACACTGGCTCTTTCCATGGCCAGCGCACTTCCTGCCGTCGCATTTGCACAGACGGCAGCCCTGAATCCGCCAGTCAGTCTGACCGTCGGCTACCAGAAGGTCGGACATCTGGCACCGATGATTCTGATTGCCGATGATCTGAAAAAGCAGGGTGTCGACATCAAGCTGGTTGAATTCGCCCGTTATGCCGATGCCCGCACCGCCTTGCTGGCCGGATCGCTGGATGTGGCCTCGATCGGTCCTGCCGATCTGGCGATTGCCCTGGCCAATGGCTCGACCAATCTGGTCGGGATCATGGGTGTCGGTTCCTCGCCCAAATATGTGATTGCCAAAAAGGGTCTGAAATTCGATTCATGGGATGACATCAAAGGCAAAAAGATAGCCATTGCGCCCGGTTCCGCCGTCTGGTTCCAGTTTGCCGCAACCCTGACCGAGAAGGGAATTCCCTATAATTCCTTCAATTCGGTCAATATTCAGGGTGGCGGGGCCAATTTCGATGCCGCTTTGGAAAAAGGCGAAGTCGATGCCATCGTGACATGGGAACCGTTTGAATCGATCCCGGTCATGAAGGGGTACGGTTATTTCGCCAAAAATCTTGATTATTCGATCTCCAAATCGGTCGGAGCCGAATTGGGCATGCTGGCGGCGAGCAAGGAGGTTGCCACCTCCAAGCGTGCGGCTGTCGAGCGCGTGGTCAATGCCTATGTCGCCAAGATGAAAGAGCTTGAGGCTTCGCCGGCCAAATTCGGCACGGCCATTGCCCAGTTGACGGGCCTTGAAGCCGATGTTTCGGCTGAAATTGCCAAAGTGATCAAGCTCGGCCCGGTGATTACCCCGGACCAGATCAAGCGTCAGGCCAAGGCCTTCAATGAATTGGGCGTGATCCCGAAAGATGTGTCCGGTGACATTGAAAAATACTGGGATGCCAGTTTCCTCGATGCGGCCATGAAGAAATAAGCATCGGGTCGTCATGACTAACCGGCGGGCGGATCATCCTGCCCGCCGGTGACTTGCCCGATCCATCGGGTTTTTGCGGGGGGTATGATGTCGAAAGCCGAAAGCAAAACTGTGTCGCTGGTCCCGGCCCAATTATGGGGACGGTTGCGCAAAACCGTGCTGGCACTGGTTCTGCCTGTCACACTCGTCTGGCTGTGGCAGTTGGCGGGCACCGACGGGGCGATTGCCGGAGGCGCTTTGCCGACACCGGACCGTGTCTGGGCGGCGTGGATGAAATGGGCTTTCGGCACCTCGACCTTCGGCCTCAATCCCTATATCGGCACATGGACGCAAAGCCTGTGGTTTTCTGCCGGACGGGTGGTCTACGGTTTTGCGATAGCGATTGCGGTGGGCGTGCCGATCGGCATGATCATCGGCTGGTCCAAACTGGCTTCGGCGATGATCGACCCGACCATCCAGTGGTTGCGGCCGGTGCCGATTACCGCATGGTTGCCGATTTCCATTGCGATTTTCGGGATTCGTGATTTCGGTGCGGTGTTTCTGATCACCATCGGGGCGTTCTATCCGATTGTCATCAACACAACCCAAGGCACGCGCGATGTCGATAAAAACTGGATCCGCGCCGCGCTGATGATGGGGGCGGGACAGCGCGATGTTCTGACCCGTGTGGTTCTGCCTGCGGCCTTGCCGTCGATTTTTACCGGATTGCGGATCGGTCTGGGGATCGCCTGGACGGCGGTGATCGTGTCAGAGATGGTGGCGGTCAAATCCGGTCTCGGTTACGTCCTGTGGGATGCCTATTATGTCGGGCGGATGGATATTGTGATCGCCGATATGGTGTCGATCGGTCTGATGGGCTTTTTGTCCGATCTGCTGATCGTTTCCATTGAAATCTGGGCGCTGCGCTGGCGTCGCCTGCAATCTTTCGACGCTTGAGCAGGGCCATGGTGATGATCAACTTTTCAAAAGTCTCGAAGGTCTATGGCGGTGCGCAGGGTGTGCGGGCGCTGGATCAGGTCGATTTCAGTGTGGCCGAGGGCGAATTTGTCGCTTTGCTCGGCCCCTCCGGTTGCGGCAAATCCACCTTGCTCAATCTCGTCGCCGGTTTCGAAAAACTGACCGAGGGCGAGATGCTGTTTGACGGACAGGCCGTATCGCGGCCCGGTCCCGATCGCGGTGTGGTGTTTCAGGAAGCCTCGCTTCTGCCCTGGTTGACGGTGTGGGAGAATGTGGTGTTCGGCCCGAAAGTGCAGGGCCTGATGCGCAATGAATATGAGCCGCGCGCCCATGAGATCCTGAAAATTGTCGGGTTGGAGGCCTTCCACAAGGCGCTTCCGGTGCAATTATCGGGCGGGATGCGCCAGCGTGTCGGCATTGCGCGCGCTTTGGTGATGCAACCCAAAGCCCTGTTGATGGACGAGCCATTCGGAGCGCTGGATGCCCAGACCCGCCTGTCGATGCAACAGCTGTTGCTGGAGGTGTGGCAGAGGCTGAAAACCACCGTGCTGTTCGTCACCCATGATATCGACGAGGCGATTTTGCTGGCCGACCGTGTCTGCGTAATGACCGCCAGACCGGGCCGCATCACCAAGGAAATTCCGATTGATTTGCGCCGTCCGCGTTCGATCGACGATCTGACCAACAGTGAGTTTACCCACTTCAAGGCGCAGATCATGACCGAAATGCGCGGTGCCCATGATCCGCATTGATAAAGGAGTCTGATTGGTGGCCAATCCTCGTATTCCCTATGTGATGTCGTCCGAACATCCCAAATTGCCGCCGATGCAGGGCAAGCGCATTTTGGTGCATCTGGTGGTCAATGTCGAACACTGGCAGTTCGACCATGCCATGCCGCGCACCATCATCACCCCGCCGCATGGCCGCGAAACCGTGCCCGATGTGCCCAATTTCTCGTGGGCCGATTACGGCATGCGCGCCGGCATGCCCCGCCTTCTGGATCTGATCACCTCGCGCGGTCTGCCTGCCTCCACCAGCTTCAACGCCGGTGTGATCGATGCCTATCCGCAAGCCGCCGCGGCGATGCGCGATGCGGGCTGGGAATTTATCGGCCATGGCATGCACCAAAAAGCCACCAACCATGTCGAAGGCGGGGAGGCGGCGCTGGTGCGGGCCTGTCTCGACAAGATCGAGGGCTTTACCGGCAAGCGTCCGCGCGGCTGGCTGTCGCCCGGCTTGCGCGAAACGGTTGATACGCCCGATGTTTTGAAGACGGCGGGGCTGGATTATGTCTGTGATTGGGTGGTCGATGATGTGCCCAACTGGATGAACACCACCTCCGGCCCGCTGATGGCCATGCCTTACAATCTCGAAATCAACGATTCCATCGTCTATGCGATCGAGCGCCACGCCACCGGCGAAATGCTCAAGCGTCTGGCCTTTACGCTGGAGCAATTCGAGCAGGAAAGCCGTGACACCGTGCGCGTGCTGGCGATTGGCCTGCATCCGCATCTGATTGCGGTTCCGCACCGCATCCATGAATTGGCGGGCATGCTCGATCTGTTGATGGCCAGCAAAAACACTATTTTCACCACCGGCGAAGGCATTTGCGACTGGTATGCGCAAGCCTGTCCCGCCCGCTAAGGATGTTATGATGGACCTTCAACTTTCCAATCGCCATGTGCTGATCACCGGTGGCTCCAAGGGAATCGGTCTGGCCTGTGCGCGCACCTATCTGGAGGCCGGTTGCTCGGTCACACTGGTGGCGCGCGATGCCGGACAGCTCGAACAGGCCAAATCCAGCCTCAAAGCCCCCGACAAGGTCCGCATCATCCCTGTCGATCTGTCTCAGGATCAGGAGCGCGAGCGCGTCTACCATCTGGTGCGCGATGTCGATATTCTGGTCAACAATGCCGGTGCGATCCCCGGCGGTGGCCTGCTCGATCTGTCGATGGCCCGCTGGGAGCAGGCCTGGGCGCTGAAAGTGCTGGGCTATATCCATCTGACCCAACTCTATCTGGCCGATATGAAAGCCCGCCAAAGCGGCATCATTTGCAACATCATCGGGTCGGCGGGACGCAATCCGCGCTATGATTATGTTTGCGGAGCGACAGGCAATGCGGCGCTGATGGCCTTTACCTCGGCGATTGGCGGCAAATCGGTGGATTGGGGGGTGCGGGTGTTCGGCATCAACCCGTCCCCGACCAAAACCGACCGGATGATCACATTGTCCAAAGCCAAGGCCAAGGATTTGTGGGGCGATGAAAGCCGCTGGCAGGAGGTGCCTGCCGACCGGCCGCTGGGGCGGATGATCGAGCCGGAGGAAATCGCCCATATGGCGGCTTTTCTGTCCTCGCCGGCCTGCGGCTATGTCAGCGGGACGGTGGTTGATGTGGATGGCGGACTTTCGTTCAGGGGATGAAGATGACAATCAAAGCAGGCTGGAACGGGCGGTTTTTCGAGGATTTTACGGTTGGTGATGTCTATAAACATCCCTTGGGCCGCACGATCACGGCAACCGACAATGCATGGTTCACCATGCTCACGCTCAACACCGCCCATCCCCATTATGATGCCAATTATGCGGCCCATACCGCTTTTGGCAAACCGCTGGTCAATTCCTGTTTCACCCTGTCACTCGTTACCGGCCAATCGGTCACCGATGTGTCGCAAAATGTGTTCGCCAATCTGGGTTGGGACGAGGTGCGTCTGCCCAATCCGGTCTATGAGGGCGATACGATCTATGCCGAAAGCGAGGTGCTGGAGTTGCGCCCTTCCGGTTCGCGGCCCGAATTGGGGATCGTGACCATCAAAACCATCGGATACAATCAGGACGGGACCATTGTTGTCAGTTTCAAGCGCACTTTGATGGTGTATCGCCAAGGTCAGGGACCGGGCGGCAAGTATCGGCCGGAACCAAAACGCGGATAAACAGCCGATCCAGCAATGCCTTCTTGCGGTTTTGGAGGATTGATTTGCATCAATGCCACTAGCCGCAGGATAGGCAACACTCTAGCATATGTTCAAAGACGGGTTTGATGCCCGTTTCAAGCGTGGAGGCAAGTGATGTCGATCAAAAATGTGCTGGTGATTGTTTCTGCCGCTGAAGAAGACAATGCCTGTTTGCGCATGGCCTTTGCCATTGCCGAACAGCATCAGGCCAAAGTGGCCGCTCTCTATGTCAAGCCGGTTGTGGCCGTTTATTCGGATGGCATGGGCTTTGATATGACCCCCAGCATCATCGAGGCCCAGCAGACCTATCTGGATTCTGCCGCCAAGAAGGCCGAGGAGGCCACCAAGGCACAGGCCGCCAAGGCACAATGCCCGATCGAATGGCGTTGCGAGGAGGGCGATGAACAATTGGTTGCCGCCAGCCATGCCCATTATGCCGATCTTGTGCTTGCAACCCCCGACACGGCCCGCGATTTGATGTTTGTGGCCGGTGTGCCGGTGATTGCCGTGCCATCGCAGACCCCGCCCGCCAGCCCCAAATCCATTCTTGTGGCTTGGAACGGGTCACGGGAATCCGCCCGCGCCGTCCACGATTCGATGGAATTCCTGAGTGCCGCCGAACAGGTGATTGTCGCCGTGATCGATCCGCCGGCCGGAAGCCAGATCGGCGAGGACATTGCCGCCCTGATCGCCAGCCATGGCGGCAAGGTCGATGTGCGTGAAATGCTGTCGGGCGGACAGAATATCGGCTCTTTGTTGCTCAAGGAAGCCAAGGCCAATGGCGTTTCAATGATTGTGATGGGCGGCTATGGCCATTCACGGTTCCGCGAATGGGTGCTGGGCGGCGTGACAGACCAGATCCTGTCCGACTCCGGCCTTCCAGTGTTGCTGTCGCACTGACTTTTGTTTGAAACGTCACAAAAGCGGGGTTTTTGCCCCGCTTTTTTGTTGGCCAATTCTCATGGCGGTATAAACGGATTGGCAAATTCAAATTTGAGGGTATTTTACAGGCTTGATTTGACGGGATGTTTGTCCATGCCAACGATCAGTGCATTTTATGGCATCCTCATTCGGATGTTTTTTAACGATCACGAACCAGCGCATTTTCATGTGCAATATGCGGAATATCAGGCCACGGTAGACATTGCTTTACTCAAGATTGCCATTGGTGAATTGCCTCGCCGAGCACAGGAACTCGTGCTTGATTGGGCGGAACTGCATCAGCAAGAATTCCTGGATGATTGGCGATTGTGCATGAACAAGCAACAGCCCAATCCGATTGCTCCTTTGAAGTGAGGCCAACCATGAACTGGGATGTGATCGAAGTCGAACCTGCCGGCCCTTTGGCTCTCAAGGTTCAATTTGCTGACGGTACCAGAGGCAGGGTGGTGTTCGAGCAAAGTCATCTGACGGGTGTGTTTGCGGCTCTCAAAGATCTAGCCGTTTTCAAAAAAGCCCATATTGTCGGCGGGGCAGTGACGTGGCCCGGGAATGTCGATCTTGCACCGGATGCCATGCACCAAGCCATCCTTGCGCAAGGGGAATGGATTTTACGTTAAATCACGCTTTGCCGGATGTTGCATTGCAAAAACGCATATCTGCCCGTCTTTTGTATAATGTTGCACTGCACAATAATCCTTGGTCATTTTGCCAAGCTATGACATAATTCTGCCTTGAGGATTTCAGAGAGTATCGAAATGAGCAAAGGTACGGGCAATAGCAGTGAAGCGGTCTGGAACACCAAATACGGCACGCGACGGGTCAGGGTTGATCTGCCGACCGTTCAGGAAGCCGTGTTTGCCGCCCAGGGTCTGACCGATGATCTCGAGGAACAGGTTGAAATCGCCGCCGCGTTGATCGGGGCGGGCGAGGACGAGGTTCGCGCTGAAATCGCGCGTTCCAAGAATATCCGTCAGGTAAGGGTGCGCCCGCGCAGTCCGACCGATTTTCCTTCCGAGCCACGCACTTTTGTGGTCGAGCGCAAGGGTGTCCGGCGCTCGCTCATGAATTCATGAGTGTTTGTGGCTTTTCGGACGGGCTTTCAGCTTCATTTCAATCAAATCCGATTTTTCACGCGGCACATTGCGGGTGATTTGCGCCCAGCCCGGTGCATAGGACGGCGGCACTTTGACCTCGGCCCCGTACCACGCCGCGCCGCGCAAGGCGAAGGCGGGATCAACCAGATGCGGACGGCCAAAAGCCACCAGATCGGCACGGGCGGCCGCAACAATCGTATGGGCCTGATCGACGCTGGTGATATTGCCGACGCACATGGTGGCCACATGCGCCTCGTTGCGGATCTGGTCCGAATAGGGGGTCTGGAACATCCGGCCATAGACAGGGCGTGACAGCGGCGCGGTTTGACCGGTCGAGACATCGACCAGATCAACGCCGGCTTGGGCAAAATGACGGGCAATCTCGACCGATTCCTCGTCGCTGATCCCGCCTTCCATCCAGTCGGTTGCCGAAATACGCACCGACATCGGCTTATGGGCAGGCCATGCGGCCCGCATCGCGCCAAACACTTCCAGCGGATAGCGCAGGCGGTTTTCGAGAGGGCCGCCGTAATTGTCCTTGCGCTGGTTGGTGACCGGTGACAGGAAACTGGCCAGCAGATAGCCATGGGCGGCGTGCATTTCCACCATATCGAAACCGCAAGCCTCGGCCCGATGCACAGCGGCAACAAATTGATCGCGCACCTGATCCATATCGGCGCGGGTCATTTCGCGCGGCACCTGACTTTCGGGGTAATAGGGCAGTGGCGAGGCCGAAACAATCGGCCATGCGCCGGTGTCCAGCGGCCTGTCCATGCCGTCCCACATCAGCTTGGTTGCACCCTTGCGGCCTGCATGGCCGAGTTGCAGGCAGATTTTTGCGCCCGATTGCTGATGGACGAAATCGACAACCCGCGTCCATGCGGCCTGTTGCTCATCCGTCCACAAACCCGCACAGCCCGGCGTGATGCGGGCTTCGGCGCTGATGCAGGTCATTTCGGTAAACAGCAGGCCGACACCGCCCATGGCGCGCGAGCCATAATGGACCAGATGGAAATCGGTCAGCACACCGTCATGGGCCGCATACATGCACATCGGCGAGACCACGAGACGGTTGGAAAGCGTCATATCGCGCAAGGACAGAGGCTGGAAGGCCGGGCTTTGCGGCTTCTCGACATCAACATCATGCCCCAAGGCTTTGATCTGCTTGGCAAAAGTCTTGTCGATTTGCTTGACGAAATCCGGCGCACGCAGGGCCAGATTGTCATAGGTGATCGATTTGGAACGGGTCATCAAGCCAAAGGCGAATTGCACGGGATCGAAATCGAGGAAGCGTTTGACATGTTCGAACCAGACAAGGCTGACTTCGGCGGCGTGCTGGGTTTTTTCGACCTCTTCGCGGCGGCCGAATTCGAAATCGGCCAAAGCCTCCGCCATCTTGCCCTGGCTGCGCTTGAGACAATCATGCAGGCTGATGGCATCTTCCATCGCCAGCTTGGTGCCGGAACCGATGGAGAAATGCGCCGTTGACTTGGCATCGCCCAGCAACACCACGCGGCCATCCATCGTGCAATGCTTGTTGCGGATGGTGGGGAACTGCCGCCAGATCGAGCGGTTGGCAATCAGACGATGGCCCTGCAACTCGTCCTTGAACACGTTTTCGAGGAAGGCGGTGCTGTCCTCCTGCGACATGGTTTCAAGGCCAGCGGCGGCAAAGGTTTCGGGATCGGTTTCCAGGACCCAGGTCGAACGGCCCGCTTCATATTGATAGCAATGGGCGATGAACACCCCGAATTCGGTTTCCTTGAAGTAGAAGGTGAAGGCATCGAAGGGACGTGTCGAGCCCATCCAGCAGAAACGGTTGGGACGCAAGTCGATCTGCGTGCCGAAATGGCTTTCATTGGCTTGGCGCAACAGCGAGTTCAAGCCATCCGCCAGCACCACCAGATCGGCTTCGGCCTCGGTCGGCATGGTGGTCAATTCCTGCTCGAAGGAGAGGTTGATCCCCAAGCCTCTGGCGCGTTCCTGCAACAGCATCAGCAGGGTTTTACGTGAACAGCCGCAAAAGCCGTTGCCGCCGATCCGGAAATTCTCGCCCCTGATCTCGACGGCGATATCATCCCAATAGGCAAAAGCCTTGGTGATCGCCTCGTAGCTTTCGCGGTCGGCCTTCTCGAAATTATCAAGCGTCTGATCCGAAAACACCACGCCGAAACCGAAGGTGTCATCGGCCTTGTTGCGCTCGATCACATGGATATCGGCCTGCGGAAAAGATTTTTTGACAAGAATGGAGAAATATAGCCCGGCAGGTCCGCCACCAATGACTTTAATGCGCATGACACTCTCCACCTCAGGAACCATTCGTAAAAATAGTTTAATCTTAAAGTTTTTGATGTGACAAGAGCGTTTATCGGTAATTCAGAATATGTGGGAATTTAGCGCCGTTGCGCCAGCACGATCACGCCGCGCACAGGGGCTTGCAACTCGGTGCGCAGGGTTTGGAGATTGAAAATCCGGCAGTCAAACCCGCATTGTTCCATCACGCTGTGCAGATAGGCGGTGGTATGGCTGTAACGCCCGCTCGGATTGAGTTGGTAGGGCTTTGTCCCTTCCTCGCAGACTTCGGTGGTGAAAATCAGAAAACCGTTCGGTTTGATGGTTGCGGCAAATTGCGCAAAGAGCTGGTCGATCGCCCCGAAATAGATCAGCGTATCCATGCAGGCAATCAGATCATAGGGCGTTTGAATGTGTGAAAGGAAAGTGCCGATTTCAGCCTTGTGCAATGCCTCGTAAAGGCCGCGCTGGCGGGCGATGTCGAGCATCGAGCCGGACAGATCGACCCCGATCATGCTGGCGGCATAGGGCCGCAGGATGGGCGCGCACAGCCCGGTGCCGCAACCGGCATCCAGCACATGCAGACCTGCGCCTTGGGTGAAGCTCTCCGCCATCATCTGTTCGAGCAAAGCGGGCCCGCGATAATCCAGCTGGCTCAGCTTGCCTTCGAAGTGATCGGCATATTCATCAAAGGTCACGTTGACATAATCTTCCGAACAGCGTTCTGGAATCGTCTCTTCGCCGTCTCGACGGGCGCAGGCGGCATAGAGATGGGCTGGAATGGGATTGTCCGGCTCGGCCTCTTTCCATTGCCGGTAGACTTCGGCGGCTTCCTCCAGCCGACCCAGCACGTAATAGGCTTTGCCGAGCAGATAGGGCGTGGTGCTCTCGCGCGGGGCCACGATATAGCCCGAACAATAGGTGCGCACGGCCTCGATCTGCATCTGGTGGCGCTCATACAGGGCCGAGAGCAGGCGATAGGCTTCCTGCGAGTGCGGTTCCAGCGTGATGGCGGTTTGATAGGCCTGTTCGGCCTGCTTGAATTGCACCAGCCGGTCATGGGTCGCACCCAGATTGATCCAGAGCAGGGCTTGGGAGGGGGCTTTGGCGACCGCTTTCGCAAACACCTCGATCGCTTCGTCGAAGCGGCCCTGCGCGTTCAGGATATTGCCCAGATTATTGGCCCAATCGACCCGATCACCGGTTGCCGCCACAGAGGCGCGCAAGATTTTAACCGCCTGCTCGTGTTGTCCGAGATGATGCAAGGCAATGCCCAGAAAGTGCTGTCCCTCGTGAAAGGCCGGAGAATTGGGGGATATATCGCCATACAGCTCGACCGCACTGACATAATCGCCCTCGGCATGCCGTTGCAAGGCACGTTCGAACGCCAGAAGCGAGCTGTCGATGGTGCCGTCATCTGCCGTTGTTGTCTGGTCGTTATGCGACACAAGAAGGCCTGCTGCTGGTTGGCTTGTATAAAGTGGTGAGGTGTATGTCTGGCTCATGGCCCGCCTTTATTTCAATCTTTGCCGGTACGGGCAAGGCAGGCGGCACCTGATTGGCGGGTTTCGGCTTTGTCTTCAAACAACGAGGTTAATGCCGCAGAGGAGCCCCGGCATAAAAAAACACCCTGCGCTTGCGGGCAGGGTTCAAAATCGATCAGTGTTCTAACAGATGTCAGGCTTTGGAGCGGTTTTTCTCCAGCCATGACTGGACCAGTTTCACGGTCTGGTCGACGCTGTCCGAATGTTCGCCTTTCAACCGCGCCATGGTTTGCACCACCAGATCGACGCGCTCGATATTCTGGGCGCCTGCGGCCAAAGCGCGGGCCGCCGAGGAGGGCTTGGCCAGACCCTGTGCGGCACTGGCATATTTTTCAAACGGTACGAGATCATCGGGATTGGCACCGAGTTTGACGCACAGTGCATTAACCCAGGCATAAATGGCCTTGGAGGCATTTAGATCGGAATGAACCGCTTCCTTGATCGGGCGCATCTCTGTGGCCTGAATACAGCGATAGTTGCCGGTCAACAGCATGGCCCATTTGGCCAGTGGCACAAACACCGAGTCATGGACCTTCAATTTCACGGGCAGTTCGATCGGGCCATCACCGGCATCAAAGCGGGCGGCTTCGATATCGTGCTGTAAATCGGTCAGGATCTTGTCAAAATCAGGCTTGCCGAATTTGGCGACCTTGAAATTGGTCGGCAGGCTGACCTGCAGAATGTTGGTGGCTTCCTCCGGCGGGCGGAAAGCCTGCGGATCGGGACTGCACAGGGTCATATTATGCGGATCGAAACTCTGCCACACGGTCGGATCGGTGTAGCAATGCTTCAATTCATTGGCATCAATGCCGGGAATACGGGCCAGATAGGGCAGGGGCGGCATGTTCATGATCGACATGCAGGGCTTGCCGGATTGTGCGATCCGGTCCACCAGTTCGCGCACACCGGGGGCGCGGTATTGCGGCTCCTGCATCGCCAGTGCGATCAGATCGTAATCGGCGGGATTGGCGGCTTCGGGTGACAGGCCGGAAATGTGACCGGACAATTTGCGGGAATCGACTTCCACCAATCCATCGCGCCCTTTGACGGGGATGCGGACGCGGATGCCTTCTTTGTTGATCAAATCGGCTTCGGCCGGCAGGCAGACCAACGCGACATCATGCCCGCCCATCAACATTTTGGTTGCCAGCAAAGAGCCGTAGGAGGCTCCGAGAATGAGGATTTTATAATGTTTGCTCATCATCCACCCTTGTGTTCCGTCTGATGCGGATTGTGATCGCAACCCTAGGATTGCTGATATTTCAGAGGTCGAGAGTGATCAATCTACACCAAAAGTGCAATAGGTTTTTGTGCAGGGCTCCCGCTCAGCTTTTACGCAACCTCAGCCAGTTTGAAATGGTCAGCAAGGCGGCAATGATCAGACCGATGGAATCGCTGTAATCGAAATTGCCGATCAGGAAACCCGCTGATACCCCCGCCATGACCCGCTCGAACAGGCTGATCTTTGTCAGGTAATAGCCGATAGCCGCCACACCCGACATGCCGATCACCACAAAGGCTTTGAACACCACCACGGCCACTTCCACCCAATAGCCGTATTGTTCGGCAATCGCGCCGCCCGCTTGCAACATCAAGGACGGCTCGTAAACCGACATGAAGGGGATCAGAAAGCCCGCCAGTGCCACCCTCGTGGCCTGCCAGCCGATCTCGTCGGGCGAGGCTTTGGCAATGGGCGCGGCCGCCAGTGCCGCCAGCGCGACAGGCGGGGTCAGATCGGCAATAATACCGTAATAGAACACGAACATATGGCTGACGATCAGCGGCACGCCGAGTTTGAGCAAAGCGGGCGCGGCCAGCGAAGCGGTGATGATATAGGTCGGAATGGTCGGCAAACCCGTGCCCAGAATGATCGAGGTGATCATCACCAGCAGCAGACACAGGAAAATCGAGTCCCGGCCGAAGGAAACAATGTAATTGCCCAGCGTGGTGGCCGCCCCTGTCAGGGTCATCGTGCCGATGACTGTGCCGACAATGGCGCAAGCCAAGCCCACGGGCAGGGCCTGTCTGGCCCCGTCGGCCAGACCGTCGCGGCATAGGATCAGGGTTTCTCGTCCGCCCTTGGAAAACAGGTTGACGATGATCAGAATGGCGACCAGCGCGATGATGATCCCGATGCCGTAATAGAAAAACGAGGCCGAAAGCAATCCCAGCCCGACCCAGAATACTACACGGGCGGCCTGCGAGCCAAAGCCCATCGCAAACGCCCCGCCGAGGATCATGATCACAGTCAGGGCCAAGCCGACTGAACCGGCAAACAGCGGCGTGAAACCATCCATCAACAGATAGACCAGCACCGCCAGCGGCAAGGCCAGATGCCATTGCCGCTTGATGGCGGCAATCGGGCTAGGCAATTCCGAACGCGCCATGCCCATCAGATGATGTTTGCCCGCTTCCAGATGCACCATCCAGAAGGCTGAGGCGAAATAGAGAATGGCCGGAATGATCGCGGCTTTGACAATTTCGGAATAGGGCACGCCGATATTTTCGGCCATGATAAAGGCCACAGCCCCCATCACCGGCGGCATGATTTGCCCGCCCATCGAGGCGGTGGCTTCCACCCCTCCCGCAAAGGAGGAGGAGTAGCCGAACCGTTTCATCAGCGGAATGGTGAATTGCCCGGTGGTCACCACATTGGCAACACCGGAACCGGAAATGGTCCCCATCAAGGCCGAAGAAATCACCGCCACTTTGGCCGCTCCCCCGCGTGCCGCACCGACCAGCCCCAAAGCCACATCGTTAAAGAGCTGGATCATCCCCGCTCGCTCCAGAAAGGCACCGAACAGGATGAACAGGAAGATATAGGTCGCTGAAACGCCGGTCGGGGTCGCGTAAATGCCCTCGGTGCCGAAGCCCATATGCTCGATCACCTGCTCGAAGCTGAAGCCGCGATGGTCGAGCGGACGCGGCAAATAACGGCCAAACAGCGCATAGGCAATGAAAACCAGACAGATGATCGGCAAGGCCGGCCCCATCAGCCGCCAGGCCACGATGAACAGAACCACCAGATTGATCAAACCGACAGCCAGATCGACATGGCTCAAATCGCCCGAATTATTGACCAGATCGAGATAGAATACCCATTGATAGAGACCAGCCGCAAAGCCCAGCAATCCAAGCGTCCATCCGATCACACGGCTCATCGGATGGGTCGACCGGTGATTGCCGATCAGCACCGAGGCGACAAGAACCAGAAAACCCACATGCATGGCCCGCAACACTTGCGTCGGTAAAATGGCATAGACCGAGGTGGCAATCTGGAAGGTCGAAAAGGCCAAGGCTATCCAGAACAGCAAAGCGCCCGAACGGCCAAGTCCCCAGCCAGCCGGCAGGTTATGTTCGATATCCAACTCGGTCACTGTTGTTGTCGGCACATGCGGGCTTGGTGTGGTCATTGCGGGTCGTCCTGAGTGGCTGAAATGGTGCCGCAGGACCCGTGTCCTGCGGCGATAGGAAAGGGCTTAGCGGACCATTCCTTTTTCCCTGAAGTATTTTTCTGCGCCCGGATGCAAGGGCACAGGCATGCCTTCAAGGGCTTTGTCGAGCCGGATATCCTTGCCGGCGCTGTGGGATGCGGCCAGATCGGGCAGGCTGTCGAAAATCGATTTGGTCATGCCATAGACCAGATCATTGGGCAGATCCGAACGGGTCACCAGATAGTTGACCACGGCCGCACCGGCGACATCGGTGGTTTGGCCGGTATAGGTATTGGCCGGCACAGTTGCCTTGACATAGGGCGCGCCGATTTTATCGACGACACTGGCAGGAATTTCCACCACGACGATTTCGACAGAGGACGCCAGATCGCGGATGGCCGCCACGCCCAATCCGGCTGATTGCAGGGTGGCATCCAGCTGGCGGTTCTTCATCAATTCAACCGATTCACCGAAGGGCAGATATTCGACCTTGCCGAGATCCTTGTAGCTCAAACCCGCCGCCGTCAAAATCGCGCGGGTGTTAAGTTCGGTCCCCGATTTGGGAGCGCCGACCGACAGGCGCTTGCCTTTCAGATCGGCGAGGGTTTTGATGCCGGATTCTTTGGTGGCCACAACCTGGATATAATTGGGATAGATGGCGGCAATACCGCGCAGTTTTTCAAGTTTGGTTTTGAAACCGGCTTCTTCATTGCCGTCACGTGCAAAGGCCAGACTGTCACCCAGCGTGAAGGCGATTTCGCCTTTGCCTGCATTCAGCAGGACCAGATTTTCAACCGATCCTTTGGTGGCCTGCACCGAGGGGCGGGTGCCGGGGATTTTGTCCGAAAAGACTTTGGCAAGCGCAACGCCCATCGGATAATAGACCCCCGATGTCCCTCCCGTCAGGACGTTCAGAAACTCATCGGCCTTTGCGGCTTGTGGTTGGGTGAGTGTCAGCGTCAAAGCCACGGCCAAACCGGCGCGCACGATCGAGAACATAGCAGAATCCCCCTTATATTTATTGATGTCCCATCATTGATGATGACAGCCCAAAAGGGAAGAGGGCAACGGTGTTTTCGCTCTTGTTTCGCACGCTTTGTCTTGTCACACTGCGGCTTTGTGACACCTCAGGATCGGGCCAGCCACCATGAAACCATTTGATGCCAAACGGGTCTGTCTGGCTTTGTCCCTCAGCCTTTATTGTTTCTCTCTCCCGCTGGCCGCACAGGCCCAGACTGTCGCACCAATCATTGCCGATCAATATCGCCAGCAACCTTTTATTGCCGCGCATGGCATGGTGGTCAGCCAAGAGGCGCAAGCCAGCCGGATCGGTGTTGATATCCTCAAAAAGGGCGGCAATGCCGTGGATGCCGCCGTTGCTGTGGGCTTTGCATTGGCGGTGACCCTGCCACGGGCCGGCAATATCGGCGGTGGCGGTTTCATGCTGGTGCATCTGGCCAAGGACAAGCAAACCCATGCCGTCGATTACCGCGAAACCGCACCAGCCAGTGCCAGCCGCGATATGTTTCTGGATGCGCAGGGCAATGCCGACACCAAAAAGTCACGTGACAGCGGATTGGCCGTTGGTGTCCCCGGCACGGTGGCGGGATTGGAACTGGCCTTCAAGACCTATGGCTCGGGCAAAGTATCCTGGCAGGATGTGCTGGCACCCGCCATTGCATTGGCCAGGCAGGGCATAATGGTCGAGGAAGATCTGGCTGACAGCCTGCCGCAGGCCCAAAAACGGCTGGCACAATATCCTTCCACGGCCAAAATCTTCCTCAAACCCGATCTGGCACCGCTTTCACAAGGCGACAGACTGGTGCAATCCGATCTGGCACGGACATTGGAACTGATTGCCACCCAAGGCGCGGATGGTTTTTACCGTGGCGAGGTGGCCCGTATGATTGCGGCGGCAGTGACCTCTGCCGGTGGCGGCATGACGGTGGCCGATCTGGCCACCTATCAACCCATCATCCGCAAGCCCGTGACCGGGACCTATCAGGGTCTTCAGATTGCTTCGATGCCGCCGCCCTCGTCGGGCGGGGTGCATGTCATCGAAATTCTCAACATGCTGGAAGCCCTGCCGCGGCCGCAATCAGCGGTGCCGGATGCCGACCGGCTCCATCTGTTCGCCGAAGCCATGAAAATCGCCTATGCCGACCGCTCGGAATATCTCGGTGATCCCGATTTTGTCAGTGTTCCGGTGGCGGCGTTGACCTCGAAACGCTATGCGCAAGCGCGGATCAAGGAGATTGATCCCGCCAAAGCCAGACCCGCCCGCGAGATCAAACCGGGGCAATTGGCTCCTTATGAGAGCGACCAGACCACCCATTATTCGATCATGGACTCCGAGGGCAATGCTGTCGCCAATACCTATACGCTCAACTTCTCCTATGGGCTGGGCATGGTGGCCGAAGGCACCGGCGTGATGCTCAATAACGAGTTGGATGATTTTGCCGCCAAAGCCGGCGTGCCCAATGCGTTCGGGCTTGTGGGCGGGGATGCCAATGCTCCGGCCCCGCGCAAACGCCCTTTATCGTCGATGAGCCCGACCATTGTGATGGATCAGGGCAGGGTGGTGATGGTGACCGGCAGTCCGGGCGGTTCGCGCATCATTTCGACGGTGCTGAATGTCGTCACCAATATTGTCGATCATAAAATGGGTGTGATGGAAGCCGTTAGCGCTCCGCGGCTTCATCACCAATGGTTGCCGGATGAACTCCGCGTCGAACGCGGTCTGTCTCCCGACACAATCAAACTGCTGGAGGCCAGAGGCCACAAACTCGTCGTCGGTGCGGCATCCGGCTCGGCCCATACCATCCTCGTCACCTCGCGGGGATTGGAAGGCGCCGCCGATCAACGCCAGCGCGGAACTTTGGCGAGCGGATATTAAGGGGATGGTATGATTGTGCAGATGTGTATTGCCTAGCGGTAATCGAACAGGTTCAGGGCATCGTTCAATCAGGAAATTCTGTTGATGCCCGATTCAATTTTGGGGCCTATCGCGGTGGCAAAATCAACAATTTGTGTCTTCAAAATGCTGACGATGGTAATCGTGCATGAAAGGCCAAATAAAATCATAAATGCGTTTTCAACGTAAGTCGCTCCGGCTTCATCAGAGCAGAAATCGGCCAAAACCTTATTCATCAACGCCTCCACAATGTTATTGATTGCTGATACGCAAGACAGAACAAAGGTGTAAATTTCAGGTTGCTTGCTCCGGAACCACCGTCAAACATTCAAAACGAGCCTGATGAATGATTTGCAACTCATCACATTCCAAGGTTCTTTTTTGTTGCACATATGATCGCAAAAATCAAGATGATTTATAAATTGTTAAAATCAGTTGAATTATTTTAAAAGATGACAATATTAGTGTAAATAATAATATAAATAAAAAAATCAATAGAAATTATTGAAAAGCGTTCAAAATATATGAAAATATAAATCTATATCATCTTTCAAGTCTGTTTGCTCTGCTGGGATGAAAAATCATGTCCCGGAGCGGCGTCAAACAGGGCTTTGGTATAGGCATGTTGCGGATTGGCGAACAGGGTGCGGGTCGGGCCTTCCTCCACCACCTTGCCTTTCTGCATCACCATAATGCGGTCGCAAATCTGGGCGGCCACGCGCAGATCATGGGTGATGAACAGCAATGCCAGATCGAAGCGTTTGCGCACATCGTCCAGCAAAGCCAGCACCTGTGCCTGCACCGATACGTCCAAGGCAGAGACAGCCTCATCGGCAATCAGCACATGCGGTTGCATGGCGAGGGCGCGGGCGATGGAGATGCGCTGGCGTTGTCCGCCGGAAAACTGGTGGGGAAAGCGTGACAATGCGTCGGGCGACAGACCGACCAGCCCCATCAGATCGCGGGCCCGCAAAATGGCCTCGTGTTCGGAAAGGCCGAAATTCATCGGGCCTTCGATGATCGATTGCCCAACGGTGCGGCGGGGATTGAGCGAGCGGAACGGGTCCTGGAAAATCACCTGCACATGGCGGCGATGGGGCCGGAGCATCTTTTCCGGCAGATGGGCAATATCCAGACCGTCGAGCAGAATTTGCCCTTCGCTCGGATCGATCAGCCGAGCAATGCACCGCGCAACGGTGGATTTGCCCGATCCCGATTCACCCACAACCCCGAGGGTTTCACCGCGCCGGAGAGAAAAATTGACCGCATCGGCCGCTTTGACGATGCGTTGCTTGTCCAGAAAACCGCCGGTTCCCTGATAGGTTTTGCCCAGATTGACGGTTTGCAATGCGACAGGACCACTGACCGGTTCGCGGTGCGGAGGCACCAGACTGGGGACCGAGGCAATCAGCATTTGCGTGTAGGGCATTTTGGGTGCGAGCAGAACCTCGTCGCGGGTGCCGCTTTCCACCAGATTGCCGTGTTGCATCACCACGACGCGGTCGGCAATATCGGCGACCACGCCGAAATCATGGGTGATAAACAACACACCGGTGCCCCGCCGTTCCTGCATCTCTTTGATCAGTTTCAGGATTTGCGCCTGGGTTGTCACATCCAGTGCGGTGGTCGGCTCGTCGGCAATCAGCAATGCGGGATCAAGGATCAGGGCTTGCGCGATCATGATGCGCTGGCGTTGTCCGCCAGAGAGTTGATGCGGATAGCAATCGATCATCCGCTCGACATCGGGCAGATGCACCGCCCGCATCATCTCCAAGACCCGTTCGCGTTGCTCTGACGACGAGAGATCGGTGTGGATGGCCAGCATTTCGGCGATCTGGTCTCCGACCGTCAGCACCGGATTGAGTGCGGTCATCGGCTCCTGAAAAATCATCGCCATGCGGGTGCCGCGCAGTTCGCGCAAGCGATCGGGGCTGGCCTGCAACACATCCTCGCCTTGCAAGGCGATGGTGCCGCGTTCGGCGACAAGCTGTCCCTTGGGTAACAGGCCCATAATGGCCTGCGCGGTCACGGATTTGCCCGAACCCGATTCACCGACCACACAGACAATTTCGCCGGGCTGGATGGTCAAGGACAGGTCGATCACCGCATGGGTGCGGTCTCCGGTGCCGGGCAGGGCCACCGACAGATGGCGAATATCGAGGACAGGATGCGTGCTTGCTTCGGTCATGACATCACATCCGTTTGGCGATTTTGGGGTCGAGCCGGTCACGCAGGCCGTCTCCCAGAACATTGACGGCCAGAATGGCCACCGCCAGAATGCAACCGGGGATCAGCACGATCCATGGGGCAATCGGAAACACAATGCGCCCTTCCGCCATCATATTGCCCCAAGAGGGGATTTCAGGCGGGGTCCCCGCACCCAGAAACGACAGCAGGGCTTCGGTCAGCATGGCGGAAGCGGCCACATAGGTGGCCTGCACAATCAGTGGCGGCACACAATTGGGCAGAATATGCCGCCATAAGATCAGCGGCACGGGTGTTCCCACCGCAATGGCGGCTTCCACATAGGGCTCTTCCCGCACGGTCAGCACGATCGAGCGCACCAGACGGACAACGCGGGGGATTTCCGGGATCATGATCGCAACGGTCACCGTGATAAAGCTGGCTCCCGAGACCGAGACCAGCCCGATGGCCAGCAAAATGCCGGGGATCGACATCAAGCCGTCCATGATCCGCATGATGACGGCATCCAGTGCCCGCAGATAGCCGGAGATCATGCCGATCAGCAGGCCGATGGAAATGCTCATCACCGCCACCACACAGCCGACCATCAGCGATACCCGCGCGCCGTAGACGGCCCGTGTCCAGAGATCGCGGCCCAACTGGTCGCCGCCGAACCACGCTTGGGCCGAAGGCGGTGCCATGCGCCGCAACACCCCGATCTTGCGCGGATCAACCGTGCCGAGATAGGGCGCAAACACGGCCGCCAGGACCAGCACCAGCAGGATCACCGCAGACAGCATCATCAACGGGTTGTGGCGGAACAGGTCCAGCACAGCCCGCAACCGCGAGGGCCGGTCCGCAACGGGAGAGGGGGAAGCCGTCATGCTCAATAGCGTATCCTCGGATCAAGCATTGTATAGGCAATATCGATCAGCATGTTGATGATGATATAGGTGAAGGAGAAGACAAGGATAAGTCCTTGAATAATCGGATAATCCCGCCGCAGAATTGCATCGACCACCAGCCGGCCCAAACCCGGAATGTTGAACACGGTTTCGGTCACAACCGCCCCGCCGATCAGCAATGCGATGCCGATGCCGATGATGGTGGCAATCGGCACGGCGGCATTTTTGAGAGCGTGACGAAACAGCACCTTGCGCTCGATCTGGCCTTTGGCGCGGGCGGTGCGGATATAATCCTCACCCAGCACTTCCAGCACGCTGGCGCGGGTGATGCGGGTGACCAGCGCAATATAGATCATCCCCAAAGTGATGGTGGGCATGACAATGGTACTGGCAAAACCCAGCGGATCGGTAAACGGGCTCTTGTAGCCCTGTGTGGGCAACCATTTCAGGGTCAGGCCGAATTGATAGATCAGCAGATACCCCAGCACGAAGACGGGGAAGGAAAACCCCAGAACCGAAAACATCATGATCAGCCGGTCGGTCCATGAGCCGGCCCGCCATGCCGCCCAAACGCCGAGAGGAACGGCCACCGACACCGAAAAGATAACCGTGGTCAGGGTCAGCATCAAAGTGGGTTCCAGCCGCTGGCCGATCAGCGTGGACACAGGCATATTGGTAAAAATCGATGTTCCCAGATCCCCGTGCAGGATATGCACGATCCAGGTTATAAATTGCTCGTGAATGGGCAAATCCAGTCCCAGACTGGCGCGGATGCGCGTAATCTGTTCGGCCGTCGCCTGATCTCCGGCAATCACGACCGCCGGATCGCCGGGGGTAAGCCGCAACATCGCAAAAATGACGACTGCGACAATCAGCATCACCGGAACGGTCGAGGCAACGCGCCGCAGTATAAACAACCACATAGCGTTTTTCCTTGCATTGGGGTCCGCTCACCCTGACGCAACAGCGGCCTGCGCAAGGCCGCTTTCGGGGTAGACCCCCGAAAGCATCAGGATGGGGCAGGAATGGGCAATCAGACGACTTCCATGTTCCAGAAGAACTGGACCGGAGATCTGATCATGCCGCGCACATTGTCGCGATAGCCGACAGGCACGAAGAACATCCCCATATTCACATAATGCCCGTTGGCATAGAGACGCTCCTGCAAGGCCGTTGCCGCCTTTTTGGCATCGGCAGGGTTTGCCGCATTGGCAAACTCGTCTTGCAGTTTGACCGCCTGTTCGTCATTGGCCCAGCCGAACCAGCCCTTTTCGCCAGTGGCACCGAAGCCCACACCGGTCAGCGGATTGACGGTATCGCCGCCGATCCACCAGGTGCAGAACATGTTCCAGCCGCCTTTGTCTGTCGGGTCCTTGGAGGCGCGACGTTGCAACACGGTCGACCAATCCATCGCCTGCAATTTCACATTCATGCCGATAGCGCGCAACTGTTCGGCCATGACCTGACAGAACGGATTGAGCACGGGATGATCGGTCGGTTGCAGGATCACCAGTTCCTCGCCCTTGTAACCCGATTGCTGTAACAGCGTCTTGGCATCGGCGACATTCTGGTTGACATAGCCCGCATCGGTTTCATAGGTCGTGCCGCAAGGGTAAATAGACTTGCAGACCTTGTAATATTCGGGATTGCCGATGGCGGTTTTGAGGAAATCCTCCTGGTTGCAGGCCTTCATGATCGCCTGACGTACCATCGGATTGTTGGTGGGCGCGACAAGATGGTTGAAACGCGCCCAACCCATATTGCCGGTCGGATCGAGATTTTCAACCTTCACGCCCGGGGCTTTTTTGACCAGATCGATCAGATCGGGCGTGACCTGTTCCCAATAGTCGATTTCGCCCGACATCAGGGCATTCATCGCGGTATTGGCATCCATTGTGTACCATTCGACACGATCGACTTTGGCAATTTTGCCGCCAGCGGCCGACGAGACGGCTTCCTTGCGCGGGTTATAGGCTTTGAATTTTTCATAAATGGCCAGATTGCCCGGCTTCCAGTTCGCCTTGTTGAACATGAAGGGACCGGAACCGGTCGTATCTTCGATCTGCTTGTCGGCCGGGGTTTCGGCCACCCGTTTCGGCATCATGAACGGCACGTTGGACGAGATCTTGCCGATTGAGTCCAGCACCACGCCATAGGGACGCTTCAATGTCAGGGTGATGGTTTTCTTGCCATCGGCTTCGAGCTTGTCGGTGACAGCAAACAGGCGCTGGCCCATGCCGTCGCGCTTGCCCCAGCGTTGCAGGGAGGCCACGCAATCCTCTGCCGTCACATCGGTGCCGTCATGCCAGGCCAGCCCGTCACGCAGGGTCATGGTGTATTTCAGACGATCGGATGAAACATCAAGATTTTCAACCATTTGTGGCTGTGGCTTGAGGTTGTCGTCGAGCGCGAACAGCGTGTCATAAATCATATAGCCGTGGTTGCGGCTGATATAGCCGGTGGTCCAGATCGGATCGAGAATCTGCAAATTGGCATGGGGCACCACTTTGAGCACATTGCGCTTGGCTTGCGCCTTCACAGCCCCCGCTGGAAGTGTCGCCGCCGCCGCTGTTGCCGCCGTCCCTGCAAGAATATCTCTACGCGATAGTGTCATTGTCTACTCTCCGTTGGTCGGGTGATCCGGTTTGTTCTCTGTAATCACGAGCCTCAAGTTTGATCTCATCCATGATTGAACGATGGACGCGACTGTCTGTCAAATCGTGTGTTTCTGCTTAGCAAGCAGATGGTGTTTCCAGTTGCAAATCCGGTGTAAATATGATGGAATTTGATTGCATTTTTGATGTTGGTGTCGTGTTCCGTTCAGCCCTATCGAGGCCTTGAAAGTGATGCACAAGAAAATCAGTCAACTCTTGAAAAAGAAGCCACCTTTTCTGGGTGGCTTGCGTTTTGGCCTTGCCAGTCTGCCTTTGTTTTTTATGAATTTCGGCCAAACACAATCCTCGATCTTGCGTGATGACGGGATTGCATCGGATTGGGTCAATGTCGGTTCGGATTTGCGTAACGTCTTAACAAGGGAAATCGGACACTAATTTTTTATCGGATTTTTGATGCCTCATTCAGAGATAGGCGCGGGTGCCATTGAGCCTGCTAATGAACCCATTTCGAATTCATCGAGCGACATCGAGACCTTGCTTGGCAGGGAACTCGAATCAATTGTCGGCCCTTCAAAAGCCAGTGATGCCGCCAAGCGTTCCCTCGCAATATTGCGTAAAACCGAAGTGTTTTCTGGCCCTTTGCCGCCACCATCCATTTTGAAGCAATATGATGGGATCTCGGAGGGCTTTGCTGGCCGAATTGTGGCAATGGCCGAAAGAGAGCAGGCTCATCGTCACTCCATCATGGATCAGGAGCTTCGGATCAACGCAGAGGAACGCAAATTAGGCAGTCGGATTGCACTTTGCTTTGGCATGTCACTTTTGGGATCCGGATGCTATTGCGCTTCTATCGGGCAAGTCGCCATTGGATGTGCTTTGTTTGGGACGTTCGGGTTCACGTCCATCGGTTTGTTTATGAGGGGGCATGTGAAAATGTCCCCCCAAGAAAGCGAGAGCGAGCCTGAGGGGAAAATGAGCCCTGCCAAAAGACCCAAGCCCCCCAAACGCCGCCGTTAGCTCTCACGCCTGTTTGATGATCGGCTGGTCAACCCGCAAGAACGGATGGGCGGCTTCAAAGGCTTTTGCGGCGCGCAGGACCAGGGCATCGGCATTCATCGGGCCGACGATTTGCAGGCCGATCGGCAGGCCGTCATGCGACAGGCCGCATGGCACGGTGGCGGCGGGTTGCATGGTCAGGTTGAAGGGGTAGCTGAATGGGGTCCAGCGGGTCCAGTCCTCACCCCATGAGGGATCGGCCGGCACGTTGCGGCCGGCTTCAAAAGCGGGCAGGGCCAGCGACGGGGTCAGCAACAGATCATATTTTTCGTGGAACTGAGCCATTTTATGGGCCAGCGCATTGCGGCCATACAGCAGGGCATCGGCATAATCGGCCCCCGACAGGCGTTCACCATCCTTGGCAACTGCAATCAGGCCGGGATCCATTCTGGCGCGCTGTTCGGGGCTGAATTGTTTGAGGGCGAGGGTGCAACCCGCCTGCCACAATGTCATGAGCGGTGCGAGAGGATCGGTAAAATCGGGATCGGCCTCCTCCACATGCGCGCCCAGTGCGGCAAAGGCGCGGGCGGCCTGCTCGGTCAGGCGGGCGACATCGGGATCGACCTTGTCGACATAGCCAAGACGCGGCGACCAGGCGATCCGCAACCCGCGCAGACCGTCATTGAGGCTGGCGCGGTAATCTGGCGGTGGCGTGGTGTGGGCGGTCATGTCGCGGCTGTCGGGTTGGCCGATCACCGATAAAGCGAGCGCGGAATCCTCGACGGTGCGGGACAGCGGGCCGACATGGGCGAGAAAGCCCATGGTGGAGACGGGCGAGGCAGGCACGCGGCCATAGCTGGCCTTGATCCCGAACACACCACAAAAGGCGGCGGGAATCCGGATGGATCCTGCACCGTCCGTGCCGATATGGATCACGCCGAGATTGAGGGCCGCAGTGGCCGCCCCGCCTGCGGTCGAGCCGCCCGGATTGCGGCTGGTGTTCCATGGATTGCGCGAAATGCCGGTCAGTGGCGAATCACCCACACCTTTCCAGCCGAATTCGGGCATGGTGGTTTTGCCCAGCAACAAGGCGCCGGCCTCGCGCAAGCGCGCCACGGCCGGTGCATCGGAATCCGAGGGCGTTGTCGGGGTCACAGCCGAACCGCGGCGGTTCGGCCAGTCCTTGACGTTAAGATTGTCCTTGATGGTCACACCCACACCGTCCAGCACGCCTTGTGGTGCGCCTTTGTGCCAGCGGTCCTCGGAGGCTTTGGCGGCTTTGAGCACGCCGTCGTGATCGATCAGGGTAAAGGCATTGATGGCGGGCTCTGCGGCATCGATGCGGGCCAGCGTGTCCTTGGCGACCTCGAGGGGCGACAGAGCCTTGTTGCGATATGCATTCAGAAGTTCGATACCGCTCATTGTTGCAATCTGTGTCATAGGCCGTCCCCATCATGGATTCACTTTTGCTATCGAACCCGAAATTTGTCCGATCTGCAATGTGTCAGTTGCGCTTGCCACGCTGGCCGATCCGCAGGCATGATAGAACAAGTGGCACTTTGGAGATGGTTGAATGCGTAATCTGAAAATTGACGCCCGCCGCCTGTGGGACGAAATCCACGAAACCGGCAAGATCGGCGGCACAGCCAAAGGGGGCGTGCGGCGGTTGACGCTGTCCGATGAAGACAGGCAGGTGCGCGACTGGTTTGCGGCCAAAGCCCGTTCGCTCGGCTGTACGGTGTCGGTGGATGGTGTGGGCAATATGTTTGCCCTGCGTGCGGGCCGTGATCCCAACCGCTTGCCGATTGCCATGGGAAGCCATCTCGATACCCAGCCGACCGGCGGGAAATTCGACGGTATTCTGGGTGTTCTGGCCGGTGTCGAAGTGTTGCAGACACTCAATGACAACAATATTGAAACCGAATCACCGCTGTTGCTGATCAACTGGACCAATGAGGAGGGCTCGCGCTTTTCTCCTGCCGTGATGGGGTCCGGCGCGTTTACCGGTGCTTTGCCGCTGGACGAGGTTCTGGCGAAAACCGATCGGGACGGGATCAGTTTTTCACAAGCGATCGACAGCATCGGCTATCGCGGGCCGGATCCGGTCGGCAACCGTCCGATTGCCGCCTATTTCGAATTGCATATCGAGCAGGGCCCCTATCTGGAAGCCGAGGGCCAGACCATCGGCGTGGTCACATTGGTACAGGGAATCCGCTGGTTCAATGGCACTGTCAAAGGGCAGGATGCCCATGCGGGCACAACGCCGATGCACCGGCGGGCCGATGCCATGCTGGCTTTCGCCCGCCTGACCGACAGGATCGACACCATCGCCCGCAAGCATGGTCCGTTGGCGGTGGCAACAGTCGGTGTGGTCGATGTTCCCTCGGCTTCCATCAATGTTGTGGCTGGCGATGTGTCCTTTACCGTCGATATCCGTGATCCCGATGATGCGGTCCTCGACCAGATGGAGGCGGAAATCCGCAAGGCGGCCCAGGAGATCGGCGGCTTGAACGGGACCGAGATCCAGCTCGATTGCTTCTGGAAAGCGGCTCCGGTGCCGTTTGATGCCGATTGTATCGCATCGGTGCGTGCGGCCGCCGAACAGTCGCATTATGCGACCCGCGATTGCGTATCGGGGGCCAGCCATGATGCCGCCTATATGCAGGGCATTGTGCCGTCAGCGATGATCTTCGTACCCTCGCAGGACGGGCTGTCGCATAACGAGCTGGAACATTCCACGCTCGACCATTGCGGGGCAGGGGCGCAGGTTCTGCTGGATGCCGTGTTGAATTACGACGAAAAAAGCCGCCGGTAATCCCGGCGGCTTCCTGCAAGACCGGTTGCTTCCCGATCAGTGCAATAAATGCATGATAAAGGGAATGTCGAAATAGATGCCTGCCAGAAGCACAACGCCCAGCGAACCCAGTGTGGCCGAGGCAAAGGCAAACAGCAGGATGCCTGACAGCAGGGCTACCGAGGACAACACGATCGCAAGCTGGATCATCAGCGATGAAGTCTCGTAAGCGTGGCTTTTGGCAAAATTGACATCGCGCTTTTCTTCCAGAACCTTGGCACGAGACATCAATTCCTTGCGGCCCTCATTGGTTGAAGGCTCGGTTTCATAGCGGTCGACATCGCGTTGCCATGCGGCAATCTGCTTCTTGCCTTCCTCGGTACTGCCTTGCGGGGTCAATTGCAGAGCTTGCGCCGTAGTCCGCAAGGTTGTCTGGCGGATGGTTTTGGCCTGATAGAAATTCCACAAATTGCTGGCTTCGATGTTGGAGTTCAGAGCCACCGTCTGGTGTTCTTTGCCATTCATTTCCGACAGGGCCAGAAACAGCGCCATAAAGGCGATCATCAGACCGATTTTCTTTTCCGGCCCTTTGCCGTGATGGCCTTCATGTGTGGCTTCATCGGCCAATTCTTCGATCGGATCACCCATAGCGCACTCCCATTCAACTGACGAAAATTGATCGGCAGACCTTGCCCTGATTCGGGTTGAATTTGAATGACAGGTCTGTTTTGCCGCCAAACGCAAAAACGCCCGCAAGAAGCGGGCGTTTTCGTTCTCAATATTGAGGCCGGATCAGGCGAAGAATTCGACCTTGCCGTCATCGAGATCGTAGCGGGCCGCCACAACCTTGACTTTGCCGGCCTTGATAAGATGAGCAATGATCGGGCTCTGGGTCTTGATCTTTTCGGCGGTCAGGCGGGCGTTTTCACGCACGGCATTGTCAACCATATCGCCTTCTTTTTTCGCAACAGCTTTGACGGCCGGCACAATCGGCTTCACCATCGGGCCAATCGAGCCGGGCAGTTTGGCGCCGGTCTTGAACACTTCAACCGCCGCCGCGACTGCGCCGCAACGCTCATGCCCGAGCACGACGATCAGCGGCACGCCAAGATGTTCCGCGCCATATTCGAGAGTGCCCATGGTGGCTGTATCGACCATGTTGCCGGCATTGCGTGCCACAAACAGCTCGCCCAAGCCAAGGCCGCCGAACAGCAGTTCGGGAGGAACGCGGCTGTCTGCACAGGACACGAAAGCGGCCCATGGAGCCTGGCCCTTGGCAACTGTAGAACGGTTATTGGTCAAATCAGCCACGCAGAGCTGGGGATTGGCCACATATTTCGCGTTGCCGGCTTTCAGCTTTTCAAGCGCCTGATCGGCAGTCAGAGAGGTTGTATTGCCGGAAGCCATGGCTTCTTGCGAGAAAAGGCCGGTTGCCCCCGCAACAAGACCCATACCTGCCAGACCAAGAACCTCACGACGGCCCAACATACGCTGATTACACACTACACACATATTTTTTATCCCTGTTTGAAAGACCGCATCCTTGCGAAGATGTGGCTATTATCGGTTTCCGACACGGTTTATCCTGTACCATGTTCATTTTACGACTGTGTGAAAGATTATTGCCCCTCGAACAATAGTCTCTTCCGTTTTTTTATACTCTGATAAATGGCAAGAAGAAGCAAGTCGATTGATGTTGGTAGCCCAGTGTCGACAGGGGGGATCGTCCGGCAGGCTTTTTGAGGGTCTTGGCTCTCTTTTGCTCTTGCCGGTTTTGGTCTCTATAATGTGAGGCTATCGAAGCCCTCTGAAAGAGAGAAGCCATGCAACGTGCCACCCGCATTGTCCGTAAGCCCGCAGTGAAACACGAGCAGGTGATCGATCAGGTCACACTCGATCATGAGGGCCGTCACAAGCGCCGCATTGTGCTGAAAGGCGATCAGGGCACCGGCTTTCTGCTCGATCTCGACAAGGCCACCGTACTCAATGACGGGGATGCCCTTAAACTGGAGGACGGCACGCTGATCCTCGTCAAGGCCGCTCCCGAATCATTGCTGGAAATCAAGGCTGACAATCCGTTGCGCCTGTTGAAAATGGCGTGGCATATCGGCAACCGGCATACACCTGCCGAAATCACGGCCGAGGCGATCTACATCCAGGATGATCACGTTCTGGCCGAAATGGTGCGCGGGCAGGGATGCCACGCCCATCATGTTACGCGGCCCTTCCAGCCCGAAGCCGGCGCCTATGCCCATGCTGGGCATGATCATGCCGGACATGACCTTGGATCACATGACCATTCAGGACATGCGCATGCGGGGCACGAGCATGGGCCTGATTGCGGTTGCGGGCATGACCATTCCCACGACCATTCCCATAACCATTCCCACACCCATTTGCACGACCACGGCCATACACACGATCACAGCCACAGCCATTCCCACGACCATGCGCATGATCATGGTCATTCCCATGATCATCAACACACGGCTGATTGCGGGCATGATCATCATCATGCCCATGACAAAGACCACGCCCATAGTCATGGACATGACCATGACCACAAGCATGGCTGAGTAGGGAAAGCCTGTCGGGGTCAGCCGAGTTCCTTGGCGATGGCCGCGATGACCTTTGTGTCGTTGGGGCTGGTCATGGTGCCGAAAACGGCCGCGATCTGGCCGTCACGACCGATCAGATATTTGTGGAAATTCCAGCGCGGCAAATCATTGGGTTTTTGCGCGGCGGCCCATTTGAAAAACGGATGGGCCTCGTCACCTTTGACATGCTGTTTGGTGGTCAAGGGAAAACGGGTGCCGTGCCCCTGTTCGGCCTGATGCAGGATTTCTTCATTGCTATTGGCTTCCTGCCCGCCGAAATCGCCGGAGGGCACACCGATCACCACCAGCCCGCGCGGGCCGTAGCGGGTGGCCAGCTGTTCCAGCCCTTCGAGCTGGGAGGCAAAGCCGCAAAAGCTCGCGGTATTGCTGATCAGGATCGGCTTGTTGGTAAAAGCGGAGAGACGGATCTCGCCGCCCTTGAGCGCAGGAAAACTGAACCGCCACGCATTGAGCACATTGCCGCCCCCGATCGGGCTTGACTGCGCCCGGACGGGGACAGGGCAAGCCAGACTGGTTGCAAGGCCTGCAAGCACTGCGCGGCGGTTCATCGGGTCAGGACCACTGAAGCGGTTGCAGGCGGAAGCCGTCACCGTCACGCCAGATATGGCCTGTGGCGGGGAAGGGGGCGTGATAGAAAGCCACCTGCATCTTGTCGCTGGCCAATTGATCGAGCACGCGACGGCGCGACAAACGGGCCATTTCCGCATCCATATCATACATGACCGCCCAATCGGGACGGCGCACGAACAGCCCCGGATGGTTGGTGATGTCGGAGACGAGCATCAGGCTGTTCGTGCCTGAATTGACAGCGAAAATCATATGGCCGGGCGAATGGCCGAACGCCGCTTGCGCGACGATGCCGGGGGCCACTTCATCGCCGGGCTTGAAGAATTTCAGGTTTTTGGCGATCGGGTCGAACACCCGGTGCACATTCCTGAATGCGCCCTTCATGGCTTCGGGGGCATTGTTCATGCGGCCGTCATCGATCCAGAAATCCCATTCCTGCTGGCCGACCCATACTTCGGCATTGGGGAACTGGGCGGTGCCGTCTTTCAAACGCAGGCCGTTGATGTGGTCGCCATGGAAATGGCTGATGACCACGCGGTCGACTTTGGCAGGGTCGAAACCGGCCGCCTTGAAGTTGGCCATCCAGCGGCCAGTGGTCGCAGGGCCGAGATCACCGATACCGGTATCGATCAGCACCAGCTTGCCGCCGGTTTCCACCACGGTTGTCGTAAAGGTCACGCGCACCGCATCCTTTGGAAAAAACTGTTCTTCGGCCAGTTTGCGGACTTCTTCGATCGGAGCATTTTTGACGAAATTGTCAATCGGCACCTGATTATAGCCTTCATGGATGGCGGTCAGTTTCAAATCACCGACCGTGTAGCGATAAAAGGCTGGCGATTGCAGGGAAGAGGCAGGCGGGGTTTGAGCATTCACGGGATCAACCAATTGCGAGGCCACACCGGCAAGAGCCGCACCGGTGAGCATGTGACGACGGGAGAGCGAAAGAGGTGAATCGGACATGGAAGTCTCCATCAAGGGAAATAGGCTGTGCGCGAAACGAATGGACGATCACTAATCAAGTTTACGGATCATCCTCCCATTCAGATCAATCGGCAACTCCCTGCTTGACTCTTTTTATCACTGTGCGAGTGTTCCCCCATCCGAGGGGTGCCCCGTCAAGGGGCTGAGATGCACTGGTGGCAACACGCGTGCAAACCCTTTGAACCTGATCCGGTTTGTACCGGCGGAGGGACGGGATTTGCTCGGCAACACTGTTTGCCCCATAGCATGAACGACTCTTCCGCTTTCATTGAATAAGCGAGGAGAATTCCATGGACCATCCAAATACGATCGATCCCCTGCACGTCACCACGGGCCCACTGCCTGCCTCTTTGAAAATCCATGTCGAAGGGGTCATCCATCCCGAAGTGAAAGTCGCGATGCGGGAGATCAGCCTGTCGGAGGGATCGGGCGAAGCCCCGTTGCGGGTTTACGATCCTTCCGGCCCCTATACCGACAGCGCGGCTTCGATCGATATCCGGCGCGGCTTGCCGGAATTGCGCCGGAGCTGGATCGAGGGGCGCGGTGATGTCGAGACCTATCAGGGCCGCGATGTGCGCCCGGAGGATAACGGCTTGAAACCTCATGAAACGGGCAAGCTCGATGCCCTGTTCGAGCGCGGTGCACGCCAGCCCATGCGTGCCAAAAAGAACGGTGTGCCGACACAGCTGGCCTATGCGCGGGCCGGTATGATCACGCCGGAAATGGAATATGTGGCCATTCGTGAAAATCTGGGCCGCGCCGAGGCCCGCGAGGCGTTGCAACGCGATGGCGAGAGCTTCGGAGCCGAATTGCCCGATCAGGTCACGCCGGAATTCGTGCGTGACGAAATCGCCAGAGGCCGCGCCATCATCCCCGCCAATATCAACCATACCGAACTGGAACCGATGATCATCGGCCGCAATTTTCTGGTGAAAATCAACGCCAATATCGGCAATTCGGCCGTCACCTCGTCAATCGGCGAGGAGGTTGAAAAGCTGGTGTGGGCCACCCGCTGGGGGGCTGATACGGTGATGGACCTGTCCACCGGCAAAAACATCCACACCACGCGGGAATGGATTTTGCGCAACTCGCCGGTGCCGATCGGCACTGTCCCGATCTATCAGGCGCTCGAAAAAGTGGGTGGCGTGCCAGAAAAACTCACCTGGGAGATTTTCCGTGACACGCTGATCGAGCAGGCCGAGCAGGGCGTGGATTATTTCACCATCCATGCCGGTGTCCGGCTCGCCTATATTCCGCTGACCGCCAAGCGCGTCACCGGCATTGTGTCGCGCGGCGGATCGATCATGGCCAAATGGTGTCTGGCCCATCATCAGGAAAACTTCCTCTACACCCATTTCAAAGAGATCTGCGAGATCATGCAGGCCTATGACGTTTCCTTCTCGCTCGGTGACGGCCTGCGCCCCGGCTCGATTGCCGATGCCAATGATGCCGCCCAATTTGCCGAGCTGGAAACCCTTGGCGAATTGACCAAAGTGGCATGGGACTATGATGTGCAGGTCATGATCGAAGGGCCGGGCCATGTGCCGATGCACAAGATCAAGGTCAATATGGACAAGCAGTTGAAAGCCTGCGGTGAAGCGCCGTTCTACACGCTCGGGCCGTTAACCACCGATATTGCGCCCGGTTATGATCATATCACCTCCGGGATCGGGGCCGCGATGATCGGCTGGTTCGGTTGCGCCATGCTGTGCTACGTCACGCCCAAGGAGCATCTGGGTCTGCCCAACCGCGACGATGTGAAAACCGGCGTGATCACCTACAAGATCGCCGCCCATGCGGCCGATCTGGCCAAGGGCCATCCGGCGGCCCAACGCCGCGACGATGCCCTGTCGCGGGCGCGGTTCGAGTTCCGTTGGCATGATCAATTCAATCTGGGGCTTGATCCGGACACGGCCCGTCTCTATCACGACGAGACCTTGCCAGCGGAGGGGGCGAAAGTGGCGCATTTCTGCTCGATGTGCGGACCCAAATTCTGCTCGATGAAAATCTCGCAGGATGTCCGTGAAGCCGCCGCAGGCATGGAGGCCATGGCCAAAACCTTCCGCGAGACAGGCGGCGAAATCTATCGTCCGGTCGGGGTCGGGTCATCCAACCGCGCACTGGATGCGGCTGAATAATGGGAAAGACCGGTATGATCTCCAGACGACATCTGTTGCACGCCGCCACGGGGGCAGGGGCTGTGTCCCTTGCCGCCCCGACGGTGCGGGCGCAAAGCCAGATCCGTTGGCGCATGGCCACCTCTTGGCCCAAAAATCTGGTGGGTCCGGCGGATTCGGCCCGCCGGCTTGCCCAGCGGATCGAGGGGATGAGCCAGGGGCGTATCAAGATCGATGTCTTCTCGGCAGGCGAGATTGTGCCGGCTTTCGCGGTGTTCGATGCGGTCGCCAATGGCACGGTTGAATTGGGGCATACGGCTTCATTCTTTGTGGGCGGCAAAATTCCGGCGGCGGTTTTCTTCACCACAGTGCCATTCGGGATGGGACCGGTCGGCTCGCAAGCCTGGCTTGAATCCGGCGGCGGCAAGGCCCTGTGGGACCGGCTTTATGCCGAACACGGGGTCAAGCCTTTCTTGGGAGGCAATACCGGCCCCAGCCTGGGAGGGTGGTTTCGCAAACCCTTGCAAAGCATTGAAGATGTGAAGGGTTTACGCTTGCGGGTCACGGGTCTTGGCGGCGAGGTTTATCGCCGTTTGGGGGCTGTCCCGCAGGCGATCCCGCCCGGGGATGTCTATCCGGCTCTGGAACGCGGAACGATTGATGCGGTGGAATTGCTCGGCCCGATGAATGATGCCGATCTCGGCCTGTCGCGCATTGCCCCTTATGTGCTGATGCCGGGCTTCAACAAGCCCAACGGGGCTTCGGAATTGCTAGTGTCACAGGCCGTCTGGCAGGCCTTGCCGGTGGATTTGCAGGCGGTGGTTGAAAACGCCTGTCTGGCCGAACATGGCGCGGCTTTGGCGCAAGCGCAGATGTTGCAGGCGCAGGCTTTGGCTGACATTGCCCGCAATGGTGCGCAATTCATGCCCGTGCCCAAAGACTTGCTGGAACAGGCCCGCAGGATTGCCCAGGATGTGCTGGCCGATACCGCCGCAAAAAGTCCTTTGGCGGCTCTTATCCATGACAGCTACAAAGCGGCGCAAGCCTCCATGCAACCATGGGACAGGCTGACCTATCTGCCGCAGGATCGGGTTTAACGCCGCTTTTCGAGCGCCAGATCGACCGCCCGGCGCAAATGGCGTGCGGCTTGTTGCGGATCCTCGGCTTTGAGCACCGCTCCGATGAGCGCAATACCATCGGCCCCATGCGCGATGACATCGGCCAGATTGTCCGCATCAATGCCGGCAATGGCGCCGACAACCAGATCGGGTTTCAGGCTTTTGATGAGTTGGCGCAACTCGGACAGGCCGTTCAAACCGATGGGCGCATCGGGATTGTCTTTGTGGACAGTGCCGAACACGCCGCCACAGGTGGCATAATCGACAGGTTCCTCCTTCAGGGCCTTGGCATGGCCCTGATGCTTGATCGTACGGCCGATAATGGCTGTCGGGCCGAGGATGGAACGCGCATCCAGCGGCGACAGATCGCTCTGTCCCAGATGTACACCCTGTGCGCCGCTGACCTGGGCGACATCGACCCGATCATTGACCAGCAAGGGCGGGTGCCTGTCCCCCATGGCCTCGCGCAAAGCGCCCAGAATGGCGCGGGTCGTCGCAACCATCACCCCGCCATCGGCTTGCTTGTCGCGATATTGCAACAAGGTGGCCCCCCCGACCGCACTTTGCACGGCAAGTCCCGGCAGGCGGTTGCGGTCAACTGCGACAGGGTCGAGCAACACATAAAGCCGGTGATCGACAGGGTTCATGGATAATCCTCGATCTGCATGGAGAGGTCATAGGCCAGCCTCTCCGGTGTCAGATTGGCCAGTTCATCAAGCAGGCGCACGGCAAAGCTCCCCGGACCATCGGCCTCGCGTGCCGCGATATCTTGAGCAATACCATAGGCGGCAAAGCCGGTGGCGGCCGCCAGAGCGGGGTTGTCGGTGACCGCTGTCAATGCGGCCATGATCGCCGACAAAGCACAGCCGCCGCCGGTGATCATACTGCCATAGGCATGGCCATGTTTCAGCGTGACGACTCCTTGCGGGGTGTGGACGCGATCCATTTTTCCAGAAATCGCCCAGACGCTGTCGCCATCCCCCAAAACATCCATCTCGGCCTGATTGGCGCGGATGATGGCGGGGGACTGTGCCAATAAAGTGCGGGCATAGGCCAGACGATGGGGGGCGCGGTCGACCATCACCGGATCAAGCACCCATGCTTTGCCGTGAGCGGCCATTACCGGAATGGCGGTCGCAATGGCGTGGCGGCGCTCGGCATCCAGAGTGCCCAGATTGACCAACAGGGCCTGGGCCGAGCGGCTGAAATCGGCAATCTCGTTGGCATCCGTGCTCATCGACGGCACGGCCCCGACCGCCAACAGGATATTGGCTGTCAGGTTCTGCACCACCGAATTGGTGATGCAATGGACGCGCGGCCCTTGCTCTTTCAGCCTGGCCCATAGAGCGGCGAGGGCTTGGGCCGTGAGGATACGCGACAGACTGTCTTGGGCCATCTCTGCGGGTTCCTGCAGGTTCAGGCGGTGCCGAACACCCGTTTGAAGATGGTGTCGACATGCTTCAAATGGTAGCCCAGATCGAATTTCTCTTCGATTTCGGCATTGCTGAGAGCCGCGGTCACTTCCGGGTCGGCTTTCAAGAGCGTCAGGAAGTCGCCTTCGCCCCGCCAGACCGGCATGGCATTGCGTTGCACCAGACGGTAGGAATCCTCGCGGCTCACGCCTTTCTGGGTCAAAGCCAGCATCACCCGCTGTGAATGGACCAGACCGCCGAGACGGTCGAGGTTTTTCTGCATGTTTTCGGGATAGACCACCAGCTTGTCGATCACACCGGTCAGGCGTGCCAATGCGAAATCGAGCGTGATGGTCGCATCAGGGCCGATCATCCGTTCAACCGAGGAGTGCGAAATATCGCGCTCATGCCACAAAGCGACGTTTTCCATTGCAGGCATGGCAAAGGCGCGAACCATACGGGCCAGACCCGTCAGGTTTTCGGTGAGCACCGGATTGCGCTTGTGCGGCATGGCCGAAGAGCCTTTTTGACCGGGCGAGAAATATTCTTCCGCTTCCAGCACTTCCGAGCGTTGCAAATGGCGGATTTCGGTCGCCAGACGCTCGATTGACGAGGCAATCACGCCAAGGGTTGCAAAATACATCGCGTGGCGGTCACGCGGGATCACCTGTGTCGAGACCGGCTCGACACTCAGCCCCATCGCCTTGGCGACATGCTCTTCAACGCTGGGGTCGATATTGGCAAAGGTGCCGACAGCGCCGGAAATCGCGCAGGTGGCGATTTCGGCCCGCGCCGCTTTCAAACGGTCACGGCACCGGTCGAATTCGGCATAAGCGAGGGCCAGCTTGATGCCGAAAGTGGTCGGCTCGGCATGGATGCCATGTGAGCGGCCAATGGTCGGTGTCATCTTGTGCTCGAAAGCCCGGCGCTTGATTGCGGCAAGAAGGGCATCGAGATCGGCCAGCATCAGGTCCGAAGCGCGCATCAACTGCACATTGAAGCAGGTATCGAGCACATCGGACGAGGTCATGCCCTGATGGACAAAGCGGGAGTCGGGACCGATAAACTCACCCAGATGCGTCAAAAAGGCGATGACATCATGTTTGACCTCGCGCTCGATCGCATCGATCTTCTCGACATCGAACACGGCGCTGCCGCCTTTTTCCCAGATGGTTTTGGCGCTGTCCTTGGGGATCACGCCAATCGCGGCCAAGGCATCGCAGGCATGGGCCTCGATCTCGAACCAGATGCGGAATTTGGTTTCGGGTGACCAGATGGCGACCATTTCGGGGCGGCTGTAACGCGGGATCATCTGTTGTCCTTACACATTGGGGCTAGGCCAGTCGAAAAAGGAATTTAATGCTGTGCGGCCTCTGCGGCCTGCCGGATACGGGCAATTTCATGTTTGTAACCGGCTTCGTCACCGGCCTTGAACACAGCCGAGCCCGCGACCAGCACATGCGCGCCGGCTTTGGCGCAGAGCGGGGCGGTGTCCACCGTCACGCCACCATCCACCTCAAGCATGATATCACGGTCTCCGATCAGATCACGGACCCGTTCGATCTTCTCGACCACCGGATGGATAAACGCCTGACCGCCGAAACCCGGATTGACCGTCATCAACAAGACCAGATCGACCACCTCCAGCACTGGCTTGATGACAGCCACGGGCGTGCCGGGGTTCAAAGCCAATCCGGCTTTGCATCCCAAGGCGCGTATGGCTTGCAGTGAACGGTAGGTATGCGCACCGGCTTCGGCATGGATGGTGATGATATCCGCACCCGCTTTGGCAAATTGCTCGAGATAGGGATCAACCGGCGCAATCATCAGATGGACGTCGAACACCGATTTCGACAAGGGCCGCAAAGCCTTGATCACATCGGCCCCATAGGACATGTTGGGCACGAAATGGCCGTCCATGACATCAAGATGGATCCAATCGGCTCCGGCGCGATCGACAGCCTGCAATTCGGCTCCGAGACGGGCGAAATCAGCGGCCAGCAGGGAAGGGGCAATCCAGATCGGTTTTGTCATAGATGGGCGGTATCATTGCTGGCCTTTTGATGCAACGCGATCTGTCCACTCTTCCCCGAAATTCGGTGGATGGCCGCGCAATTTGATGCAATTTCGGGCAATCCTGCCATGCGCGAGCAGGCTGAAGGGTTGCACTTGGCGCTCCAATGGCCAAAATAGGGGTATCAAGAGGAGTCGTCCGATATGCAGAAGTCGTTTGATTGTATTGTGCTGGGTGCGGGCGTTGTCGGCATAGCCACCGCTTTGCAAATTCAGGATAAGGGTCGTTCGGTTCTTCTGCTCGACAAAGGCGAGGCCGGTGCCGCCACCAGCTATGGCAATGCCGGCATTATCGAAAGCTCGTCGATTTTCCCCCATGCCTTCCCGCAAGCCCTTTCGGAAATTCTCAGCGTCACCGGCAATAGCCGTCTGGATGTGCGCTTCCACTGGAATGCCTTGCTTGATGCCGCGCCGTTCCTCTACCGCTATTGGCGTGCCTCGACTCCCGAACGGCACCTGCAATCGGCCAAAGCGGCCTATCCGCTGATCCAGAATTGCCTGATCGAACATATGAAACTGGTCAATGCGGCGGGCGCTCAGCATCTGATCCGCAATGACGGCTGGATCAAGCTCTATCGCAACGAGGCCAAATTTGCCCAGGCCGTCAAGGATCTCGACAAGATCAAACCGTTCGGTGTCAAGGTCGATGTGCTGACGGCCGAACAATTTGCCGCCAAAGAACCCCATATCAAACAAACCGTGGCGGGCGCCATCCATCTGCTCGATCCTGCCAATGTCACCGATCCGCAGGAATTGTCGCGCGCCTATCTGCGCCTGTTCGAACAGCGCGGTGGCTTGTTTGTGAAGGGCGATGCCCGCAGTCTGGACCAGAACAGTCAGGGCGGCTGGCGGGTCTATACGGTCGAAGGGGCGGTCACAGCCCGCGATGTCGTGGTGGCCATGGGGCCATGGGCGGCCGAAATGGCCAAGACACTGGGCTATTATGTTCCGCTCGGAATCAAGCGCGGCTATCACCGCCACTACAAGCCGGTCGGCAATGCGGTCTTGAACCATACGCTTTATGATGCCGACAATGCCTATTGTGCGGCACCGATGCTGAAGGGCATCCGCATCACGACGGGGGCTGAATTCGCTTTCCGCGATGCACCGCCCACACCCGACCAGATGAACGCAATCGAGCCGCTGGCGCGCGAGACTTTTCCGCTCGGCGAGTCGGTCGAAGTCGATCCATGGGTCGGTTCGCGTCCTTGCACGCCGGATATGTTGCCGGTGATCAGCCGTGGCGACAAGCACAAGGGGCTGTGGTTCGCCTTTGGCCATTCCCACCATGGTTTGACGCATGCCGCCGTCACAGGCCGTTTGCTGGCCGAAATGATGACCGGCGAACAGACATTGTGTGATCCCGCACCCTACACGATCAACCGGTTCTGATCAGGGGCCGAAGCGGCTGTGATAATCGGTCAGCGCCTCGCCGAACGGCAGAGCGCGGGCCAGATAGACACCGCGTGCAATGGCGCGGGCAAGGACATCGGCCGCCAGATTGCATAATTCAGCCAGAGCCGCAGGATCCAGCGGTGTTTCGTTTGGCTTGGCGGTCGAGGCGGCAAACACACTGTCCCCATCCATCGGGCTATGGGCCGGGCGGATGGCGCGGCCCAATCCATCCTGTGCCGCATGGGCGAGGCGTTTGCATTGGGCCTTTGTCAAAGGCGCATCGGTGGCAATCACGGCAATGGTGGTGTTCTGTCCGATGAAACCGTCTTCGGGCAACGGACCTTTTGCATGGCCTTTCATATGGGGCACCAGCATGGCGGGAGTGACGGAGGCGGGCAGGCCATGGCCTCCGAATTCCTTGTTCTGTTCGTAAGGTGCGGCCCAGAAATGCCTGCTCTGGCCCATGGTGACCTGTCCGACGGCATTGACCACCGCAACCGCACCGACTGTGTATCCATTGGACAAACGCGCTGAAGTGGAGCCCAAACCGCCTTTGAGATCGGCCAATGTGGCCCCCAAGCCCGCACCATGGCTTCCCAATTGCATGTCCTTGCCCGCCCGCTGGGTGGCGCGCAGACCCATATCGAAATAGGGATGGAACGAGGTGATCTGTCCGCTGGCAAAGCTCTTGTCGCCGCCATTGAGCAGGTCGAAAATGATTGCCTGCGGCACAATCGGCACTCTGATAGCACCCACCTGAAAGCCGCGTCCCTTTTGGGCCAGCCCCGCCATCACGCCGCCGGCCGCATCCAGTCCGAAAGCGGAGCCGCCCGACAAGGCAATCGCATCAATGCGCTCGACCGTCATTTCGGGGTCCAGCAAGGCGGTATCGCGTGTGCCCGGTGCGCCGCCCATGATCGAAACCGAGGCGATGGCAGGGTTTTCAAACAGCACGACGCTGACACCGGAAGCAATCGCGTGATTGTCCGCCTGACCGAAATACACACCGGGAACATCGGTAATCAGATTGCGCATGCCCCACTGTGCAAGGGAACCGGCCGTCTGGCAAGAGCGCGTCTTGTCTCAAGGCGGGTCTTATCTCAAGGCAGGTCTTGTCTCAAGGCAGGCCTTCTCATCTCGTAAGGGATAGAGTAATGCTCGTGCATGAATGATGTATCGATCCCCGCAGTGTTTCTGGCCGGCATCCTCAGTTTTCTGAGCCCCTGCGTCCTGCCGCTTGTGCCGCCCTATCTGACCTATCTGGCCGGGCAGACCGCCGAGGAGTTGCTCGACAAAGGAACCACAAAGGCCCGAAAGGAACTGTTTCTGGCGGCTGTGCTGTTCGTGCTGGGCTTTTCGACGGTGTTTATCGGGTTGGGCGCGACGGCCTCGGCCTTCGGACAGGTGTTGCGGGCCAATCTGGAATGGCTGTCGATCCTTGCGGGTCTTGCCATTATGGGAATGGGGTTCCACTTTCTCGGCCTGTTCAAATTCGCCTGGCTCTATCGGGAAAAGCGGTTGCATATCAACAAGCCGCTTGGTCTTTGGGGTGGCTATGTGATGGGTTTGGCCTTCGCGTTCGGCTGGACACCCTGTATCGGACCCGTTTTGGCGGCCATTCTGGCTGTCGCAGGCTCAGAGGAAACGGTCTGGCGCGGGGCGGCTTTGCTGGCCGTCTATTCGGCGGGGCTTGGTGTGCCGTTTTTGCTGGCGGCCACGGCACTGGAGGCTTTTACTCGTCTGGCGGCCCGCTTTCGTCGCGCCATGCCGGTTGTCGAGCGCTTGACGGGGGCGGCCCTTGTCATCACCGGTCTCGGCTTTCTGACGGGCGGCTTTTCCGAATTGTCCTACTGGCTGATCGAAACCTTTCCGGCGCTGGCCAGACTGGGCTGACGGTCGGCCACGCTGTCAGGTGCAAAAAAAAGGGGCCGCGAACGGCCCCTTTTCCTTGAGTAATCAAACGATTACTTGTTTTCGACATAGGTGATTTTGCCGTTGACGTTTTTCCATGTGTACATGGTGTAGTCAGGGCGGGTGATGTCACCCTTCTTGTCATAGGCAATATCGCCGATAACGGTCTTGAAGGCCTTGCCGGAGTGCATGACTTCAGCCACCTTCTTCGGGTCGAGCGACTTGGCCTGTTCGGCAGCCTGCTTGATGATTTCAACAGCCGCATAGCTATACAGGGTATAGGCTTCGGGGTTAAACTTCTTGGCTTCGAACTTGGCAACCACTGCCTTGGCTTCCGGACGATCACGGGGATCGGGCGGGAAGGTCATCAGAGTACCGGCAACACCCGGACCGCCGATCGAGGCGAATTCGTCGGAGGTGATACCGTCACCCGACATCATCACGGCATTCACGCCCTGATCGCGCATCTGGCGCACAATCAGACCGCCTTCGGTGTGCAGACCGCCCCAATAGACGATTTCAGCACCCGATGCCTTGATCTTGGAGACCAGAGCCGAGAAGTCCTTTTCGCCGGTGTTGATGCCTTCATACAGCACTTCTTTGACGTTCTTGGCGTTCATGGCTTTTTTGGTTTCGTCAGCCAGACCCTGACCATAGGTGGTCTTGTCATGGACAACGGCCACTTTTTTGCCGGACAGCTTGGTCACGATGTAGTCAGCGGCCACGGCACCCTGCTGGTCATCGCGGCCGCAGGTGCGGAACACGTTCCACATATTGCGTTCGGTCAGCTTGGGATTGGTTGCCGATGGCGTGACAACGATCATGCCGTTTTCCTGATACACTTCCGAAGCAGGAATGGTCACGCCGGAGTTGAAGTGGCCAACCACGAATTTCACGCCGTCACCGACGAACTTGTTGGCAACCGACACGCCCTGCTTGGGATCGGACACGTCGTCACCGATGGATACGGTGATTTTCTGGCCGAGAATACCGCCAGCGGCATTGATATCTTCAACAGCCTGTTCGACACCGTTTTTCAACTGCGCGCCAAAGGCCGCATTCGGACCGGTGATCGGACCGGCAACGCCGAGCTTGATCTGTGCATTCGCAAAACCTGCCGAAGCCATCAAGGCCGCGACGGCAATGCCTGTCATCATTGTCTTTTTCATCAAAATCTCCCCTTCATATAATGGACCTTGTCGATCCTGCGACACGGCATATGCCCCTTGGTCAAAACCTTGGGGGCATGCGCCCTGTTGGTGGTTGGATGATTGCGCTTTTTGGCAGGCCTGTCACGGTCAAAAATGGGGCAATTCAACAGATTGCACCACAAATTTTATGCGAAAAGCCATCATCCCGAATTGCTTATCCTTCCCGACCTGTCTGATCACGCTCGGCCCATGAAAACGGACCGGTGCGGACATAGAGCCAGCGATATTGACGCGTCATCTGGCCCGCTCTGGTGTAGCGGAACCCCATCAGCCCGATCAGGACCAGAACCAGCGTATCTGCGAGGTAATAATGCAAGGAAAACAGCTGTTCCTGAAACAGCGAGAAGTGGATAAAACGCACCGCAAATCCCAGACCGAACAACGAGACAACCAGCATCGGCCATTCATGCCAATTATTGGCCATCGCCTTGCCGGTGGCAAAAGCACCACTGCCACCGAGAAACACGGTCACCAGCAAAAAGACCAACAGTCCGCCTTCATCAAACAAAATACTGTTCATCATGACCTCAATGGTGTCCGCCTTCGAGATAGGCCGCACGAACCTGCGGATCGGCCAGCAATTCCTTGCCGGTGCCCTGCATGGTGATGGAACCGTTGACCATCACATAACCGCGATGGGCGAGTTTGAGGGCGTGATAGGCGTTCTGTTCGACCAGAAACACCGTCAGCCCTTCGGCCTCGTTGAGCTTTTTGATCGCCTCGAAAATCTGTTTGGTGATCAGCGGAGCAAGTCCCAGCGACGGCTCGTCGAGCAACAACAGGCGGGGGCGCGACATCAGCGCGCGGGCAATGGCCAGCATTTGCTGTTCGCCGCCCGACAGGGTGCCGCCGCGCTGGTCGATCCGCTCCTGCAGACGCGGGAACAGGGCGAAGATTTTAGGCAGATCTTCGGCAAAATGCCGTTCCTGGTCCACCGCCGCGCCCATTTGCAGATTTTCCATCACCGTCATGCGTGGAAAAATTCGGCGGCCTTCGGGCGATTGGGCAATCTTGAGGCGGGCAATCTCGTGGGTCGGCATTGTGGTAATGTCGCGGCCATCGAACAGGATTTGCCCTTCACGCGCCTGTGGCTTGCCGAAAATGGTCATCATCAGCGTCGATTTGCCGGCGCCATTGGCCCCGATCATTGTCACGATCTCGCCCTGCCGGACATTGAGATCCACGCCGCGCAAGGCAACAATCTTGCCGTAATAGGTTTTGACACCGCGCACATCGAGCAGTGGATGGCTGATTGTCTCGCTCATAACCCGACCTCCGCTTCCACCGCCGCAACCTCGTCATCATCGACACCGAGATAGGCGGCAATCACGCGTGGATCGTTGCGGACCTCCTCGGGCGCACCGTCGGATATTTTGACACCGTAATCGAGCACGACCACATGGTCCGAAATCGCCATCACCACCGACATGTCATGTTCGATCAGCAACAGCGATGTTTGTCCGTCGGCCCTGATGCTGGTGAGCAGGGCATTCAATTCGAGGCTTTCACGCGGGTTCAGACCCGCCGCAGGCTCGTCGAGGCACAACAGCACCGGATCGGTGCACATCGCGCGGGCAATTTCCAGCCGCCGTTGGTCGCCATAGGGCAGGTCGCCCGCCGGATCATCCGCACGGTCGATCAGATTGATGCGCTCCAGCCAGCCAACGGCTTTGTCGAGTGCGGCTTTTTCGCTCTTGAGGTAGGATTTCGAGCCCAACAGGCCGAGAATGCTGTAGCCGGAGGCCAGCATCAGCGGATTGTGCTGGGCCACCAGCAGATTTTCTAGCACCGTCATGCCCTGAAACAGCCGGATATTCTGGAAGGTGCGGGCGACCTTTGCTTTCCAGTTGATGTGATGGTCGGGCAGGCGCTCCAGCAGATAGGTCTTGCCATCGGGATGCTTCAAGCCCAACCGGCCTTCGGTCGGTTTGTAAAAGCCGGTGATGCAGTTGAAAACCGTGGTTTTTCCGGCCCCGTTCGGCCCGATCAGCGCGGTAATCTCGCCTTTATGGACATCAAAACTCAGGTCGTTGACGGCGACAAGGCCGCCAAAACGCATGGTCAAATGTTCTATTTTCAGCAAAGGGGTTGTCATCAGCCGTGCCCTTCCTGAACCATCGAGCCGGAAATGGCCTTGCGTTCTTTGTAAATCACCGAAGGATCGCGCGTTGAAATCAGCCCGCGCGGCTTCCACAACATCATCAGCACCATGGCCACTCCAAACACCAGCATCCGATATTGCGAGGGGTCGAATGTCGGGCCGAATACTTCTTTCAGGAAATCCAGTTCGCGCAGGATTTCGATGCCGCCAACCAGTGCGATCGAGGCCACAACCACCCCGAACAGACTGCCCATACCGCCCAGCACCACGATGGCGAGAATTTGTGCGGATTCGAGGAACACAAAACTCTCGGGGCTGATAAAGCCCTGTCTGGCCGCGAAGAAACAACCGGCAAAGCCGCCGAACATCGCCCCGATCGCAAAAGCCGTCAGCTTGGTGATGGTGGTGTTGATGCCGAGCGAGCGGCAGGCGATTTCATCCTCGCGCAAGGCTTCCCACGCCCGCCCCACCGGCAAGCGCCGCAGTTTCAGCGTCACATAGGCGGTCATCAGCGAGAGCACCAGAATGACGTAATAAAGGAAAATGGTGCGGTAGATCGGGCTGAATTCGAGCCCGAACACCGCCGCAAAACCTGTATCGGAGGCATTGAAGGGGATGCCGAAAAAACTCGGGCGCGGGATCGACGACAGGCCGGCATAGCCGTTGGAAAAATCCACCCAGTTGATCAGCACCAGCCGGATGATCTCGCCGAAGGCCAATGTGACAATCGCCAGATAGTCGCCACGCAGGCGCAACACCGGAAAGCCGAGCAGAATCCCCCACAAGGCCGCCAGCAACCCGCTGATCGGCAGGCAAATCCAGAAGGCCCAGACACCGAGGAACGGAAATGTCTGCGGGATCACCTTGGTGGCGATCAGGGCATAGGAATAGGCGCCGACCGCATAAAAGGCCACATAGCCGAGATCGAGCAGACCCGCCAGACCGACCACGATATTCAATCCCCAGCCCAGCATCACATAGATCAGGATCTGGATGCCGAAATTGTCGATCCATTTGATCGAGCCACCCGGACCATGCATGGCCAGCATCACCAGCGGATAGATGGTGATGAAGCCGAAGCCGAGCGGGGCGAGGTAGGGCTTGATCAGGGCCAGCGCGTTCGTCACCCCGGCCGAGGTCTCTTGCGCATGCTCGTTGCGGCGCGAATGCTGGTGCAGGGAAAACAGAAACCGCGCCACAACCACAAGGCCGGTAATAACCAGCGCCATCCACCAGCGCTGTTGCAACACCAGCTTGTTGGCCATGTCCTGTTCGGCCCGAAAGGCGACAATCGGCACGCAAAGGCCAAAGGTGACCATGCCTGCAAAGCCGGCATCCTTGAGGGCTTGCGTCAGGTTGAATGCGTCGGACGGGTTGGAATGAGTGGCTTGTGTCATGGCTCAGACCTTCTCGACTTCGGGACGGCCCAGCAAGCCGGTGGGCAGGAACACCAGTGTAATGGCCAGAATGGAGAAAGCGGCCACGTCCTTGTAGTCGATCGAGAAATAGGCCGACCACATCGTCTCGATCAACCCGATCAGCAAGCCGCCGATCACCGCTCCCGGCAACGAGCCGATCCCGCCCAGAACCGCGGCGGTAAAGGCTTTCACCCCCGGCACGAAGCCGTCCGAGAAATTGATCACGCCATAATACATGATGTACATCACACCCGCGACAGCCGCCAAAGCGGCCCCGAGAACGAAAGTCAGCGAGATGGTTTTGTCGACATCAATACCCAGCAAAGCGGCCATTTTCTGGTCCTGCTCGCAGGCCCGCTGGGCGCGGCCCAACGGGGTTTTCTGCACGATATACCAGAAAAGGCCCAACAGAACGGCCGTGACAACCATGATCACAATCTGCTTGTAACCAATGCCTACCGTATAGCCATTCTCCTCGAAAAGCGGCAGAACCTGCGTAAACATCGGCGGCACCGGCTTGTTGCGCGGGCCCTGGATGACCTGAATGAGGTTGGACAACAGGATCGACATGCCGATGGCCGAGATCAGCGGTGCCAGCCGGAACGAGCCGCGCAAGGGCCGGTAGGCCGTGCGCTCGATGGTCCAGTTCCACAATCCGGTGATCAGCATGCCAAGAACCAGAACCAGAAACAGCGCCGGAACAATGCCGAAGCCGAACAGGGTTGTCGCCACCAGAAACAACAGCAAAGCGATAAAGGCACTCACCATAAACACATCGCCATGGGCAAAGTTGACCATGCCGATAATGCCGAACACCATGGTGTAACCGATTGCAATCAGGCCATAAATGGAGCCGAGCGTCAGCCCGTTGATGAGTTGTTGGATAAAGATGGCCATCCTGTCGGTCTCTCCCCCTTGGTGATGGTCTTTTTGGTTCGGGTGTCTAAACCAACTCGATCATCAGAATTTTCGCAACGGTTGTGCAAGATGAAATTACACAACCCAAGCTATATTGCCTGCCAAGAACGGCAGTCTTTATTCTTTGCGTCCACAGCAACGCCAAATCCCGTATCAGGGGATTATGGGGCCGCATGACAACCAAGCAAAGGCCATGCCGCTTTTCTTTTTTGGGACGTCGATCCCCGCTTGCATGACCTGTTTGGCTGTGAATCGATCCATTCATAGCAAGGCTTTTGCGATACGCCAACAGGTCAATGCCCCTATGCACAATTTGCATGGCGTGACCTTATTCCAACAAAGCGGTGGACAGCGGCCCGGAACTGATTAGGATTCCGCACCTGACAAACGAGATAATTCCGGACTGACCAAGGGAGACTGACTGATGGCAATGACAATGACGGGAGAGGCAATTCTGCCTGCTTTGCAAGCCGATGTATGGGCCAAGCTCAATGATCCTGCGGTGCTCAAGGCCTGTATTCCCGGTTGCCAGAGTCTGGAAACAACCGAAGATAACGGCTTTGTCGCCGTGGCCAAAGTCAAACTCGGTCCGGTCAGTGCGACCTTCAAGGGCAAAGTCGTGTTGAGCGATATCGACGCGCCCAACAGCTACAAGATTTCGGGCGAAGGCGAGGGCGGTGTCGCCGGTTTCGCCAAAGGTGGCGCGGTGGTCAGGCTGGAAACCGTCCCCGAAGGCACCAAATTGTCCTATGATGTCGAGGCCCAGATCGGCGGCAAGCTGGCCCAGCTCGGCGGTCGTCTCATCAATGGCGTGGCCAAGAAAATGGCCGATGAATTTTTTGCCAATTTTGCAAAAGAAGTAGGTGGCACAGCGGCCTGATGATCGGGTCGCCTCTCACAATTTTGGGCGGGATGTGGCTTTGCCTGTCAAAAATTGGGTTGGCATCGGGGTTAGGGATCACAGATGGCTTGACCGGCACTGATCCTCGTTTCACACTCAGCGCCAATCAAATCGGTTTCAAATCGTGTATGATATAAAATCGTGCTTGTCGTGCCGATGATTTCTGCGCCAAACTGGCAAAGATATGGCAGACGATTCAGCAAGGTTGATGTCAGCAGGGTTGATGACGGGTCAAGAACGAGAATTCGGCAATTCAGGGAGGTTTTCGATGATTTCTGTCTCGATGACAGTAAACGGTAAGGCGGTTTCGGCTAAAATCGATCCGCGCACCTTGCTCGTCCAGTTTCTGCGTGAGAATTTATTGCTGACCGGCACCCATGTCGGTTGCGATACCAGCCAATGCGGGGCTTGCGTTGTCCATGTCGACGGCAAGGCGATCAAAAGCTGTACCACTCTGGCGGCAAGCTGTGACGGCACCTCGGTTGTGACCATCGAAGGGCTGGCCCATGACGGCGTGTTGCATCCGATGCAGGAAGCCTTCCGCGAGAACCACGGTTTGCAATGCGGCTTCTGCACGCCCGGCATGATCATGTCGGCCATCGATATCGTCAACCGCAAGGGACACGATCTCGACGAGCACACGATCCGCGAGGAACTGGAAGGCAATATCTGCCGTTGCACGGGCTATCACAACATTGTGAAGTCGGTGGCGGCCGGGGCGCATGCCATGGCAGGGTCCAAATAAGGTTTCGGACGGGAGCCGTTGCGCTGATGTGTTGCCCTGTCAGGGATCACCGGAGGCAATGGTTTTCATGACTTTCATTTCCCCATAACGACCCCCGGATCAACCAGGGGCCCAGAGGAGGATAGACTGATGTCAGCTACCGGTATTGGCGCTCCTGTGCGCCGCAAGGAAGATTTCCGTTTCATTACAGGCAAGGGCCAATATACCGATGACATCAATCGGCCCGGACAGTCGCATGCCGCCTTTTTGCGCTCTCCCCATGCCCATGCCACCATCAAAAAACTCGACATCTCTGACGCTCAAAAGGCTGATGGGGTCATTGCTGTCCTGACCGGTGACGATCTGGCCAAAGACGGCATTGGCGGTCTGATTTGCGGCTGGATGATCCATTCCAAAGATGGTTCGCCGATGAAGGCCGGCGGCCATCCTGCTCTGGCACAGGGCAAGGTCCGTTATGTCGGCGACCATGTCGCGGTGGTGATTGCCGAGACTTTGGCGCAGGCGCGCGATGCCGTCGAAAAAATCCATGTCGATTACGAGGTGCTCAAGCCGGTGATCGATATGACGCATGCCACCGACAGCGGTTCGCCCGTCATCCATGACGTGGCCCCCAACAATCAGGTCTATGATTGGCATCTGGGCGACAAAGGCGCAACGGAAGCGGCCTTTGCCAAGGCCAAACACGTCACCAAGCTCGATATCGTCAACAACCGCCTGATCCCCAATGCGATGGAGCCGCGCGCGGCGATTGGCGATTATGATTCCGGTCAGGATGCATTCACGCTCTACACCACCAGCCAGAACCCGCATGTGGCGCGTCTGGTGCTGTCGGCCTTTATCGGGATTGCACCTGAGCATAAATTGCGGGTGATCGCGCCGGATGTCGGCGGCGGTTTCGGTTCCAAAATCTTCATCTATGCCGAAGAAACCGTCTGCGTCTGGGCCGCCAAGAAAGTCGGCCGTCCTGTCAAATGGACCGGCGACCGTACCGAGGCCTTTCTGGCCGATGCGCATGGCCGCGACCACATCACCCATGCCGAAATGGCCATGGATGACAAAGGGCA